>CAYMRQ010000114.1:8586-12484 GCA_964392845.1 uncultured Rhizobium sp.
GTCATTGCTTGACGGCAGCGCCCGGCGCCGTCTGCTGCATTTGCGCGGTGCCGACAATGTGCGCGGGGTCGGCGACAGCCCCGGCGCCTGGCTCGGCGCGGGTATCGACCGTCACGGTGACCGAAAGACCGGGCCGCAGCAGCCGGGCGAGCGGCCCGTCCGCCGGCAGCGCGATGCGCACCGGCACGCGCTGCACGATCTTGGTGAAATTGCCGGTCGCGTTGTCTGGCGGCAACAGGCTGAACTGCGCTCCGCTGGCCGGTGCAAAGCTCTCGATGCGGCCGGTCAGCGGCTGATCGGGATAGGCATCGACCGAGATTTCGGCGGGCTGGCCGGGCCGCATATGGGTCAGCTGGGTCTCCTTGAAATTGGCGGTGACGTAGACATGGGGCAGCGGCACCAGCGAGAGGAGCTGCGTCCCGGGCTTGACATATTGGCCGACCCGGCCGGCGCGGTTGCCGACGACGCCAGCGATCGGCGCGCGGATGATCGTGTTGTCGAGGTCGTTTCGGGCAAGTTGCCGGCTGGTGCGGGCCTGCAACAGACGCGCTTCTTCCTCGCGCTGCTGCGATCCGAGCACGGCGAGCTGGTTCTGTTCGGCGCCAAGCGCCGCGCGCGCCTTGCCGAGCGCGGCCTCGGCCTTGCGCGAATCGGCCTCGGCGGTTTCCAGGCGCTGCCGGCTCGCGAAGTCGCTGGTGGCCAGCGTCGCGTATCGCCTGTAGTCGAGCCGGGCGCGGCTCAAATCGGCTTCGGCCGATTGCACCGTCGCGCCGGCCTGCTCGATCATCGCCTGCTGCAAACTGAGCCGGCTCGCAAAGGTCGCGACGAGTGCCTCCCCGGTCGCCACCGCCGCCTCGGCTTGCGCGGTCTTGGCGGCGAAGTCGCGCTCATCGACGACGAACAGCACCTGGCCCGCCGCAACCGGCTGGTTTTCTCCGACCCGGACTTCCTTGATGTAGCCCTCGACCTTTGGGCTGATCACCGTAATGTCGCTTTGGACATAGGCGTCATCGGTCGATTGCTGGAAGCGCCATTCCGTCCACCAGTACCACCCCGTGCCGGCGCCAAGCGCCAGCAGGATTGCCAGGAGCAGAATTAAAGCGATGCTGCGCATTGCGGGGGAAAGACCAAACTAGACTAAACCGTTCAGTTTAGTTTAGTCTGCTGGTGAGAAGCGCGCCAGATGTAATCCACCCGCAAAACCCGATACGAGGGTTGACCGATGAGCGTGCCGCAGCTTGTCGCCGGCCGCTTGGCACCGGGCGGCAAGGCCGAGACGATCCTCGCTGCTGCCGAGCGTGCCTTTCTCGCCGGCGGTTTCGGCGCTGTTACGATGGACGCGATCGCGCGCGAGGCCGGCGTCTCGAAGGCGACCGTCTACGCCCATTTCACCGGCAAGGAAGAACTGTTCGGCGCGATCGTCGCGCGGGTCAGCGAGCGGCGCTTTGGCGGGTTCTCGGCAGAGGCGCTCGATCCTCTTGATATCGCGGCGTCGCTGACCACGATCGCGCACCGCTTTCTCGACCTCGTGCTGTCGCCCGAGGCGATCTCGCTCAATCGCATCATCGTCGGCGAGGTCACCCGCTTTCCGGTGCTCGGGCAGGTTTTCTGGGCGGCCGGGCCGGAGCGCCAGCGAGCGCAGATCGAAGCCTTCCTGCGCCGCGCCGCCCAGGCCGGCTCGCTCGCCATCCCGGATCCGCGGCTGGCTGCCGAGCAGTTCGCCGCACTGGCGCGCGGCGAAATCCATCTGCACAGCTTGATGCGGCTCGAAAATCCCGCTGATCCGGCAGCGCTCGGCGCCGCGGCGGCGAGCGCCGTTGCCACCTTCCTGCGCGCGTTTCGGCCAGGCTGACCCTTTACGCGGCAACATTCATCCGCATAAGGCGGTTGCCCATCCTGATACAGGTCTTGCGGCGTTCGATCAGAATGACTAGCTAGATGACTAGTTAGAAGGGACCACGCAAATGAGTTGGTCGGTGCAGGAGGCGAAAGCCCGCTTCAGCGAGCTGCTCGAAAGGAGCATCACCGAGGGACCCCAAATCGTCACAAAGCGAGGCGTCGAAACGGCCGTGCTGGTGCTGATCGACGAGTGGCGCAGCCTCCAGCAACGGGCTCGGCCAACCCTCAAGGAGCTGCTTCTCGCGCCCGAGCCGCGGTTCGAAGGAGGCCTGCCTTACCCGAAGCGTGGCGGACTGCGCCGACGGAAACCGATTGCTTTCGAATAGATGTATCTCCTCGACACGAACGTCATCTCCGAACTGCGCCGTTCGCGGCCGAGCCCGGCTGTTGTTGCTTGGCTCTCGGATTCCGTCGGCAGTCAGCTATTTATCGCGGCCGTCAGCTTCGGCGAGTTGCAGGCCGGCGTCGAGTTGACCAGGCGCCAGGATCCCGAAAAAGCGGCTTCGATTGAGGGCTGGATCGACGCGGTTGCGGCTTCCTACAGCATAATCCCGATGGACGAGGTGATCTTTCGCCGTTGGGCCCGTCTGATGCACCGGCGATCAGACGATCTCATCGAGGATGCGATGATCGCGGCCACCGCGCTGGTCCGCAATTTGACGGTCGTGACCCGCAACCTTCGCGATTTCGCGCAGTTTGCGGTTCCCACATTCGACCCGTTCCATCGCATCGTGTGATAGAAGACGCGGATCACTGAGCGCCGTTTGGCTCGGCAGCCGCAAGCTTCTGAAGTTTTTCAAGGCACGCCGGGCGGTCGGCGGCGAAATCGCCGTCCTCCCACCAGCCGCGTACCTCGCCGAGCAACTGGCCGACCTGGCGCCCGGGCGGGATGCCGAGCGCCGTCACGTCGCGCCCGGCAAGCGGGAACGCCGGAGGGGTCCAGCCGGCGGCCAGAGCCAGCAGTTTCTTGAGCCGCGTCTCATCCATGTCGCCTTGCGCTGCGCTCAGCAGCGCGAGGTCGCAGTACCTCTCCGCGCCAAGCCGGTACAGCGCGCGTCGTTGTGCTTTCACGCTGGCCGCCGGATCGACCGGCCAGGGCGGCGCGAGGCCGATGAGCCGATCGCGCCAGGCGTTCGCCAGGCGCAGCCGCTCGGCCAGCCCGGCCGCGCCCTCGGCGTCGACCGCGACCAGCGCCGCGAGCCGGCGCAGCGGGTCCGGCTTGCCCCCACCCCAACCCTCCCCCGCAAGCGGGGGAGCGAGTTCGCGCAGTGGACGAGAGGGGGCTTCGAGCGCGATCAGCCTTGCGAGCCGGTCGAGCTGGGTCGCCTCGGGCAGGATCGCGGCGAGCACGCCGTCCTCGGCCATCATGCGCAATGCCGGGACGGGATCGGGCACCTCCAGCAGCCGGATCAGCTCCTGCGCGACCCGCTCTGCCGAGAGCTTCGGCAACAGCGTCACGGCTGCCCGGCAGGCGGCGCGCGCGGCGGGATCCGCTTCGCCGCTGCCGAAGCGCGCCGCGAAGCGGTAATAGCGCAACACCCGCAGCACATCCTCGGCGATCCGCGTCGCCGCCTCGCCGACAAAGCGGACGCGCCGGGCGGCGAGGTCGGCAAGCCCGCCGACCGGGTCGTGCACCGTGCCGTCCGGGTCGAGGTAGATCGCGTTGATCGTGAAATCGCGACGCGCGGCGTCTTCGGCCCAATCGGCATCGAAGGCAACCCGCGCGCGCCGGCCGTAGGTCTCGACATCGCGCCGCAAGGTGGTGATCTCGAAATGCCGCGGCGGCACCACTGCGGTGACGGTGCCGTGAGCGATCCCGGTCGGCACGACCTTGATTCCAGCCCTGTCGAGCGCGGCGGTGACCTCGACGGGGGGGGCCGGGGTGGCGAGGTCGATATCCGCGATCGGGCGCCCGAGCCCCGGGGCGATCAGCGCATCGCGCACGCAGCCGCCGACAAAGCGCGCCGCAATGCCGGCCTCTCTCAGCGCCTCGAGCAGG
>CAYMRQ010000114.1:12494-14739 GCA_964392845.1 uncultured Rhizobium sp.
CGATCGAGCTCAGGCGGTTTCTCCCGGGAGTGCCCGAGGTGGATCGACGCCAGCGGCGCGATCCTGGTCACCGAAGCCTTCTGTCATCGCGAGCGAAGCGATGCGATCTCGTTGCCTCGGATTCGACCCGAACGAGATTGCTTCGTCCCCCCGGAACGCCCGCCTTGGCGGGCGGCCGTCCGGGGGCCGCTCCTCGCAATGACAACCTCTTTTTCATTGGCTGCGCCCGGGCTCGACATGGCCGGGTATGATCCGGCCGTCCTCCCAGCGCGGCGGCACGTAGATTCCCGGCTCCGAGGTGCCGAAATGGACGGTCACGACAAACAGCACCAGGGCGAGCAGCAGCGCACCGGCTCCGGCCAGCCAAACCCAGGGCAGGGCGGCCCAGCGCACCTCCTCACTTCGCTGCGACTCCGGTTGCGACCCCCAGGGCCACCAATGCGCGACTCGCAGCCAAAACAGATAGAGCGCGGTCGGCAACAGAAGGGGCAGCACGATCGTCAAAAAGACCCGAAGCATGACTCCTTCAATCTGCCAGGACCTCGGCCAAATTGACCAGGATCCCGGCGGTGGCGCCCCAGATGTTGCGGCCTTCGAAGGGGAGCACGAAAAAGCTGCGGCTGCGCGCGCCGACCGCGCGCTCGATGCGCTGATGGTTGCGCCGGTCGAGAATGAAGGCGAGCGGCACCTCGAACGCCTCGGCGACCTCGTAGGGGTCGATCGCCAGCGCGAAGGGCGGCGCGACGATGCCGACGATCGGGGTGATCTCGAAGCCGGTGCCGGTGACGTAAGTGTCAAGCCGGCCGATCACGCTGACCCGGTCGCGCATAAGCCCGACCTCCTCCTCGGTCTCGCGCAACGCGGCGGCGACCGCGTCGGGGTCATGCTGCTCGATGCGGCCGCCGGGAAACGAGATCTGCCCCGCATGCGCGGTCAGATGCGCGGTCCGCTGGGTCAGCAGCACCGACATGCCGCCCGCGTGGTCGACCAGCGGCACCAGCACCGCGGCCGGCCGCAGCGCGGTGCTCGGCGGGGTCATCCCGGGGTTGAGCCCGGGACTGAGATCATGATCGCCGCGCAGGGCGTGGCGAAACGCGGCCGCCTCTTCCGGATCGTCCGTGCCGCCAAAGCCGCGCCGGCCGGGTTTCCGGTCGGCCAGGCGCTCGATCGCGCGAGCTCGGATCATGTGCTGGATAGAGCCCTTTCTTGTCGTCCCCGCGAAAGCCGGGACGACAATAACAAATAAAACTGCCTAAATTTCCTCACCTGGGTCGCCGAGCTGAAAAAACCGGCCGGCGCTCCACACCCCGAACTGGCTCTCGCCGGCGATCGGCTCCTCATGGCCCAGCTCGACCAGCTCGTAAAATACCGGGCGCGCGAGCCTTGCCTCAAGCCCGGGCCGTGCCTCAAGCCCGGGCCGCACCAGGATATAGGGCGCCGGCGTGCCATCCGCAGCGGTCTCGACGCGCAGAGGGTGGTCAGGGCCCGCCGTCACAATCTCGTCCAGATTGGTGCGGAAGATCAGATGCTGGTCGCGGCCTTCGCCTTCTCGGTCGACGGCGACCGCGACGAACGGCGCGTCCTCGACCGTGACCCGGCCGCGTTCGGCCGGGGTCACCAGCCAATAGAGGCCGTCGGGCTCGCGGCGCAGCACGGAGGCGAACAGTTTGACGAGCGGCATCCGATTGATCGCAGACCCGCGATAAAACCATGTGCCGTCGCGGGCGATCCGCATGTCGAGATCGCCGAGCTCGATCGCCGGCGGACGCCCCTCGCGGTCGGGGGTTGCGGAGGAATTGCCCGGGGCGGAGTTTTCCATCAGTGTCGGCACCGGCACCGCGTGTGAAGAGGGATCGGACAGCGTGAGTTCAACCATATCCGTAAACGCCGCCCAGGGAAGCACGGGTCAGGCGGATCTCGTCGCCGAGGTCGAAGCGCTGGGCGAGCGCCTGAGCCTGGTCCGCGCGCGCGTCGGCGAGATCATCTTCGGCCAGGCCGAGGTGATCGAGCAAGCCTTGATCACGCTGTTGTCGGGCGGCCATGCGCTCTTGATCGGCGTGCCCGGGCTCGCCAAGACGCGGCTTGTCGAGACGCTCGGCACGATCCTCGGGCTCGACGACAAGCGCATCCAATGCACCCCCGATTTGATGCCCGCCGACATTCTCGGCTCCGAAGTGCTCGAGGAAAGCGAAAGCGGGCGGCGCTCATTCCGCTTCATCCCCGGCCCGGTATTCTGCCAGCTGTT
>CAYMRQ010000115.1:0-14637 GCA_964392845.1 uncultured Rhizobium sp.
GGGAGGGTGAGGGGCCGGCACGGTGCGAGCCGACATGACCCGAATTTGCGCTAGCGGACCGGCCGCGGCCGCCCTGCTCGGAGGAAACTGCCCGTGAACCGCGAACCGCTGGTTTTCGTCGGCACCTGCGACCTCGCCGGGCTGGTCCGCGGCAAGGGGTTTCCCGCGGCGGAGCTGCCCCGGCGCCTGAAGAAGGGCGTCGGGCTGACCCACAGCAACATCATGATGTCGCCGTTTGGCCCGATCTATGACACGCCGTTCGGCACCGAGGGCGATCTGATGCTGGTGCCGGACCCGAGCACCAAGGTCGAGGTCGAGTTCGACGACGGTGCCGCCGAGCGCTTTTACCTCGCCGATATCCTGACCACCGACGAACAACACTGGGAATGCTGCCCGCGGCATTTCCTGCGCCGCGCCTTGGCCGCGCTGAACGAGCTCGACAGGGCGGCCGGGCTCACCCTCTTTGCCGCCTTCGAGCAGGAATTCGTCTATACCGGGGTCGAAGACCGCCCGGGCGCGACCTACGCGCTCGACGCCTATCGCCGGCAGGGCAGCTTCGGCGAGAGCTACATGGCCGCGCTGCGGGCAGCCGGGCTCACCCCCGACAGCTTCCTGCCCGAATACGGGGCGCGGCAATACGAGGTGACGATCGACCCGGCGCGCGGTCTGCGCGCGGCCGACGAGGCTGTCATCCAGCGCGAGATGGCTCGCGCGGTCGCCCACCGCCTCGGCCATCGCGCGATCTTTGCGCCGATCCTCGACCCCGATGGCGTCGGCAACGGCACGCATATCCATTTCAGCCTGCGTGACGGCGCCGACCGGCCGGTGTTCCATGATGCGGGCCGCCCGTACAGGCTGACCCCAATCGGCGAACGCTTCGTCGCCGGGATTCTCCACCATCTGCCGGTGCTGACCGCGATCACCGCGCCCTCGGCGGTCTCCTATTACCGCCTGCGCCCCAATCGCTGGGCGCCGACCTGGGGCAATATCGCCGTGCAGGATCGCGGCGCCAGCATTCGCGTCTGCCCGATCTTCGGCGGCGACGGCGCGGCACAGCAATTCAACGTCGAATATCGCGTCGCCGACGCCGCGGCGAGCCCCTATCTGGCGCTCGGCGCGCTGGTCTGGGCCGGGGTCGACGGCATCCGCCACAACCGCTCGCTGCCCCCCAGCCCCGAGCGGAATTTCTGGGACATGAGCGAGGCCGAGCGGCAGGCGGCCGGCGTGCGCCCGCTGCCGCGCTCGCTCGGCGAAGCGCTCGATGGCCTGGCGGCGAGCCAGGCGGCGCGGGAGTGGTTCGGCGAGACGTTTTTCGATGTCTACATGCGCTTCAAGCGGGCCGAGTTGCGGGTCATCGACGGGCTGAGCGAGGCCGCCACCTGCGCCCGCTACGCCGAAATCTACTGACCGCCACGCGGACGGCACGGTCGCGGCCGACGCGGTTCAGCGTTCATCTCTGAAGCAGCAAGCGGTTTCACGCCCGAGCCTGTCGGCCCGGATGCGCGACTGGAATTACTGCACTCAACGATTCGTGTTCGCCACGGCCATCCAAACCTCTTCGCCGCTTATCGACGCGACTTCGACCCGGTCGCGTCCGGCATGTTTCGCCGCATACATCGCCGCATCCGCAGCCGTGATCATCGCCGCGCCCTCGGCTGCATCGACCGGCACCGTTGCAACACCGAGCGAAATGGTAACCGAACCAAGCATCTGGCCGTGCAAGGCCAGTTCGATCGACTTGATCGCCTCGCGAATCATGTCTGCCCGTTCGCGGGCTTGGCGAAGCTCGGCGCTGTGGAGCAAGATCAGGAATTCCTCGCCACCGTAACGGCAGGCCAGGTCGCCGCCGCGAATTTTCGCCTGAATCGCCTCGGCGACCCGTTTCAGGACGAGATCGCCCGCATCATGGCCGAAAGTGTCATTGAATTGCTTGAAGTTATCGACATCGCCCATGATCAGGCTCAAGGAAGTGGCACCCCGGGCAGCCCGGGCGATGTCCAGTTCGAGTGCCTCTTCAAGGTAGCGGCGATTGAACAGGCCAGTTAGCGGATCATGGATCGACTGGTCACGCAATTTCTCGTGCAGGCGCTGATTGCCCAGAGCGAGCGAGATATTCTCCGCGAAGACATCGAGATCATGGCTGGCCTCAGCGTCTTCGGCTCCAGCGACGGTCGATGCCGAAACCGCTTCGAGGTAAAGCAAACCAAGCATTTCCCCATGCGCTACCAGCGGCCGGCAACTGTACCCGGTCACCTTGCTCTGATTCACATGCGCACAGACGACCTCACGGCCGGCGCCGTTGACGATGTGGGTCTGGCCACGCCGCAATCCCCAGCACTCGGCGGGAGCGAAATCGGACGCGATCCCGACCGGCTCATTCCAGGCCGCCACGATGCGCAACCGATTCCTCGAGTTGCTCAGAACGCACAACGCACCCGGGACTCCCGGCAGGATCCAGGGCGCAAAACGGCTTACCGTGTCGGCGATCTCGTCGTTGGTTCCGCAACTCTGCAGCCGCTGCACCATCGACGCCAGCTCTCCGATAATGCTGGCGTGCGCGGCAAGTTCGGCGGTGCGTTCTGTAACGCGCAATTCCAGTTCGTCACGGACGGTACGCAACACCGCTTCCGACCGGATCTGCTCATCGGCCCAGCGGTGCGCAGCCCGCACTCCAAAAAACCATGTCGCCAGGAGGATCAGTAGGCTGAGTCCGCTCGAAGCCACTAGCACGGCAGAGAGATTGCGCATACCTCGCCGCTCTGTTTGGAGTACCTCTCGCACGGCCAGAGCCGTCTTTTCCATGCCGTCGGCATAGACGTTTTTCCATTTTAAATATTCAGGACTGGCCAGCAGCGCGGTTGCTTCATCCCGTTGTCCCTGGTGGGCCAAGGCAAAGGCACGGCGCTCGATCGCCACCAGTTTCTGGTTTGCATCATCGGTCTCGGCAACAAATTGCCGGATCTGCGGTTGGTCGAGGGCCCCTTCGGTGTTCTTGATCAGCGCGTCCAGCTCCGCGTCAAACTTGTCGTAGCGCCTTTCGTAGCTGAAATCCTCCGTCGCGGCCGTCAGGCGTGCCGACATCGTCAGAATTTCGTCGAACAACATGATGCGACCGACATACTCGATCAGCTGCAGCTGCCGCGCCGTCGAGTCGCTAAAGCGAATGTATAGCTGCCAGAACTGCCAGCCGCTCAACACGGTGGCCAAAAGGCTGATCAGCATGGCGGCGGCGAAGAGCCGCAGCGGAAATCCCGGTTTATCGAAGTTTTCTTGACGACTTGGCATCATGAATTTACGAATCCCGGGGTGCCGGAGGCTGAGCTCCATGATTGCGGCTGGCTTGCGGGATAAAATCCGGATGGCGTCACTTCCGCCTGGATCGTTTGATCGGCTTGGTTGGCGCAAAACGAGGGTAAGTCGCCGTTTGTCGCCGCTCTCCGCCGCGCGATTGACAACTCATAAGGCCGGAATTTCCCGGATTCCGAGAGTTGGTGATCCTGTGGCTATCGTTCAAGGGGCGGGGGCGACAAGCCGGCGGGATGCCGAGGTTGCCGCTTGCCATGGCATCCGTCGCCAGACTCCATGACGCGTGATGACCATGCGCGCCTCATCGGCGAGGGCGATCCGGTGCCGGTCCGCGTGTTGCGGCCGACCGGAGCTTCCGAGTTTTTTCTGACCGCCGACCATGCCGGGCGCGCGATCCCTCGGCCGCTCGGCAACCTTGGCCTGCTGCAGAGCGAGCTCGAGCGCCATATCGCCTGGGATATCGGCATCGCCGGGGTTACCGAACAGCTGGCGCAGGCGCTCGACGCCACCGCGGTATTGCAGGAATATTCGCGTCTCGTCATCGATTGCAACCGCCACCCGGGCTGGGCCAGCTCGATACCGACGATCAGCGAGCTGACCGCCATCCCCGGCAATGAGGCCATCCAGCCGGCGCAGCGCGAGGCGCGCCGCCGCGAGATTTTCCTGCCCTATCATCAGCGCATTACCGAACTGCTCGACCGCCGCGGCGCGCCCGGGCAACCAACCATGCGGCGAACCGTGCTGATCGCGATGCACAGCTTCACCCCGGTGTTCAAGGGCGAGACCCGGAACATCGAGGTTGGGATTCTCTACAATCGCGATGCCCGCCTCGCCCACATCCTGCTCGATCTGTTGCGCGGCGAGGGCGAGCTGGCGGTCGGCGACAACGCTCCCTACGCGATCACCGAGGCGAGCGACTACACGGTACCAGTCCATGCCGAGGGCCGGGGCCTGCCGCATGTCGAAATCGAGATCCGCCAGGACCTGATCGGCGAAGAGGCCGGACAAGCCGCCTGGGCGGCGCGCCTCGCCCGCCTCTTGCCGATCGCCGATACACGCCTCCGCGCGGCAGCGCCGGAGCGGGCCACGGAATAGGCGCGATGGGTGTATGAGTTCTAAAGATCAGCCTAAACTGCCCCGGATCGAGCAGCCGGCTGAAGGTGTCGTGGCTCGGAATGCCATGGCGCAGCCGCAGAAATTGTCGCAGAAACGGCTCTTTGGCGCGCCCGAACAACGCCATGTCCGAGCAATCCTCCCCGCCACACAAAATTGTGCCAAAATTTGTGCATAGCGCGATCCCCAGCAGCTCGTGCAGATCGTGCCGGGCATTGTCATCACGCGGATCCTCAAGACCCCCAAACCACGAGGAAAACCGCTCCATGGAACCCTCCACCGAATCCCATGCTCCCAATCCGATTCGCCGCTAAAGGCAAGCCCTTTCTTCAAAATCCCCAATGCGAATCCCCTGATCTCCAAGCCCATCGCGCTTGATATGATACCTTGGATTTGTTAAGCGCAGGCCCAAAGCAGGATGTTCGTGATCGGGTCCCGCGATCACGAAAATCCTGCAATGGTTTAACTCCAGCAGGTTTTTCGGCTCCGCTCGTCCTTGACAGCGTGGGCCTGGTTTGAAAAACCTGCTTGCGTGCGGTCGTGGCGGAACTGGTAGACGCGCAGCGTTGAGGTCGCTGTGGGGGAAACTCCGTGGAAGTTCGAGTCTTCTCGACCGCACCAAGCTCCATCGTCCGGTATCTATCGATTTAACCTGCGGCCCGCTTCAGGCCGCGCAACCGGCTGAGATTCCTGACCGGCGGTGTCCCATAGCGGGCGTTTTTGCCGCTCGTAAACCAAAAGCGCAGGCTGGCTGCCGCCGGAGGCCCCCTCTTCCGGGACGCTGTGGACCGACGACCGCTCCGACATTGTCCGCCGGATAAGGTGGCGCTGATCCGCTATCGTCGATGCCGGCGAGCGCCTCTCGTCAAATCCGGTGCGGGTGCCATAATGACCGGATGCAGAACACCCGGGTGTCTATGCTCGACCACGATCTCGGCCCGGAGATCGACATGCTGCGGGGCAGCGTGCGCGATTTTGCCGAAGCGAAGATCGCGCCCATTGCCGCCGAGATCGACAAGACCGACCGGTTTCCGATCGAGTTGTGGCCGCAGATGGGCGCGCTCGGCCTGCACGGGATCACGGTCGAGGAGGAATATGGCGGCGCGGGCATGGGCTATCTCGCCCATTGCGTCGCGATGGAGGAGGTGAGCCGCGCCTCGGCCTCGGTCGGCCTCTCCTACGGCGCCCATTCGAACCTTTGCGTCAACCAGATTCGCCGCAACGGCAGCGCGGCGCAAAAGCGCAAATATCTGCCTGACCTGATCTCGGGCAAGCATGTCGGAGCCTTGGCGATGAGCGAAACCGGCGCTGGCTCGGATGTCGTATCGATGCGATTGCGCGCCGACCGGCAAGGCGACCGCTATGTCCTCAACGGCACCAAGATGTGGATCACCAACGGGCATTACGCCGACACGCTCGTCGTCTATGCCAAGACCCGGCCCGATGCCGGGGCGCGCGGCATCACCGCATTTCTGGTTGAAAAGGGCTTCAAGGGCTTCCTCCCGGCGCAAAAGCTCGACAAGCTCGGGATGCGCGGCTCGCCGACCTCGGAATTGGTGTTCGAGGATTGCGAGGTGCCGGAAGCGAATGTGCTCGGCGCGGTCGATGACGGCGTGCGGGTGTTGATGAGCGGGCTCGATTACGAGCGCGCGGTGCTCGCCGCCGGGCCGCTCGGGATCATGCAGGCCTGTCTCGATGTGGTCATCCCCTACATCCACGACAGGAAGCAGTTCGGCCAGCCGATCGGCGAATTCCAGCTGATCCAAGGCAAGCTCGCCGACATGTACGCCGCGTCGAGCGCCTGCCGCGCCTATGTCTATGCCGTGGCGCGGGCCTGCGACCGCGGGCAGACGACGCGCAAGGACGCCGCCGGCGCGATCCTCTACGCCGCCGAAGCGGCGACCCGGATCGCTCTCGACGCGGTGCAGATCCTAGGCGGCAACGGCTATATCAACGACTACCCGACCGGCCGCCTGCTGCGCGACGCCAAGCTCTATGAGATCGGCGCCGGCACCTCCGAGATCCGCCGCATGCTGATCGGCCGCGAGATTTTCGCCGAGAGCGCATGACGGATTGACACGCAATGCGGGCAGGACCAGTTTTTAGCCATGGCTGAGAACGTAACCCTCGAATTCCTCGGCGCTCAGATGGAGCGGATGTTTGGCGAACAGGCCAAAATGCGCGAGGAAATCAGCGGCCTGCGCGACGACATTCGCGTCTTGACGGCGATCGTGCTGCGCCACGAGAACACGCTGATCGATATGCTCCAGCAGATACGCGCGATGGTTGCGCAGCACAGCCGCTTTGATGAGCGCTTGCGCCGGCTGGAAGAAGCAAGGACGGAATAGGAACGAGCGCCCGATGAAGCTTACCGACGAGCAGCGCCTGCTGCGCGACGCGAAGCTCTACGAAATCGGCGCCGGCTCCTCCGAAATCCGCTGCATGCTGATCGGCCGCGAATTGTTTACCGAAAGCGCCTGAGCGTATATTGCCGCAGCGCTCACTTCGAGACCCCAGGGGTGCCTAGGTGATCGGACGTACGGCTCTCGCAGCGGTCCTCGCTGTCGCCCAATTCGCCGTCGCAGGGGCCGTTGTCGCGCAGCCCGCGAAGGTCAATAGGGTCGGCATATTGTGCCCGATCACCTGCGCGACTGCGGTTGTGGTCACCTTCCGTGAAGCGCTCTCGGCGCTCGGCTACAAAGACGGCTCGAATGTCGTCTTCGAATACCGGTCGGCTGAGGGCAACCTCAAGCGGCTCCCCGACCTCGCCGACGACCTCGTGCGGCAAAAGGTTGACGTGATCTACACGACCTTTGGGACGGTCGCCGGGCTGGTTGCAAAACGAGCCACCGCGTCGATTCCGGTCGTGGTCGGGTCGGCCGGCGATCTCGTCGCAGCCGGTATAGTTAAGAGCCTCAACCGCCCGGAAGGCAACGTGACCGGGATCACCTCTCTTCTTCTCGAACTGGAAGGCAAGCGGCTGCAGTTTCTCAAGGAACTCTTGCCCAGCACCTCTCGCATAGCGTTTTTTCGCGACACCACAAATCCCTACTCGGTGCTGGCCATCAAAGAACAGCAGATCGCGGCCGCTCGGCTTGGCGTCGAGCTTAAGGAGATCCAGGTACACGAAACGACCGATGTGGACGAAGGCTTCGCAACGATCGTCAGCGATCGGCTCACAGCGCTGTGCGTCGATGCCTACATTCCGTTGCTCGTGAGTCGCGACCGCATCATCGAGCTCGCGGCAAAGCACCATATTGCGGCGGTCTACCCATTCAGAGACTTCGTTGATGCCGGAGGTTTGTTCTCCTACGGGCCAAACCTGAATGACAATGCCAAACGAGCCGCCGATCAGGTCGGCAAAATCCTCAATGGGGCGAAGCCGGCGGACCTCCCGGTGGAACGATCGACGAAGGTCGAGCTGGTTATCAACTTGAAGACCGCCAAGACACTCGGCCTTACGGTGCCGCCATTGCTTCTCGCCCGCGCGGACGAGATCATCGAATGAGGCCGATCGGAGAGCGAAACATACTTGTCGGTCACGAATTGCGCGCGGAGAGCGCCTGACATGCGCCGGCTGATTTCCTCGGGCTCGCCGTTCGAGGCCGAAGCCGGGTACAGCCGCGCGGTCGTCGACGGCGAATTCGTGTTCGTCGCCGGCACCACCGGGTTCGACTATGCGCTGATGACGATATCGGAGGACCCGGCCGAGCAGGCCCGCCAGGCGTTTCGCAACATCGAAGCGGCGCTGACCGAAGCCGGGGCGAGCCTTGCCGATGTCGTGCGGGTCAAATACTACCTGCCGGATGCGGCGGACTGGCCGCGCATCGTGCCGGTGCTGGGCGAGGCCTTCGGCACGATCCGCCCAGCGGCGACGGCGCTGATCTGCGGGCTTATCGATCCGCGCATGAAGATCGAGATTGAGGTCACCGCGCGACGCAGCGGCGCGAGGGCCCTATGAAGCGAGCTCAATGAGGCGGCGCGATCTGATCGCGGCGGTCGGCCTGGCGCCGATCGGTTTCCCCGTCGCGGGGCGCGCGCAGCCGGCCGAGCGCATACGCCGCATCGGCTATTTCACGCCCGCGACCGGCTCTCCGGAAGATGCGAACGGAGTTCTTCAAACGCGCGCATTGGTGGACGGGCTGCGGGAGTTGGGATGGGCCGACGGCCGTAATCTCACGATCGAGCATCGCTTCTCGGGTAGTGGGAGCCAACGCATCCGGGTCAATGCAAAGGAGCTGGTCGCTCTGAACCCGGATGTGATCCTGAGCGTCGGCGGGGTGCGGCTGGCGGCATTGCTGGCGGAGACCCGAACGATCCCGATCGTGTTCACGCTTGTCAGCGATCCCGTCGGGAGTGGTTTTATCGCCAATCTCGCGCGTCCCGGCGGCAACGTCACCGGTTTTGCCCCCCTGGAGGGAGCAGTCGCCGGCAAGTGGCTCGAACTGCTGAAGGAGATTGCGCCGCAGGTCCCCCGGGCCTTGGTGATCATGGAGGCGGACAGCCCGCCGCAGGTCGTATTGCGCGACGCCGCGGCGGCGGGTGCGCCGTCTCTCAACGTGACGCTCAGCAGCGTCGAGGTTCGAGACTTGAGCGATGCCGAGCGGGAGATCGGCGCTTTCGCCAGCGCGCCGGGCGGCGGCTTGGTCGTGTTGCCCAATGCGATCGCCGCAATTAATCAACGGAGAATTCACGCAATGGCGGCGCTTTACCGTCTGCCGGCGGTTTACGCCTATCCGCCTTATGCCCAGACCGGCGGCCTGATTTCCTATGGATCCGATCCAATCGCGCAGTTTCGCGCCGCGGCCGGCTACATCGATCGGATTTTGCGCGGTGAGAAACCCGGGAATTTGCCGGTCCAGTTGCCGACCCGGTTCCCGCTGGTGATCAATCTCAAGACCGCCGAGGCCCTCGGCCTCACCGTGCCGCAATCGCTCCTCGCCCGCGCCGACGAGGTCATAGAATGACGGCTCGCCCGATGAGGCTGACCGACGAGCAGCGCATGTTGCGCGATACGGCGCGGGAGTTTGCACAGCGCGAACTCGCGCCGCATGCGGCCGAATGGGACCGCACGGCGCGGTTCCCGGCGGAGGCGCTGGCGGAACTCGGGCGGCTCGGCTTCATGGGGATGCTGGTGCCGCCGGAATATGGCGGGGCCGGGGCCGACCATGTCGGCTATGCCCTCGCGCTCGCAGAGATCGCGGCCGGCGACGGCAGTGTGTCGACGATCCTCAGCGTGCACAATTCGGTCGGCTGCATGCCGATCCTGCATTACGGCTCCGCCGAACAGAAACAGCGTTTTCTGGTGCCGATGGCGACCGGCGAGATGCTCGCCTGCTTCTGCCTGACCGAGCCGCAGGCCGGCTCCGACGCCGCCGCGATCAAGACCCGTGTACGGCGCCACGGCAATCGCTGGGTCGTCAACGGCACCAAGCAGTTCATCACCTCGGGGCAGAACGCGCAGGTCGCGATCGTCTTCGCGGTCACCGACCCCGACGCCGGACGCAAGGGCATCAGCGCCTTTGTCGTGCCGACCTCGACCCCGGGCTATCGCGTGGCGCGGCTCGAGCACAAGCTCGGCCAGCGCGCCTCCGACACCGCGCAGCTCGTCTTCGAGGACATGGAGCTGACCCCCGATCTCCTGCTCGGCGGCGAGGGCGAGGGCTACAAGATCGCGCTCTCCAACCTCGAAGGCGGCCGCATCGGCATCGCCGCGCAAGCGCTGGGGATGGCGCAGGCCGCGTACGACGCGGCGCTCGCCTATGCCAGGGAACGCGAGGCGTTCGGCCAGAAGATCATCGCGCATCAGGCGGTGGCGTTCCGCCTCGCCGACATGGCGACCCAGCTCGCCGCTTCGCGCGGCCTCGTCCTGGACGCGGCCGAGCGGCGCGATGCCGGCGAGCCCTGCCTCAAAGAAGCGGCGATGGCCAAACTGTTTGCCTCCGAGATGGCCGAGCGGGTTGCCTCGGACGCGATCCAGATCCATGGCGGCTATGGCTATCTCGCCGATTTTCCGGTCGAGCGGATCTACCGCGACGTGCGGGTGTGCCAGATCTATGAGGGCACCAGCGACATCCAGCGCCTCATCATCGCGCGCGAGATCGCCAAGGACTAATCGCCAGGGGGGCTGACGGATCGCGCCGGTAAGCCAGGCACGCCGCGGTACAGCGACGATAACGGGATGTCGAGGCCGATCGTTGCGAGCTGGAGGCGGGCATCCGCACGATCGAGTTCGATCGTCTCCCAGTCCTCGCCGTCGCGCCGGTAGACCGTCGCGGCCACCCGCTCGCTCTCGACGTTGAGGATCTCCTGGAGGCTCGGAATGCTCTGGTAGTGCGGCAGCTTGACAAAATGGTCGTCGCGCTCGGTCGAGGGCGACTGTATCTCGACGATCAGCACCGGTTCCGCCGCTATCCCCCTATAGCCGCCGGGTTCGCAGGTGACCGTGATGTCGGTCTCGAAGTGGTTGCGGCCCGCGAGGCCTTGCGGGGCGATGCCGGCCTGGCTGCGGACCGTGCAATTCGGGTGGTTCGCGCGCAAGGCGGCGCCGAGTTCGAATGTCAGGTTCCCGGCGATGATCTGGTGCGGGATCGCCGGCGGCGCCATCGCCACGATGACGCCGTCGATCAGCTGGTAATGGCGCTGGTCGTTTGGGCAGGCATCGAGGAATTCCTCGACACTCAGCAGTTTGTAGGCGAGCTCCATGGCGTCAATTTAGCCTCGTTATGCCGGGGTTTCCAGATCCGCTTCGGCCAGCACCTCGGCGAAGAGGGCGCGGTCGACATTGCCGCCGGACTGGACGATGGCGACCCGCCTGCCGGCGAGACGCTCGCGCTCCTGGAGCGCGGCGGCCAGCGGGGCGGCGCCGGCGCCCTCGGCGACATTGTGCGTGTCGGTGAAGAGGATGCGCATCGCCCGCCGGATCTCCCTTTCCGACACCGTGACGATGCGCGCCGCGCCGGCGCGGATGATGGCGAGCGCCGCCTCATCGGGCACGCGGACGGCGAGCCCGTCGGCGATCGTGTCGGCCGAATTGGTGCTGACCGGCCGGCCGGCGGCGAAAGAGAGGGCATAGCTCGGCGCGTTTTCGGCGACGACGCCGACGATCTCGGCGGTCTCTCCCAAAGCCTCACGCGCCGCGATCATCGCGCAGATGCCGCTGCCGAGCCCGATCGGCACATAGACGGTATCGAGCCCCTCGACCGCACGGAACAGCTCGAGGCCGCAGCTTGCCACGCCGCGCACCAGCGCCGGATCGAACGAGCGCACGAGGTGGAGGTTGTCGGCCGATGCCCGGGCGATCGCGTGTTCGTAGGCCGCCTGGAAATCGTGGCCCGCCTCGACGAGGGTCGCGCCAAAGGCCGCCATCGCCCGGTTCTTCTCGACGCTGTTGCCGGTGGGCACGACGATCGTCGCAGCGAGGCCCAGCCGCGACGCGGCATAGGCGATGCTCTGCCCGTGATTGCCGCGGGTCGCGGTGATGACGCCGCGGATCTGCGGCTGCGTGCGGCGCAACTCGTCGAGATAAACCAGGCCGCCGCGCAATTTGAAGGCGCCGATCGGCGTGTGGTTCTCATGCTTGACCCAGAGCACGGCACCAAGCCGGCGCGACAATAGCGGCCAGCAATATTGCGGGGTCGCCGGCACCACCGTGCGCACCAGCGCGGCGGCATCGTCGAGGCGGGCGAGAGAGGTCATGACAGGTCCATTTGGCATCGGTTCCCTTGGCATGGCGAGCGTGGCGAAGAACTCCCGCTGCCATCCTAGCGCAATTTCCGGCTCCGAAGGGTCGCCGGAAAACAACGCGCTGTGCTACAAGTCTCGACGGTCACCCCCCGGCGGAGCCCACAAGCGTAGCGATGGACAGATCCAGAAAAACCGGTTTTGCCGACCGCCTGAGCGCGGCCGCGGAGGCGAAGAAGGCCCAACTGGAGCGAGCGGCCCGAGCGAAGGCAGCGGCCGACAACCCTGCCGCCGTCGAACGGCGTGCGGCCCGGGAGGCGGTCGGCGCAGCTCGAGATGCCCGCGATGCTGAGCGCAAGGCCGCCAAACTGGCCGAGCAGGCCCGTCAGGCCGCCGCCCTGGCCGCCGCTCAAGCCGCCGAGGCCGCCGCTCGCGCGGCCGCGCTGCAAGCCGCCAAAGACGCCAGTGATGCCGAATTCGCCGAGCGGACCACGCGGGAAGCCACCGAGGAGGCCGAGAAGCAGGCTGCGCGCGACGCCCGCTATGCGGCCCGCAAGGCCCGTAAGCGAAAGGGCCGGTAGCGATCTGCCCTAATCCCCGGGCAACCGCGCGGATCAATGGTCGAATTGCAGCCGGATCAGTTGCTCACCGCCCTGTTCCTGGGTGCGCACCCGATCCGCCCAGCCTCGCAGCAGCCGCTGGCGAACCTGCGCGACGACGGTATCCGGATTTCCGGCAGAGCCGGCAGCGCATCTGTGGCTGCCGTGAATAGCGGCCGTCCGCGATAGCGAATGGTCGCGGCCGGGATGGTCACCACAATCGTAAACTCGTCGTAGCTTATCCCGACCCGCGCAATTTCCCCCGGCGGCATCAGCTCCGGCCCGGCCTCGCAAAATTCGAGCAGGGCGTTCGTTACTTTGGCGATGATATCGCGTCGGGCGCCCCATCGCTGCCGAGCCGCTGTACGATCTCGATGATATCTTCGGGCAGCGTCGCGCCATGGCAGAGGAAGCCTTGGCCTTTCACATCGAGGGTCTGGTAGAGGATAACGAGGCCATCGCCACGCTCGAAGCCATCATGGCCGATCCCGCCAACCGCGACAGGGTGGCGATCCTCGTTGCCGCGAAGACGCAAGCGCCAAAAGCCGTTCGCGTGAACGTCACGTTTCCGAAGACGTGCTCGCGCAAATCGATCGTTACGCCGAAGCGCACGGGTTCACGCGCTCGGGCTTCCTGACCCAAGCGGCAAAGCGCGTCATCAACCGCGAACGCGAAGAGGCGTAACGCCAAGGCCACAGCGTGACCGGTCGCTCAACGGTCCATTTCCGCTTGCCCGGCGGGGCGCACCCGATAAGGTGCAGTGGCGATGCCTGTCTTACCCACCGCGCTCGATCGCCGTTCCGACGCGTTCCGCGCCAATGATCAGGCGATGCGCGTGCTCGTCGAGGATCTGCGCGAGAAATCGGCGGCGATCGGCGAGGGCGGCGACGAGGCGTCGCGCAAGCGCCATCTGGGGCGCGGCAAATTGCTGGCGCGCGAACGGGTGCGGCTGCTGCTCGATCCGGGGTCGCCGTTTCTCGAACTCTCTGCCTTTGCCGCCTATGGCATGTATGACGGCGCGGTGCCGGCGGCCGGGATCGTGACCGGGATCGGCCGCATCATGAATCGCGAATGCGTCGTCGTCGCCAATGACGCGACGGTCAAGGGCGGCACCTATTTCCCGATGACCGTCAAGAAGCATTTGCGCGCCCAGGAGATCGCGCGCGACAACCGGCTGCCCTGCCTCTACCTCGTCGATTCGGGCGGTGCGTTCCTGCCGGCGCAGGACGAGGTGTTTCCCGACCGCGAGCATTTCGGGCGGATCTTCTATAACCAGGCGCAATTGTCGGCGCTCGGCGTCCCGCAGATCGCGATCGTCATGGGGTCGTGCACCGCGGGCGGCGCATATGTCCCGGCGATGGCGGACGAAAGCATCATCGTGCGGGGCGAGGGCACAATCTTTCTCGCCGGCCCGCCGCTGGTGAAGGCCGCCACCGGCGAAGTCGTCAGCGCCGAGGAATTGGGCGGCGCCGATGTGCACAGCCGGGTCTCCGGGGTCGCCGACCATTACGCGCTCGACGACCACCACGCAATCGGCATCGCCCGGCGTATCGTCGGCAATCTGAACCATGTGAAGGGGATACCACTCGTTGTTGAGACACCGCGCGAACCGCTCTACCCGGCCGCGGAGATCTACGGGATCATCCCCGATGATGTACGCCGGCCCTATGAGGTGCGCGAGATCATCGCCCGCATCGTCGACGGCAGCGAATTGGACGAGTTCAAGCAGCTCTATGGGCCAACGCTGGTGTGCGGCTTCGCGCGGATCTGGGGCTATCCGGTCGGCATCCTCGCCAATAACGGCATCCTCTTTTCCGAGAGTGCGCTGAAGGCCGCGCATTTCATCGAATTGTGCGCGCAGCGCGGCGTGCCGCTCGTGTTCCTGCAGAACATCACCGGCTTCATGGTCGGCAGGAAATACGAGAATGCCGGCATC
>CAYMRQ010000116.1:0-8732 GCA_964392845.1 uncultured Rhizobium sp.
TACCCCTCATGAATGATCCGGGCTAGCGCCTCCGCGGTGCTGTCGGCTTGCGCAGCAATACGAACTTGGTGTAGCGCCGGCAAGATGAGCATTCGCACCGCCCAACCGAAAGGATCTTGCGCAATGTACTATGTGGCAAGCGAGCGAGAAAACCTCGTCTCCTTCCTGCCGCAAGGAGCGGTCGGCGCCGAAATCGGCGTTGCAAAGGGCGATTTTTCTGAGGTTCTGCTCGACCGGGCCCGACCCGCGCGGCTCCATCTCATCGATCCGTGGAGCCATCTGGAGGCCGGCGATCACGACGCCAGGGCCTATCTCGACGAAGTCGCCCACTCGCCTGGCTGCTTTTCCCCGCCTGCCTACAATGAACTTGGCGATCAGCAATATCGCACCGCCTGTCAGCGCTTTGCCGGCCACCCCGAGGTAGTGATCAATCGGCAATTCTCGTACAAAGCGGTCAGGGATTTTGCCGATCGGTATTTCGACTTCGTCTACATCGATGGGAACCACACCTACGAATACGTTCTCCAGGACCTCCTCGATTTTGCCCCGAAGGTAAAAGACGATGGACTGATCATGGGCCATGATTTCTTTGAGGACGCGTTCGCCAGCGAACAACGCTATGGCGTCATCGACGCCGTGAATCGCTTTTTGCGACGCTCCAATGACAGGGACTACCGATTGATCTGTCTGACCTACGAACCGTTCTCGAGTTACGTTATCGCAAGAGAGGATTCGGGGTTTGCCGGCGGCTTCCTGACGAATTTATTGGAATCAGATGTTTTTCTCCTTGAGATCGCGGAAGATCAGGCATTCCGCTACAGCGACAGGCATTATTCACGGCAAGACGGCCGGGTAAGAAGAATCCCCAGCTTTGCGTCTTAAGCCGCTCCGAAAAGGGGCTTCGGTATCCCAGCGAGATGACCGATGTCGACTACCGTGTTTGAGGAATCCGGATTAGACTTACCGGTCGGAGAAGCAGGATGTCGCGCGCCGGATCGAGCATTAGTGATACCGTCGTGGCGCCGACCGCGTCGTTGATTGTCGTCGACGAGTTTCTGCCGCCGGACCTCGCGTTGGAGATGCGCCGAGACATCGAGAGCCATTTCGCCAACCCGGCAGAGCACCGCCCCGAAACCCACCAGGTGTGGAACTACTGGTTCGTTCCGGAGTCCTATACCTACTTGCGGACCGCCCCCGAGAAGGTCATCGAGCAAGCTCGCATCGAGGCCTTCCATAACGCGTTGCGGGACTGGTCGGTCGCGATGTTGGGCATGGCGAATGTGACCTGGCCCTATCTCAGCCTTTATGTCAGCGGATGCCGCCAGAACTGGCACAATGATTCGATAAACGGTCGTTTCGGCTTCGTCTATTCGCTGACGCGCGACGAACGCCGCACGATCGGCGGCGAAACCCTGGTTCGGCGCGAGGTCGATCCGTTTCGCACCCATCTCGAAAGGGCGGGTGCCGGCCGCGAATTTTATCAGGCGATCGAGCCGCGGTTCAACCGCCTGATTGTCTTCGACGACCGGCTGCCGCACAGCGTCGAGCGCATCGACGGCTCGATGGATCCGGTCGAAGGCCGGGTTGTCCTCCATGGGCATTTGAGCGAAGCCGGAACAATCGTCGAGGGCGCGCTTTCGGAAGACATGATTACCGGGCCGTTATTGGAGCTCCTGCGGCAGATCAGGGAGGAACTGTCGGCCGAGGTGGCGCTCTACCATGGCCCCTTGATCCTCCGCTTGACGATCGCCGCGGGCGGCGCCGTCGCGGCGTGCGAGGTGATCGTCGATCGGGTGCTTCACCCGGACCCCGGGCATGTCGAGTGGGAGCCGCTGCGTGCGAAGCTGGTGGGGCGGTTCAAGGGGTTGCGGTTTCCGCCTGCCGGCGGCGAGACGGTGCTGATCCAACCGCTGCTGTTCGGCGGTTCCGTTGGCGAACTCTGACGGTCCGTTCACGGCTTATTCGCGAAATCCTTCGGCCTCAGCCTGGTGCGGTGATCGGGTGGCGTCGTGCCGAAGCGGGCTCGGCCCCTGAAATAATCCTTCTGCCATTTCTCGGCCTGCGCCTCGGAACCCGGTATCTTGAGGCGTTCGTTGAACACCCGCCGGCTTTCGGCCCACACCGCATAGGCCTCGCGCACCTCAGCGTCCGTATCCATCGCGCGGATTTCGGGCTCGACCTGTTCGATCAAACCGCGTTTGACCGGAAAAATCATGCAGAACGGCTCGTCTCGGGCAAAGGCTATCGGCGTGTTCTTGCGCGTGAATTTCCAATTCATCGTAAAGGTGAATGGCGCCCAATCGGTCTCGACGATCCCGGTGAGCGGCTGGATGGCGTCCTTGGGCTGATTGAACGGGCCGGTTACCACCAGATCGTAGCCCGGTTCGGTCCGGAACAGCGCGTTGACATTAAAGGTCAGCACGCCAAAGCCGAAATGGCTGATCGCGACCAGCGCGGTTTCCCCAGCGGTCGGCCGCACATCAACCGCGTCGATGCCCGCCTCGCCGTTCCACCGCGCGACAAACGGCGCCGGGTTCAAGATCAGCCAGCCATGGGCATTGGCGATGTTTAGCGGCAGACAGCGGTAGGCGAAGCCCTCGCTCGTGCGGTCCATCCAGTCGCGCTCCGTCGGCGCGGGGATCAGCTTCGGCGGTTCACCCGAAGTGGGGTAACAGATCAGTCGCATCATCGTTCTCGCTGATGGCCGTCCGTCGCCGATGCTGGTCGAGTGCCCTCGGAGCGTCGCGCCCGGCTCGTGGGGAGGATATCGCCATCGGCGAGCACTTTCGCCGAGTGCTCGATCGCTTCCGGCAGGCGCTCCTGTGCCCGACAGATCAGGCCGAGAAAGTTGCTGGCCTCGGCCATATTGGGGTTGAGGGCGAGGGCGCGGCGAAAGCTTTCCGCCGCTTCGCCGAGATGACCTTGGGCATATTGTGCCGTTCCCAGCTTGCCGATTATCGTGGCATCGTCCGGTTTCAGCGCGGCCGCCCGACGCAAGCTCGCGACCGCTTCGTCGAGCCTGTTCTGGTCCTGGAGCAGCCGGCCCAGATTGGCATGGGCATCGGCGAGGTTCGGATCGAGCGCGACCGCGCGGCGAAAGCTTTCGATCGCCGCGTCCGGCTTGCCGAGCGCGGCGAGCGCGATGCCGAGATTGTTGTGGGTCCGAGCGCTATCCGGCGCAGTCGCGATCGAGCGTTGCAGAAACTCCGCCGCGTTCCGATGGTTGCCGCGACTCATCTCGGCGATGCCGGCCAGATGAAGCGCGCCGGCATGGTCCGGGTGGCGGTCGAGGATCGCCTTCGCTTCTGCCTCCGCCTGATCGAGCCTGCCCGCGGTGTAATGCGCCATCGCCGCCTTGAATTCCGCCGCGGGGTCGATGACCGGTTGCGTCGCCGCCTCTGCCCGGATCGCGGCCGCCCGGATCGCCAGGCCATCGCGCAGGCGTGCGATGACGCCATCCCAATCGCCCACCCGTGCCTGGCGGAACAGCCGCACGCTCGGGTACCACGGGCTGTCCTCGCGGCCGAGCAGCCAGCGCCAGTCGGGGGCGAACGGCAGCATTGCCCAGGCCGGCCGACCGAGCGCGCCCGCGAGATGCACCACCGCGGTGTCGACCGCGACGACGAGGTCGAGATTCGCAATCGCGGCGGCGGTCTCGGCGAAATCGGTAAGACCAGGCGAAAGGTCGACAATCCTGCCGGGAGGCAGTCGTCCGACATCGCCGGCGCGCTCGCCGACTTGCAGGCTGAACCAGCGGATACCGGGCAATTCGAATAGCGGCGCCAGCCGCTCCAGCCCGAGCGAGCGGTCGCGTTCGTTGTGGTGTTTCGGGTTGCCGGCCCAGGCGAGGCCGACCTTGAGGGCTGCTACGTCGCCGATCTCGCGGTGCCAGCGCGTGACCGCTGCCACGTCGAGCGTGAGATAGGGCACCGTTGCCGGGATCGTCGCGAGATGGGTGCCGAAGCGCTCGGGCAGGCTCAACAAGGGACAGTGAAAATCGACGGGCGGCAGCGCCTCGCCCGCGGCGACCACTTGCGCCGCGCCCTTGAGCGTGGCGGCGAGCCGCGCCAGCGGCGGTTGCACCTCGAGAACCACGCGGGCGCCACGAGCCGCCACCAGCGGCGCATAGCGCATGAACTGGATCGTGTCACCGAAGCCCTGCTCGTGATGCAGCAAGATCGTCTTGCCGGCGAGATCCTCTCCGGTCCACAGCGGCTGCGGCAGCTTTCGCGGCGTCCGTGCTTTCGATTGGTAACGCCACTCATATTCCCGCCAACCGTTCGCGAAATCGCCGGCAACCAGGTAAGCCAACGCCATGTTCTGATGGAGATCGGCGTGGTCGGGACTGAGCAGCTCGCGACGGTGATAGCTGCGCAACGCACTGGCGATACGGTTCTGCCTTTGCAGGGCGACACCGAGATTATTGTGCGCGTCCGCATAGTCGGGCTTTAGCGCCAATGCACGCTGGAAGCTCTCGATCGCCGCTTCATCATGCGCCTGGGCGGCCAGTGCATTGCCGAGACTGTTGTAGACCTCGACCCAATCCGGCTTCAGCTCCAGTGCCCGGCGGTAGCTCACTACTGCCTCGTCGAGGCGTTGCAGTGCTTGCAACGCCGCGCCGAGCCCGTAATGCGCCACCGGCGAATCGAGCCTCAGCTCGACCGCGTTGCGGTAGCTCGCGACTGCCGCCTCGAACCGCTTCTGTTTGGAGAGCGCATTGCCGAGATGAAGGTGAGCGTCGAAGTAATCCGGATTGGTGGCGATCGCCCGGCGCAGGCTGTCACCGGCCTCTTCCAGCCGGTTCGCGCGCTGCAGCACCGACCCGAGATTGTAGTGCGCCTCGGCAAAACCGGGATTGATCTCGGTGGCTTGGCGGAGGCTCGCGATCGCCTCGTCGAGGCGTCCGAGACCGGCAAGCGCTATCCCGAGATTGCTGTGCGCCTGTTCGATGCTGGGGTCGAGCCCGATGGATTGGTGTAGCAGCTCGACCGCATTGCGGTAATCGCCCCGCTGAATCGCGATGATCCCGAGCAGGTGATGCGCGCCGGCATGCGAGGGATGACAGGCGATCGCTTCCTTAGCCGCTCTCTCAGCGGCGTCGAGCCGCCCGGCGCCATGATGCGCCAGGGCCGCCTCGAAGACGAGTTGCGGGTCGACGGCGACGATGGGCGGACCTGCCTCTCCGCTCGATGCCGCCGCCGCGGGCCGCCACTCTGGCACTCTCTGATGCGTGCGCTTGGCGAGCGCCTGCCGCATGCTGACGAGCACGCTGTCCCAATCGCCCGGCCGAGCCTGGCGGAACAGCCGCATGCTCGGGTACCAGCGGCTATCCTCGCGGTCCAGCAGCCATCGCCAATCGGGGGCGAAGGGAAGCATCGCCCAGACCGGCCGGCCGAGCGCCCCGGCGAGATGCAGCACCGCGGTATCGACCGCGATGACCAGATCGAGATTGGCGATCACCGCGGCGGTTTCGGCGAAATCACCGAGGTGACCCGAAAGATCCGCCACCATGCCGATCGGCAGCCGCGCGAGATCGCCGGCGCGCTCGCCGACCTGGAGGCTGATCCAGCGGATCCCAGGGATTTCCAGTATCGGTAACAACCCCTCGATCGCGACCGAGCGGTTGCGGTCGTTCTTGTGCGACAGGTTGCCGGCCCAGGCGATGCCGATTTTGAGGCGAGGTCCACCGCCAAACTTGGACCGCCAATGCTCAACCGTTGCCGGGTCGGGCGTCAGATAGGGCACCTCGGCCGGGATCGTGGCAAGATTGGTACCGAAACGGTCGGGCAGGCTCAGCAGCGGACAGTGAAGATCGAAATGCGGCAGCTTCATGCCGGTGGCGACAGTTTCGGCGACGCCCTTGACCCCCGCGGCGAGGCCCGCGAGCGGCGGCTGGACTTCGAGAACAACGCGACCGCCGCGGTCGGCTACCAGCGGGACGTACCGCATGAACTGGATCGTATCGCCGATTCCCTGCTCCTGATGCAGCAGAATGGTCTTCCCGGCAAGCGGCCCGCCGTCCCAAACCGGCTGTTCGAAGCTTCTCGGTGCATGACGGTCGGTCCGCAGGCGCCATTCGTATTCGCGCCAGCCGTTTGCGAAATCGCCCTGGACCAGCTGCGCCAGCGAGAGGTTCCAGTGCGCGTCGGCAAAATCGGGGTTCACTGCGATGGCACGCCGATAGCATTCGACCGCACCGCCAATTTCATTGCGCGCCATCAGCGCCACGCCCATGTTGCAATGCGCCGCGACATGCTCCGGATGGTCGGCCAGTATCCGGCGGTAGCTCTCGACCGCCTCCTCGGGTCTGTCGAACCCGTTGAGCAGGGCGCCGAGATTGCACAGGGCATCGGCATGATCCGGCTTCAATTTGAGTGCGCGACGATAGCTTTCCGCCGCCTCGGCGAGCCGCCCGCGTTGCTGTAACGCGAATGCGACGCCAATATGCGCATCGACCGACCCGGACGCCGCCGCAATTGCTTTGCGAAACCAATCGATCGCCGCGTCGAGATCCCCCTG
Source organism: uncultured Rhizobium sp. (assembly GCA_964392845.1). GTDB lineage: Bacteria > Pseudomonadota > Alphaproteobacteria > ATCC43930 > CGMCC-115725 > DATARH01. Next base: position 6,520 of record CAYMRQ010000116.1, read on the forward strand.
CTCGCGAAGCAGAGTGCCGAGGTTGACATACGCCGCGCTATAGCTCGGCCGCGCCGCAATCGCGCGCTGAAAGTTCTCCGCCGCTTCGCCGTTGCGGCCGAGCTTCTTCAGGGCCAAGCCGAGATTATTGTACGCCTCGGCATAGTCGGGCTTCGCGGCGGCGGCGCGGCGATAGCTGTCCACCGCCGCGTCGAGGCTCCCCTGCGCCTGCAGCGCGGCGCCGAGATTGTTGTAGGCTTCGGCGTGATCGGGTTTCAGCGCGATCGCGCGGCGATAGCACTCGATCGCCTCGGCCAGGCGATGCTGCCTGGACAGCACGACACCCAAATGATTTTGCGCTGCGGGATCATCAGGCTTCGCCACGGCGGCGCGGCGGTGGCTCGCCTCCGCCTCGGCGAGATCTCCCCGGTCGCGCAGCATCAGGCCGAGATTATCATGCGCCACGGCGAGGCTGGGATTGACGGCAATCGCCTGGCGGACCAGAGCGATCCCGGCTTCGCGATCCCGTTTCTGATAGCGAACGCATCCCGCGAGATGCAAGGCATCGCCATGGGTCGGATCGACGGCGAGGATCCGCTGGTAACCCAGCGCCGCGGCGTCGAGCTGGCCCGCCTGGTGATGCTCGACCGCGCTCTTCAGGATCTGTTTCAGGTCGTTCGGCACGGATTTATTCTGCGCAAGGGTTTTCATCTACCTGAACTGGCGGCCTTTTCGTTAGCAATCGCCGCCGTCAGCGCGCGGGGCAGGCTTCTTTGCGCCGCCGCAGCGCCAATGCGCTTGCTTACGGCTAGTAGCTCGGATTGGTCAACGATGTCGGGTCGGTCAAGCTCGTCTGCAACGTATAGGTGATGAAGATACCCCCGCCCGGGTCGCTCTGAGCCTGGAAGCCGGCCGCCGCATATTGGCCCAACAGCGCGAGATCGATCACCTGCACACCGTCGCCGACCGTAAGCACGCCGCCCCCGGCGCCATTGTCGGCATAGCTGAGCGACGTATTGTTGCCGAATGCGAGGTCCCACAGATCGATCGCGTCGCCGGCGCCAAATCCCGAAATCGTCCCGCTGAAGGCCGCCGACTGGTCGAGCCTGAGGGTGCCCGCGGCACCGTCGGCAAAGCTCGTGTTCTCGGCCGATGCGGCGCCGAATTCGAGCGTCGCGGTGCCGGCGATCAGCGCAATCCCGTTGCCGGTGACGGCGCCATCGACGGTGAGGTTGCCGCCATCGGCCGACAATGTCCCGGAATTGACGACCGCGCCTTTGATGACGAGCCCGCCGGCACCACTTGCCTCGATCGTCCCCGAGTTGGCGATGCTATTGCTGCCGGTGTCGATGATCAGCGGGTTGACCCCGGTCGCGTCGATTACTCCGGCGTTGCTGAGCGTCATCGCCCCGTCGCCGAGCCGGCCGGCGCCGGAGATGATGTTGTCGAGGTTGGTAAACGTGGTGTCCGCACCGCTGCCGACGATCGCGTTTCCTGCATTGTCCGATAGTGTAACCGTACCGCCGCCTTGCAAAGTGAAGCCGTCCGAGAGAATGACGAGTTCGGTCAGGTCGCCGGCCGAATTCAGCGCGATCGTGCCGGCGTTGTCGATGGTTCCGCCCAACGGCAGCATGGCGCCGTCACCGATCGTCATGCTGCCGGCGTTGCTCGTCGTCGGCTCCTCGTTGAACAGGAAGTTGGCGGCGCCGAGCGAGGCCGCGTCGATGCCGACGAGCGTGATCGTTTCCCCGGACCCGAGCGTCAGCACGGCGTTGCCGTTGGCGTCGTTCGCCATTTTGGCTTGCAAATCGGCAAAGCTCGCGATGCCGGAGAACCCGATCAGGTCGATCCGGTCGCTGGCCGGGTTGAAGTTGAAGATCCGGTCGTTGCCGATCGGCTGGGTAAATACGAACAGGTCGTCCGCGCCCGACCCGGTCAAGGTATCGTCGCAGCTCAACGCGAATATCGGATTGCCCGGCGCGTAGGCCTCGACATTGTCCGTGACGAACTCGCTGCCGCTGCTGCCGTCTGCGTTTATCCAGCGCTCGCTGACCGAGAGCACGACCGCCCCGAGGAAATCGCCGGCTGGCGAGATGGCAAGCACCGATGGATCGCTGGTCTCCACGGTCCAGGTGCCGTTGCCGAGATTCGTCCCGCCGTCGAGGCTCCAGCCGTCGGGTATTTCGGCGATCGTGACCACGATCGGGTCGCCTCCCTCCGGGTCGGTCAGCGCC
>CAYMRQ010000116.1:8742-10446 GCA_964392845.1 uncultured Rhizobium sp.
GCGCTGTCGTCAATCAGATCGCTCAAGGGATCGTCGGTCAGCGCCAGGTTGATCGGGCTGCCCGCGACGCCCGCCGGTGCCACGGCCGCTACCGTCCCGCTCACGGTATAGAAAGCGCCCTCGCTATCCTGCACCGTCACTATGATGGAGTCGCTTATGGCGAAAGTGACGTTGCTGATCGTCCAGGTTTCGAGCTGATCGGCGACCGAGTAGCTGATCGTAATCGAGTTGAGCTCTTGGTTGCTGGTCAGGTCGAAGGCATTGATCGTGATCGCGCCGGTAAATCCGTCCAATATGACGCCGGTTACGAGATGATTGCCCGAGGACGCGCTCAGCGAGCTCAGTTGCAATGGCAGGATTGCCCCGGTCAAGGTTGCCCCGGTCATGTCTGCGCTGGTCAGGTCTGCTCCGGTCAGGGTTGCCGAGGTGAGGGTTGCCAGGTTCAGGAGCGCCCCGCTCAGGTCCGCATTGGTCAGATTTGCTCCGGTCAGGTCTGTGTGGTTCAGCTTTGCCTCGTGCAGGTCTGCGCCGCTCAAATCCACCACGACCGCGCCTGCCTGGTTCAGATTTGCGTCGGTCAGGTCGGCCCCGCTCAGGTTTGCTCCGGTCAGGGTTGCCCCGACCAGGTCTGCTCCGATCAGGTCGGCGCCGCTCAAATTTGCTCCGGTCAGGTCTTGCCCGCTCAGGTTTAGCCCGCTCAGGTTTTGCGCAACGAGCGTCAGCACCTCGCTCGCGCTCGCGGTCGAGCCGCCTTCGCTCGAACTGACCGTCAGGGTCAGCAGGTCGGTCCCCGAGGTCGTCCCCGCCGGCGCCACCACCACCAGAAACCCCAGATCCGTCACCGGTATCGCGGTGATCGAAGTCGCGGTGAAGGACGAGCCCGAAGCCGTGTCGACCACGGTCCAGCCCGAGGACAGCCCGGTCAGCGTCGCATTGGTCCCGAGCGTGTCGCCGACATCGGAAATCGCTGCGCTCAGCCCGTTCAGCGTCACGCTCGCGCCGCCCATGAACAGCGTGCCGCCGCTAAAGACCGGCGGCTCGGCCACCCCGGCCGCGACAAGCGTCACATCGGCGCCGCTCGCCGTGAAAATGTTCCCCACCGCGTCCGTGAAGGTCAGCGACGTCGTGGCCGTTCCCACGCTCGTCAGCGCTGACAGGGTCGCCGTGTAGGTGCCGTTTCCGGTCACCCCGACCGCCACCGTCTGCGTCCCCTCGACAAAGCTCACCGTGCCGGTGTTGCCCGCGCCGCCGGTATCCTCCTCATCCAGCCCGCTGATCGTGAACGTCGCGGTTGCCAAGCCGACGGTTTCAGTCGTGTTGCCGACCATCAGCGTCGCGCTCTCGCCAAAATCCGGGTCGATCGCCACATCGGCCGACGCCGTGAAGCTGTTGCCCGACGCGTCCGATACCGCCAGCGCCGCGCTCACCGTGCCGTCCGCCCAGCCCGACAGATCGGCGGTGTAGGTGCCGTCGCCGGTCACCGCCAGAACCGTCGCGAAGGTCCCCTCGCTCAGGCTCAGCAAACCGCTCTCGTCGCCGTCCGGCGTCGTCACCGTAAAGCCGACCGCACTCGCGCTCGCCGAGCCTAAGGTCCCCGAGGGGCCGCCGAGGCTCGCGCTCTCGCCAAAATCCGGCTCGATCGCCACCGTGGCCGACGCCGTGAAGCTGTTGCCCGACGCGTCCGATACCGCCAGCGCCGCGCTC
>CAYMRQ010000116.1:10546-14514 GCA_964392845.1 uncultured Rhizobium sp.
TCGCGCTCGCCGAGCCTAAGGTCCCCGAGGGGCCGCCGAGGCTCGCGCTCTCGCCCAGATCCTGGTCGAGCGTCAGGTTGGTTCGCACCGCCGTGAAGGTATTGCCCGCCGGGTCGCTGACCACCAGCGACGCGGTGATCGTCGTGTCGTCATCGAACGCGGACAGGTCGACCGTTGAGGCTGCCGCCGTACCGCTGACGATCGCCACCGTCGCGCTGTGCGTGCCCCCGCTGAACACCACACTGCCGCTGTCGTTCGAAGACAGCTTGCCGACCGTAAAGGCGACCGCGCTCGCCCCGGCCGAGCCGACGGGCACCGTCGAGCCGTCATCGACCGTCAGCGCCAGCGGGTTGACCTCCGGAGCGCTGTCCGACGTGAACGTCTGGCCGGTATCGTCGATGTACGAGGCCTCTACCCGGATCGCCAGGACAGCTTCGTCCTCCGCCCGCACGACATAGGTCGGGGTGGTCACGAAGGTTAAGGTTCCGGTCGTAGGATAGGGGCTGAGCACGGTGGGGATAGCCCACCAACTGCCGAAATAATAGCGCTGCCAGTTATAGACCGGCGCCCCCGTGAATTCGTCGCTGGTCACCAGCCCGGCGACGCTCAGCGTCGTGCTCTCGACCCAAGAGCCGGTGATCGGCGACAGCGACAAGGTCGCGGGTGCGTCGAGCACCGGGCCGATCGAAGGGCTGTCCGCCGTCGCCACGGTCTGCCCGGTCGTGTCGACGAAATCGGCCTCTACCCGGATCGCCGTGACAGCTTCGTCCTCCTCCCGCACGACATAGGTCGGCGAGGTCTCGTAGGTGAGGGATGATCCGATAGGATAGGGGCTGAGCACGGTGGGGATGTTCCACCAACTGCCCGCGTAAAAGCGCTGCCAGTGAAATTCGGTCGTTCCCGTAAATGGGTCGGCGACGACGGCCGACGCGGTCAGGGTCGAACCCTCGATCGGCGACCCGATGATCGCGACCGTCGGATCGATGGTGGTGGTCGTAACCGCCGCGGCCGCGCCGAACGTGCTCGACCCTTCGCTCAAGCTGACCGTTAGGGTCCCCGTCAGGGTCCTCGTCAGGGTCCTCGTGTCGCTCAGGCCGCCATCGCCCGGCCATCTCACCACCAGCGCACCGATGTCGGCCCCCGCGAGCGACAAGGTCGTGGATACGTCGACCACCGCGCCGAACCAAGGGGTGTCCACCACCTGTATGGTATGACCGCTCGAATCGATGAACGTGGCCTCTAGTCGTATCCCCTGGTCATTTTCGCCCTGCCCCCGCAAGACAAAGGTCGGCGCGGTTGCGTCGGAAGCATCGGAGCTGGCGATGGGGATATTCCACCAAGTGCCCGCGTAACAACGCTGCCACTGAATTTCGACCCGCGAGACGGTGTCGGTCGCCGCCGACGCTACCGACCCAGCACCACTCGACCCGCCGATCGAGGTGTCAGCAACCGTGTCACTCACCGTCCCGCCCGAGGCAATCCCCGACACGGTCAGCGGCGCCAATGTGACGGTGTCGTTGCTGGCGTCAGTCACGCCGATCCCCGATGGCGCGATCGACCCCTCCTCGCCGCCGCTGAAGCTCGTCGCCCCGGTAACGCTCGCCTCGCCGCCGCTGACCGTCGTCGGACCGCTGGAGCTCGGCGCCTCGGCCACATCGCTCGTCGACACCACCAGCGTCTCGGAGGCGCTCGTCGTGCTCGACCCCTCGCTCGAACTGACCGTCAGGGTCAGCGTCGCCGTCTCGCCGCCATCGTCCGGCGCCAGGATCGCCAACGCCCCCAGATCGGTCGTCGGCAGCGTCGCCACTCCGCCCGTGGCGGTCAGCGCCACCGCCCCGTCATAGAGCGTCCAACCCGTCGGCAGACCCGAAAGCGTCGCGGTCGCGCCCAGGGTGTCGTCGCTGTCACCGGTCGTCACCCCGATGCCGGCCAGCGCGAACGAGCCTTCCTCGTCGCCGCTGAAACTCGTCGGCCCGCTGAAGCTCGGCGCCTCGGCGACCCCGCTCGCCGACACCGCAATTTCATCCTCCTCCCGCACGACATCGGTCGCCAGGGTCACGGAGGTGAAGGTGTCTTCGCTGTCGCCGGTCACGCCGATCCCCAACAGCGCGATCGACCCCTCCTCGCTGCCGCGGCCAGCGGTGCCAAAATCGGCGCCGGCGGCTTCGCCATCACCGTCTCGGTTGCCGTGCGCGAGGACACGCCACCGGCATTTTTCGCCGGTGCGGAGAGCGAGAAATTCTTGTCGTTGATCGTCGTGACCGGCGGCGCGCTCAGAATGCCGTTGATCGTCATGCGGTTGATCCCGGCATGTTCGGCGCTTCTCGACTCCGTAAAGTCACCCGCGGGGGACCCACTGATCATCGACCCGGACTCGCGGCCCGCCATGTACCGGACCAACTCAGAGGATCGCCTCGGCATCGGCCTCTCCAGCACGCGGCGCGGGCGCGCCCCGAATCTGGCCGAATCGCGAGCGATATCGGCAGAAATCACAGGCCCTAACTTTGTCAACACCAGAAGCCATCGCGTTGGCGCTCAAGCCGGAGTACCCGGCGCAATACGGAATGCAACAAAGCATGGCTAGATCCCTCAAACAAGGCGGTTTTTTAGGTTAATACGCCCTTTTAAGGTTAACAGGTTCGAATTCCCTGACCTGCCGGAACTCGTACGTCCGGCGGGCAGCGGTTGAGCTATTGGCGGACCGCGACGGGTGGTTCGTCTGGCGGCGGGCCTGCCACCATGCGCGGTGATGTCGCGCTGCGTGCGGCCCGACCAGCTCACCCAACCCGCGCGGAGCCAAGCCCGGCCGTCTCCGTCATATGGGCACGTCGGTCCGCCGCGCTACGACCAAACGCGTCAGGCAGTCGAGCCCGGATGTGTCGGGCGGGCGGACCCGCCGGCGCATTCGGGCGCCGGCCTACTTGCCGCGGCGACCGCCATCGTTCGCCGAATGGTTAGCGGCCTGAGCGGCCTGAGCGGCCTGAGCGGCCCGCGCTCCGTGTCCCCGATTGGCAGACCGTAGCGCATGTCTCGCTTTCCACCAGGCGTGAACACCGGATGTGAACCTGTTGAGGGAGCCGCGGAAATGTGAGTGGTCGGCGCCGGTTCGGACGCCTTGAAGGTTTGTTCGTCCGTGACTTTGAGTGCCCGCTATTCCTTGAATCTGCCGTTGCCCGGTGCCGGTTCCGCCGACTTGAAGGTTCGCTCGTCCGTAACTTTGGTGCCCCGCTATTCCTTCCGTCTGCCGTTGCCACTGCCATCCGCCGCCGATCGTGCCCGAAATCACGTAACGGTCATAGCCGCGATTGGCACTCCCACCGGTAGTGACATTGCTGGTCGACGGCGACGGGCTGATCAAATTTGCTTGCCCCTGCTGATTCCCAATCGATCCGCCCGTCATACTGCTAGAAACAGCCAGGCTGGCCGCGCCGCTGCGAGCGCCGCCGGGTAGCGGCGGCGGTGGCGGCGGTAGCGGCGGTAGCGGCGGCGGTGGCGGTGGCGGTGGCGGCGGTGGTGGCGGCGGTGGCGGTGACGGCAGCGATTGCTGTCGCACCACCGTGAACTCCGCGGAATGCTGCGGATCGTTGGCCGTATTGCTCTGGTTCGTCACATTGCCGAAATCGTCGGCAATCACCCAGACATAATAGGTCCCCGGCGTCGTCGGCGCCCTCAGCGTGGCGTTCTGCGAGACGGATTCTCCAGCCGGCAGCGCCGCCGTGCTCACGCCGGTCAGATCGGTACCGCTCGCCGAGGTCGGCGACGAAGTGATCCGCAGCTCCGTCGTGCTCGTCGAATTCGCCGCCCCGAGCCCTAGATTCGCCAGCGACCAGGACACCGACAGCGTCGCACCCGGCACCACACTCGTCGAACCCAGCGTGATACTCCCCGGTACCAGATCAGACTGCGGCGGCGGCGGTGGAACAATGACTACGGGCGGAGGGGGCGGAGGGGGCGGAGGGGATTGAACA
>CAYMRQ010000117.1:0-9623 GCA_964392845.1 uncultured Rhizobium sp.
TTCTTCTTCGTGACCTTCGTGTCTTCGTATGAAACTAAAGGGATGACGCCCCCCACTAGCCGCACCCTGTTCAACTTGCTGTGCGAGCAAGCCGGGCGCTTCCCCGCGCGCATCGCGGTGATTTGCGGCGAGCGCGCCGCCACCTATCGCGATCTCGCCGATGGCGCCGGCCGTATCGGCGCGGCGCTGCGGGAATATGGCATCGGCCGCGGCGACCGGGTCGGCATCCTCGTCAACAACCGGCTCGAATGGCTCGAAGCGTGCTTCGGCGCGACCGCGCTGGGGGCGGTCGCGGTGCCGTTCAGCACCTGGTCGAAGCCGGCCGAGCTGGCCTACCTGCTCGCCGATTCCGCAGTCGCCGCACTGATCGCGGTCGATTCCTTCGGCGGCCAGGATTTTGCCGCTTCATTGGCTGCGCTCGTGCCGGAAGCTTCCATCGCGATGCCCGGCCGATGGCGCTCACGCGAGTTTCCGCATCTGCGCCTCATTGTCATGCTCGGCGCCGATATCGCGGCGGGGTGGGTCGGCTACGACGATTTCCGCGCCGCCGCCGAGCCGCTCGCCGCGCTCCCGCCGGGCGAGGGCGCCAGCGCGGCCGACGACGCGCTGATCCTCTACACCTCGGGGTCGAGCGCCCAACCGAAAGCGGTGCGGCTGCAGCATTACGCGATCATCGAAAACGGCTTCGCCATCGGCGAGCGCATGCGCCTCGCGCCGGATGACCTTGTGCTGCTGGCGCCGCCGTTGTTCTGGGCCTATGGCGCCGCCAACGCGTTGCCGGCGACCTTGTCGCATGGCGCGGCATTGGTATTGGCGGGCCGGTTCGATGCCGGCGAATGGATCGGCCTGGTCGAGCGCCATCGCTGCACCGCGGTTTATACATTGCCGAGCATCACCGGCGCGGTGTTGCGGCATCCCGGGTTCCGGCCCGAGCGGGTGGCGAGCCTGCGCACCGGGCTCATGATCGGCTCGCCGGAGGAAGTGCGCACCGCCGCCGAAGACCTCGGCGCGGCGCGGATCTGCAACATCTATGGCGCGACCGAAATCTACGGGAATTCCTGCGTCACGCCCTGCGAGTGGCCGCTCGATCGCCGCATGGCCGGGCAAGGGCCGCCGCTCCCCGGCGTCACCCTGCGCATCGTCGATCCGGAAGGCGGCGGCACCGTGCCGGCCGGCGAGACCGGCGCCCTCGAAGTCGCCGGCTACGTCACGCCCGGCTATTGCGGCGCCAGCGCCGTGCACAACAAAGCCGCCTTCACCAGAGACGGCTATTTCCGCACCGGCGATCTCGGCTTTGTCGACGAGGCGGGCGGCTTCCATTTCGTCGCGCGCGACGCCGACATCATCAAGCGCGCCGGGATCAACGTCTCGCCGGCCGAGATCGAGAGCCTCTTGTTGACGCATCCGGCCGTGGCCCAGGCGGCGGTGGTCGGCGCCGCGGCGGGCGAGCGCGGCGAGGCGATCGTCGCTTTCGTGGTGGCGAAGGCCGCGGCGGAAATCGGCGCCGAGGCGTTGCGCGCCCATTGCCGCGCGCTCGCCTCGAGCTACAAGGTGCCCGACCATATCGAAATCCGCGCCGCCCTCCCGGTCACCGAAACCGGCAAGCTGTTCCGCCGCGCCCTCAGGGAAGAGGCGGAGCGGCTGGTTGCCGATACGACGCAGCCTCACTCCTCGCCCGAGTCGGATACCGCGTCGATGAAATCCTGATCCTGCTTCGCCTGCTGGCTGCTGGCGACGACCAAAGATTGTCGATGCGCTTCAGCGGCAAAACGATGGTGAAGGTACCCGAGCGCCTCGGCGATCGCATCCGCGTGCTGGCTGGCATGCTGAATATCGTATCCGACCGGCTCGCCATCGGCACTGAGGTCGATCACGACATGTCGCTTAGGATACGGTTATCGATGGATTCACCGGGTCGCATCTTGATGTACAGGCTGTCGGTGACGGGATCGTAATCGAAATCGGCGTTCAATTTGGCGACCTCGCAAGACTGGCGCGAGATTGCTTCGCCTCGCTCGCAATGACAACCATGAGATTGTCATTGCGAGGAGCGCGTCGCGCGACGAAGCAATCTCGTAGAGGGTATTGCCTCGGCCTTGGCGCGGGGGCTTGGATCGGCCACATAACGGCACGGCGATAGACGGAGCGGATGCGGATGAGTGCGGTCGAGGCGACAGCGAGCCAAGCAGGGCGCGATTTCATCCGCGACATCGTCGCGGCCGATCTTGCCGCCGGGCGTTGCACGGAGGTCGTGACCCGCTTTCCGCCCGAGCCCAACGGCTATCTCCATATCGGCCACGCCAAGGCGATCTGCCTCAATTTCGGGGTGGCGCAGGAGTTTGGCGGGCGCTGTCATCTGCGCTTCGACGACACCAACCCGACCCGGGAGGAGCAGGAATACATCGACGCGATCGAGCGAGACGTGCGCTGGCTCGGCTTCGATTGGGGCAGCCACCTCCATCACGCCTCGGATTATTTCGAGCAGCTCTACCGCTGGGCCGAGCATTTGATCCGCGATGGCCACGCCTATGTCGACGACCAGCCGGCCGAGGCGTTGCGCGCCGCGCGCGGCACCCTGACCGAGCCCGGTCGTAACAGCCCCTATCGCGAGCGTAGCCCGGCCGAGAGCCTCGATTTGTTCCGCCGCATGCGCACGGGCGAATTCCCCGATGGAGCGCGGGTGCTGCGCGCCAAGATCGACATGGCCTCGGGCAACATCAACCTGCGCGACCCGGTGCTCTACCGCATATTGCATGCGCCGCACCCGCGCACCGGCACGGCGTGGTGCATTTACCCGACCTATGATTTCGCGCATGGCCAGTCCGACGCGATCGAGGGCATCACCCATTCCTTGTGCACCCTCGAATTCGAGGACCACCGCCCGCTTTATGATTGGCTGCTCGATCATCTGCCAATCCACGAGCTGGTGGGGTCGTCGCGGCCGCGGCAATACGAGTCCGCCCGGCTCAACCTCGCCTACACGGTGCTGTCGAAGCGGTTTCTGACCCGGCTGGTGCAGGAGGGCCATGTCGCCGGCTGGGACGATCCGCGCATGCCGACCCTGGCGGGGCTGCGCCGGCGCGGCGTGCCCTCCGAGGCGATCCGCGAATTCGTCCGCCGGATCGGCGTGGCGCGCGCCAACAGCCTGGTCGATGTCGCGATCTTCGAGAGCGCGGTGCGCGATGTCTTGAACCGGCTCACGCCGCGGCGCCTGGCGGTGCTGCGCCCGTTGAAGCTGGTCATCGAGAATTACCCCGCCGGTCGCAGTGAGGAGATCGACGCGGTCAACAGCCCGGAAGATCCGGGCGCCGGCACGCGTCCGGTCCGGTTCGGGCGCGAGCTTTATATCGAGCGCGAGGATTTCGTCGAGGACCCGCCGCGCAACTTCCATCGCCTAGCGCCGGGCCGCGAGGTGCGGCTGCGCTATGCCTATTTCGTCACCTGCCGCGCGGTGGTGAAGGACGCAGCCGGCGAGATCGTCGAATTGCGCTGCACCTATGATCCGGCGACGCGCGGCGGCAATGCGCCGGACGGGCGCAAGGTGCGCGGCACGATCCACTGGGTCTCTGCCGCCGATTCGCTCCCCGCCGAGATCCGGCTTTACCACCCGCTGTTCACCCGCCCCGATCCCGGAGCGGACGGCGATCTCCTGGCCGACCTCAACCCCCATTCGATCGAGGTGCTGAACGATGCGCGGGTCGAGCCTGGGCTGGCCGGCGACAATTCCGACGCTGCGGTGCAGTTCGAGCGCCAGGGCTATTTCGTTCGCGACCCCGACTCCGCGCCGGGCCATCTCGTCTTCAACCGCACGATCGGCCTGCGCGACACCTGGACCAGGCTCGCCCCGGCAAAGGCAGGCGGCGGGGTGGCCGGGCGCTAGAGAGAGAAACCTGGCATTCGCGATAGATGTCCAGATCGGTTGATCGACAAAGCCACAACCATCGGTTAGCCCGCCAGGAGGCTTTCAGCGGGTATGCGCCACTCCCGGTGAAGCTTTCGCGCCTGTTCGATGGTCAATTGCCGACGGCGATTAAGGATTTCTGAGGCCCGGGAGCGCGAGCCCAGGAGGATCGCAAGATCGGATTGTGTGTAGTGCCTGAATGCCATGACTTCGCGGATCGCGGTTACCGCATCGGGCGCCTCGATCGTCCAGTGCTGCTGTTCGTAAGCCCCGATAAGGGCAGCAAGAACATCGAAACGGTCAGCCTCAGGCGAGCCGAGCTCGGGCTCCTGCTCGAAATATTGCTCGATTTCCTTCAGGGCCGCATCGTAATCGGCCTCACTCCGAATCGGTCGGATCTCCATGGTCAACCCGTCCTATGGTTACAACCCAATCGTCTCTGCATCCACCTTGTCGTAGTCGGCGTGAGTCCCTACGAATTTCACGAGAACGCGCTTGAACCGGTACGCGACGTGAACGACAAGCCGAAATTTGTTGCCGCTGATATCAAAGATCACCCGGTTGTCAGCGACGAAGTCCACCGAAGCCCCGAATTGCTGCTTGACGTCGGCGGGGCCATTCCATTTCGCGGTCGAGACGAGCGCATACCACGTGCGCAGCGGCATTTCTGCCTGTGGATGCTCTTCCCAGAAGAGCCGCAGCGCGCGGAGCGCAATAATCTGCACGAGACGCATATACGGCGTTCCACAATTGGGAACAAGGGCAACGTTCCCAATTGTGGAGCAAGCGCTCTTGCAACGCTGACAGGCACCTCGCCAGCGACAATTCGCCGGCGTCGGTCCAGTTCGAGCGGGCTGGTCTAGAACGGCCGGCGACCGAGCGGCGCGTGGGGTTGCTCCAACCCGTCGACCGCGATGTTGCGGCCGTTGATCCAGTGGGCGCGCGGCGATGCGGCGAACACGATGACGTCGGCCACCTCATCGGCGGTGCCGAGGCGCCCCATCGGAAAGCCATGGCGAACGTAATCATCGAAATTGTCTTGGCTGGCGATGCGGTAGCGATCCCAGCCATTGCCCTCGACGAGAATGGATCCGGGCGAGACGGTGTTGACCCGCACGCCATGCGGCACGAATTCCAGCGCCCAGCGCTCGGTGTCGAAGATCAGCGCCGCCTTGGCCGCGCCATACTGACCGGACATCGCGAGCTGCGCCGACCAGCCCGAGATCGACGCCACGTTGATGACGCAAGCGCCGGCGCGGCCCGTCATGTGCGGCAGCGCCAGCCGCATCATCCGCACGGTCTGGATGAGGTTCCGTTCCATGCCGCCACGCCAATCGTCATCGGTGCTGTCGGCGATGCGCGCCCCGCCCCCGGCGCCACCCACGTTGTTGACCAGGATGTCGATGCCGCCGAAGGCCGCGACGGCCGCCTCAACCAGGCCTGCCGCGTCGTCGGGCTGGGTGACGTCGGCGAGATGGGCGGCCACGGTGGCGCCGCTCGCGCGCAACCCGGCCTCGGCCTCCGCCAGTTGTTCGGCCGAGCGCGCCGACAGCACCAGGCGGCAGCCCTCGGCGGCGAATGCCTTGGCGGTGGCGAGGCCGATGCCGCGGCTCGAACCGGTGATCAGCACGACCTTGTCCTTCAGCTTCAGATCCATCGGACAGCTCCCTGGTACGGGATCCATTTTACAGCGGAGCGCCTGCGCCGCAAAACGCAGCCCCGCCTTGCATTTCACGAGCGGCCGAAAGGGATTACGGCGGGGGCGCACTCTGCTAGGCTACCGCGCGCGCCGCAACGGGAGGATCCGCGATGAACGACACGATGACGCTGAGCCAACGGGCCGATGCGCTCGAAAAGCAGATGAGCGACGAGCTCGACTACATCGTCATCAAGTCGCGGCTCTACAGCATGGCCGAGGCCGATATGCGCCCGGCACCGAACGCCGCGGCGCTGATGGCGAAAAACCCGAAGGCGCGCGTGCTGATGGGCGACGATCCGCGCCTGCCGGCGATGCCCGAGAGGCCGACCCTCGTCGATTTCTTCAAATACCGCTTCGGGCCGGCCGCGCATCTGTTGCAAAGCGCCCGGCACGCGGTCAAGGGCGGGCTCAGCGAGAAGATGGTGCTCGCCTGCCTGTTGCACGACATCTCGTCGATCGGCTTCATCCGCGGCGACCACGGCTATTGGGGCGCGCAGATGATCGAGCCCTACGTCGACGAGGAGGTGAGCTGGGCGGTCAAGATGCACCAGGCGCTGCGCTTCTTTCCCGACGAATCGGTCGGCTACGAGTATCCGGCTTCCTACGTCAAGACATTCGGCGCCGATTACCGCCCCGATGCCTATGTCGCGGAAGACTATGAGCGGATGCGCAACCACAAATGGTACATGTCAGGCCGGATGATCACCGTCCATGACATCTACTCGTTCGACCCCAACGTAGAGGTCGAGCTGGAAGAGTTCACCGACATCATCGGCCGCAACTTCCGCCAGCCGAAGGAAGGGCTCGGTTTCGACAACAGCCCGGTCGCGCATATGTGGCGCGCGATGATCCGGCCGGCCAAATATTTATAGCGCCAAAATACCTCTAGCCGCCGGCACGGCGGACGGCGTTCGCGCCGTCCGCAACGCTGCGGCCCGTTACCCTGCGGGGCTTCACCTCCTCGCATAAAGGGCGCAGCAACCGCAGGGCGGAACAGCGCAGCGCATTCCGCCTACTGGCGCCGATCCCGCGCCCGGCGCCGCTCAGCTCTGCTGCGCCAGCGCGAGATCGAACAGCGGCAGCAGGGTCGGAAAGGTCGGGTAGAGCCCGGCGAGGATCTCGGCGCGGCTGACCCAGGCGATTGCGGCAGCATCGTCGGCGGCGATGCCTTCCCCCGACCGCCAGATGCCGCGCACCGCGATCAGCGTGTAGTGAAACTGGACGCGGTCTTCGGAGTCGCGATGGATCGCGTCGTGGACATTGAGAATGCCGGCCGGCTCGGCGGCGATCCCGGTTTCTTCCATCAGCTCGCGCATCGCCCCGTCGCGGACGGTTTCGCCGAGCTCCAAGACGCCGCCGGGAAAGCCCCAGCGTCCGGCATTGGGCTGCTGGGCACGCTGCACGATCAACGCGCGCTCGCCGCGCAACACGACCGCGAGCACGGCGACGATCGGCCGGTCGGGATAACGCCGCGCCGCCCGCCGCGCGTCGAGATCGGCGGTGATGGGTTCGCGTTGATCTGTCATTGCGAGGGCATTAATATATTTCACTCAGTGAGTCGGCGGCAGCGGGCGCGGTTGTCTGAGCCGCCGTAAGTACAGGATCACTGATCCGTATTGCGGGCCATCTAAATTGACCACGTCGACATGCTCGATGTCTTCGCAATCGCCGAGCTTGCTGGTCCAGTTGCCGTTATCCAACTGATACGCCGCATGGGTCGGCATTAAAGTGCCGCCCGGTCCCGTCTTGCCGTACAGTACGATCTTCTCTATCCCGGCCTCTAGGGAACCATCAGCCGAGTGCGAATAGCCGATTGATCCATAACCATCGACGAAGGCTTGAATAGTAACGGCGCGTGGCGTACGGAACCAAGCACCCACGCCCCAGGGATCAGGCCACCACTTTCTATCTGATCGCCCCACACTCCACGCGATGCAGTTGTATCTACGAGTGGCTGGGCTCGGCGGCGCTACCCAATCGGCATCTGTTAGGGCCGGGAAATCTTGTGGCGGCCAGCTACCAGGCATAGCCGTTTTGCAATGCCCAATCGAGCCAGCGCGCGGCCATGGCCGCAAAGTCGCCTCGGATCTCATCCGTGACCGGGTCGGCGCCGGTAAGGATCTGCAAGGCAACAAACCACATATCCGGCTCGGCGCCTTCCTGATGCATTTGGCGCAAAATAAGCGGTATCGCTGAGCGACCCAGGGCGATGATTTGCAAGTACGACCTGCACATGGCCATTTCCGTTATCGACGACGTGGCTCCCCGCTCCGCGTACCAGCGCTCCCGTAATGACACGAACTCTGCCGCCATCGACTTCTTAGCGATCTCCTCGATCCGGGCATCGAATGTGCAGTCGGGCGATTGCCTACGGGAAATCGCAAACCACACTTCGTCGATAATTGGCACAAAGCGATGTTGCTCGCGACGGTCGCCGCCTTGACTCTCCGCGAACACGACACCGCCGATCGACGGATTGATGATTGGCATGACCAGCCGGTCCGGGAACCGACGATCCATAATGTACGTTTGAACGGCCATATTAATTCACCTTATGACGCAGTTTGTCAGGGACAGTCCCTAGTACTTGCACGTTCTGCGCCATCATCGCATAAAGCGGGTTGCCGTCTTGATCATATTGGCCTTCAATCCGAACAAAACCAATGGCGTTCACCTTTGCCCGAATTGTGGTGCCGTCTTCCAATTCATATTCACTCCATCGCTCGTTAGAGACCATGATCGGGACATCCCAACCTTCGAGCATCTTGCCGTCAGGTGCAGGTATTCGTGTTCTCCGCTCAGCCATCTCGATCTCCCGCTCGCCGCTGCCGCCGTAGGGGCCCCTTTCTCTCCTCATAGCCGCTGTTCGACTCTGAGTTCCTCATTCGAGACACTCAGCAGTCTGCGGGCTAGGGATTTAAATTTCGCCAACGGTGTTTGTGTCGGGTCAAAGACCTCGGCAGCGCTTGCCTCGGCCTTGGCGTCGAGTTGCCTATAATGATCCTTCGGCGACTTCATGCCCCGTCAGTTCCCGATACGTCAGTTGTTTCCCGGCAACCGACGATAGCACCTTTCGGAACCGACCCTCATCGGTATCTTCGTGCTCGTTAAGGCAAAAGGCTTGCTCGTCGAGATACCGGCCAATCCCGGCGAGATTGCTTCCCCCCGGAACGGCCCGTCAAGGCGGGCCGTCCGGGGGTCGCAATGCCGATGGCCCTACTCGGCGGCCGCCCGCGGTTGGCCGCGCTCGTCGGTGTAGATTTCGGCGCCCTGTTCGAGGAATTCCTTCGACTTTTCCGCCATGCCGCTCTTGGCGTACTCGCGGATTTCCTGGGTGATCTGCATCGAGCAGAATTTGGGGCCGCACATCGAGCAGAAATGCGCCAGCTTCGCTCCATCCGCCGGCAGGGTCTGGTCGTGGAAACTCTCGGCCGTCTCGGGGTCGAGCGACAGGTTGAACTGGTCGCGCCAGCGGAACTCGAAGCGCGCCCGCGACAAGGCGTCGTCGCGCTCGCGCGCGGCCGGATGGCCCTTGGCGAGGTCGGCGGCATGGGCGGCGATCTTGTAGGTGATGACGCCCACCTTGACGTCGTCGCGGTCGGGCAGCCCCAGATGCTCCTTCGGCGTCACATAGCAGAGCAGCGCCTCGATCATCACCTGGACATCGTCCTCCCAGGCGATCTTGGTCAATTCGCCCAGGGTTTCGAGTTCGGCGAACTGCGCGCGGTCGTTGGCGTCGGCGTTCGAGCCCGGGCGCAAGCCGTCACCCAGCGAATAGCTGACGTCATAGGCCCGCATGATCTCGTTGATCTCGCGGAAATGGGTGTAGAGGAAGCTCTCCTGGTGATGCGCCAGGCACCACTTCGCCATGATCGAGCCGCCGCGCGAGACGATGCCGGTGACCCTGGGGGCGGTCAGGTGGATATAGCCGAGGCGCACGCCGGCATGGATCGTGAAATAGTCGACCCCCTGCTCGGCCTGCTCAATAAGCGTGTCGCGGAACAGTTCCCAGGTCAGCTCCTC
>CAYMRQ010000117.1:9659-14414 GCA_964392845.1 uncultured Rhizobium sp.
GGCACCGGCGAATTCCTGATGATCCATTCGCGGATCGTGTGGATATTGCGGCCGGTCGACAAATCCATCACCGTATCGGCGCCCCACCGCGTCGCCCATACCAGCTTGTCGACCTCCTCGGCGACCGAGGAGGTGACGATCGAGTTGCCGATATTGGCGTTGACCTTCACCAGGAAGTTGCGGCCGATGATCATCGGCTCGGTTTCCGGATGATTGATATTGTTGGGGATGATGGCGCGGCCGCGCGCGATCTCGTCGCGCACGAATTCCGCGGTCACGTGATCAGGAATGCTGGCGCCGAACGACTCGCCGTCGCGCGCCCCGGCCCAGATTTCCTCGCGGCCGAGGTTTTCGCGGATCGCGACATATTCCATCTCGGGGGTGATGATGCCGGCGCGGGCATAGGCGAGCTGGGTCACCGACTTGCCGGGCTTGGCGCGCGATACCCGGCGGGCGGCGCGGTCGAACACCGGCACGTTGCTGTCTTCGCCGCGCCTGAGGCCGTTATCCTCGGGCTTGACCCCGCGGCCCTCGACCTCTTCGACATCGCCGCGCGCGAGGATCCACGCGCGGCGCAGTTCAGCCAGGCCCTTGTCGATATCGGTCGTCTGCGCCGGGTCCGAATAGGCGCCCGAGGTATCGTAAACCCGCACCGGCTTCTCGCCGGAGCCTCTTTCAAGGTCGATCTCGCGCAGCGCGACCCGGATCCCTTGATGGCGCTGCCCGGGCACGTAGACCTTGCGCGAGGACGCGAACGGGCCGGTGGTGACGCGCGGCTCGGTACCCTTCGCGGTCAGCGAGGCGGTGGACAGTGGGGCGGAATCAGGCATGGTGGTCTCCGTTGCGCCGGTGGAACGAAGACCCGGATCGATAGCGATGTGGGGAAACGGCGCTCGCCCGGTAGTTCGCCAGATGGGCGTTCCTGTCCCTACGCCGGCACGACCCGGATCAGGTTCAAAGGGTTTCCCGCGGATCAGCGGTCTCTCAGCCCCGTCGCCGGGGCACCCCTTGGATCCCTGATTATCCGCAGAGCGGCAGGCCGCCGTCAAGCGCCGCGCCAAGGGGATTCCGTTTCGCCATTTAGGCCGCAGTCGCGGCGGAAGCCGGGACCCACCGGTCAGCTTCCCAGACGGATGAGGAATGGGTCCCGGCTTTCGCCGGGAGTGCGGTGTAAGGTCAGCCCCGGCGCGCACCTTCGGCGGGCTCGTCGTCCTCGTCGCGCTCCCGCAGCGGATCGATGCCGGCCGCCTGCATCCTTGCCCCTTCCTCCGACTGGGCGACATTCGCCGTGATCGTGACGCCGACCTCGGGATGCACCATCACCCTGAGCGGATGAAGGCCTAGCGTCTTGATCGGGCGGACCAGCACGATCTGGCGCTTGTCGACGGTGAAACCGGCCGACGTGACCGCCTCGGCAATGTCACGCGCGCCAACCGAGCCATAGAGCTGGCCGCTTTCACCGGCCTGCCGGATCAGCACGACGGTCACCCCTTCGAGCTTGGCCGCGACATCGCTTGCATCCGACTTCCTATGCAGGTTGTTGGCTTCGAGCTGGGCGCGCTGCGTCTCGAAATAGGCGAGGTTCTCCTTGGTCGCGCGCATCGCCTTTTTCTGCGGCAGCAGATAATTGCGCGCGTAGCCGGGCTTGACTTTGACGATCTGGCCCATCTGGCCGAGCTTGTCGACCCGTTCTAAGAGAATGAGATCAACCATCTGTTCTAACTCCTTGGAGATAGCAGGCGGCGGCGCAGCCCAAGCCAGCTCTCCAACAGCCCCAGAACGGCGACCGCCAGGAACGGCCAGCCGAACAGCGCGGCCGCCACATAGAAACCAATGAGCGCCATCGCCGGGTGAGACAGCCGCCGCGCCGCCGCATGCAGGACAGCCAGACCCGCCAGACAGAACGGCACGCTGAGCGTGATCAGCACGTTGATGCCGACGAAACGCAGCGTCCCGCCGACCATCACCGCCACCGCCGCGAGCCCGAGCACCGCCGGCAGCCACAGCGGCAGACCGAGCCCCGCCAGATCGGGCGAAGGACGCCAGTTCGCGCCAAAGCGGGCGAGCACCCCTTGCGCCAGCGCGGCATTGAGAACCACCATGACCATCCACGAAGCGGCGACAATGCCGGGGACCACCATGGCGAGCAGCTCGGCGGCCTGATCACGGTTGGGCATGGGATTCCGGGAAAGATGGTCGAGCACCTCGGCCATCACGCTGCGCAGCGTCGACTGCAACCCCCGGGGACCGCCGAGCAGCAGCAGCGCCGCCGCGATCCCGGCCAGGGCGAGCGCCGTCAACCACGCTGTCAACAATCCCGGCGGGTACCAGACGACCGTACCGTCGCTGTCCCGGCGCGCCAACAGCGCCTGGCGGACGAGCAGCACGACCGGCACGGCGTTCACCGCGGCAAAAACCGCCGCACCCAGGAGATCGCTCGCGGCCAAGAGGACGAGCACCCCGGTCAGGCCGGCGAGCGCGGCCGCGCCGGTGCCAAGCCATAGCCCGGCGAGGAACAGCGGCAGCTGGGTCATGTAGACGAGGACCAGCCCGCCCGGCGTGCCGAGCATCAGCGCGAGATAGAGGCACGCGCCTGCGCTGCCGCAGGCGACCCCGACGGCGGCGGTTCGCACTCGGCTCATCGTCGCCTCTTCCGTTGCGCGCGGCCCGCCTACTTAACCATGTAGGGTAAGAGGCCGAGAAAGCGCGCCCGCTTGATCGCCCGCGCCAGCTCGCGCTGCTTCTGGGTCGATACCGCGGTGATGCGACTCGGCACGATCTTGCCGCGCTCCGAGACGAAGCGCTGCAGCAATCGCACGTCCTTGTAGTCGATCTTCGGCGCATTGGGGCCCGAAAACGGGCAGGATTTGCGCCGGCGAAAGAACGGCCGGCGCGCCGCCGCAGCCGCACGACCCGACTCCGCTCCGGTCCGGCTTTCCATTTACGCCTCCACCCTTTCGCCAGGCACCTTTTCGCCAGGCACCTTTTCGACCGCCGCAATGGCGGGAGCGGACGCCTCGCCCGCCGGGCGTTCGCTGGGAGCAGACACGTCGCCGACCAGGCGTTCACTGGGCGGCCGCTCGCCACCCTCGCGGCCATCGCCATAGCGGTCGCGGTCGCTGCGGCGCGGCCGATCCTCGCGGCTGCCGCGGCTCTGCATGACCGACGAGGGACCCTCTTCG
Organism: uncultured Rhizobium sp.; assembly: GCA_964392845.1. Lineage (GTDB taxonomy): Bacteria > Pseudomonadota > Alphaproteobacteria > ATCC43930 > CGMCC-115725 > DATARH01. Next base: position 12,842 of record CAYMRQ010000117.1, read on the forward strand.
AGCTGGTCGACCCGCACGGTCATATAGCGGATCACGTCCTCATTGATGCGCATCGTCCGCTCGAGTTCGGCGATCGCCGCCGCGGGGGCGTCGATATTGAACAGCACGTAATGGCCCTTGCGGTTCTTGTTCATGCGATAGGCAAGGTTTCGCAGCCCCCAGTTCTCGCGTTTCTTGACCTCGCCGCCCTGCTCGGCGATCAGCTGGGTAAAGCTGTCGGCCAGCGCCTCGGCCTGCGCGCCGGAAATGTCCTGGCGCGCGATGAATACGTTTTCATAAAGCGGCATTGCGAAAGGGTCCCTTGTGGCTGTGGTGACCCGGAGCGCCGATGATTTTGGTCAATTGGGGCCGGCCGGGTCGAGCCGGCCCGGGTCATTGGCCCGGCACCGGCAAGGGGAAGCCGCGCACTATAGCGAACAGCGTCTCCGGCACAAGGCCGCACTGAGCCGTAGGGTGGCTGGCGCGCACCGGAACCCACCAATATTCGCGCGGGGTCTGACGGAGTGGTGGGTTACGCTTCGCTCACCCACCCTACATTTTCGTCGGCGAGCTCATGCCCGGATGGGCACGCCCTTCTCTTCGAGCACCTGCTGCAATTCGCCGGTGTCGAACATCTCGCGGATGATGTCGCAGCCGCCGATGAACTCGCCCTTGACGTAAAGCTGCGGGATCGTCGGCCAGTTCGAAAACTCCTTGATGCCCTGGCGCACCGAGGCGTCGGCTAGGACGTCGATGCCTTTGAACTTGACCCCGAGATGGCTGAGGATCTGCACGACCGCGGCCGAGAAGCCGCATTGCGGGAAGACCGGAGTGCCCTTCATGAAGAGCACAACGGGCGCGTCGGTGATCTGCTGGCGGATGCGATCTTGTACGGTGCTGTCCATTGTGTCGGTCCTCGTTTGTCTGGCGCTGCGGCAGCGGCCGCCGCGCGATCCTCGCTCTGGTTTCGGGCTGATCCTTGGGCTAATCCTCGGGTGCGCTCGTCTGCAGCGCGAGCGCGTGCAGCTCGTTGCCCATCCGGCCGCGCAACGCCTGGTACACCAGCTGATGCTGCTGGACCCGGCTCTTGCCGCGGAACGCGCTGGAGACGATTTGGGCGGCGTAGTGATCGCCATCGCCCCGCAGATCCTCGATCGAGATCTGCGCGTCGGGCAGGCTCTCCTTGATCAGCCGTTCGATCGTTGCCGCGTCCATCGCCATCGGTCGATCCCCAAGAATCTAAACTGGGGTCAGGTCTGCGCCATGTAGCCCGGCAGCCAGGCCTCGTGCGCGGCTCTGAGTTCCGCGATCGATATGGCACCGGCGCCGCGGAGTGTCAACGCGGCGCCGCTGCCCTGACCTTCAACCCGCCCGATGCGCCGGGCCGGCACGCCGCGAGAGGCGGCCGCGGTCAGCAGTTTGTCGGGATCGCCGGTCTCCACCAGGTAGCGGGCCTGGTCTTCTCCGAACCACCAGGCATTGAGCGGCAGACCAGCGCCCACCCTACCCTCCCCCGCTTGCGGGGGAGGGTAGGGGAGAGGTTCCGGGCCACCCCCTCCCCTCCCCGGGCTTGACCCGGGGATCACGGGGGGGG
>CAYMRQ010000118.1:0-14360 GCA_964392845.1 uncultured Rhizobium sp.
TCTTGAGGTTGATCACCAGCTCGAACCGGGTCGGCTGCTGGACCGGCAGGTCGGCCGGCTTGGCGCCCTTGAGGATCCTTCCAGCGTAAATGCCAGCCTGGCGGTGGACAGCAGTGATGTTGGTCCCATAGCTGATCAAGCCACCGGAATCCGCGAATTCGCGGTACGCGTAGATCGCCGGAACAGCATTGCGTAATGCCAACGCCACGACCTGCTCGCGCCGGCTGGTGAAGAACGAGTCAGGGCTGACGAGGAGCGCGCCGGCATGCCGCTCGGCGAGGGTGGCGAAAGCGGCGTCGATTTCGCTCGCGCTGCCGGCCTTCAGGATTTGGAGCTGAACACCCTTTAGCCGCGCCGCTTCCTGCAGGTCTCTGACGACGCCCTCGTCAGCCGCGTTGTTCGGGTTGACCAGCAGGGTGATCGCCCTGGCCTGGGGAAACAGCTCGGCAAGCAGCTCAAGCCGCTTGGACGCCAGATCGCCAGCCAGGATGGTGATGCCCGTGAGGTTGCCGCCCGGCCGGGCGAGACTGGCGACAAGGCCGGTCGCAACCGGGTCGGTGCCCACAACGAAGACGATCGGGATCGTCGAGGTTGCATCTTTCGCCGCTCGTGCGGAAGGCGGGCCTATTGCCGCGATCAAATCGACCTTGCGGCCGACGAGGTCGGCGGCCAATCCGGGAAGCCGATCGTAGCTTCCATCCGCCCAGCGGTACTCGATCGCGATGCTTTTTCCCTCGACATAGCCGGTTTCGCTTAGTCCCTGGCGGAACGCGGCGAGACGCGATCCAGATTCGCCGGGCGAGACGATGCTGAGGTAGCCGATCACCGGCATCGCCTTCTGCTGCGCGCAGAGGGCGCGCGGCCAACCGATCGCCGCGCCACCGAGCAGGACGATGAATCCGCGTCGCGTCATCCCCCGGGTCCTTTGACCGCCGACTTGACCGCTCCTCTGCGATGCAACTGCGCGACCTCGTCGGCGGAAAAGCCCCAATCCTTGAGCACCGCGCCGGTGTGCTCGCCGATCCGCGCTGGCGGGCGTTGCACATGGGTCGGGGTGCCGAGGAAGCGCGGCGCCGGGGCCGGCTGGGCGATGCCGTCGATCTCGACAAAGCTCTCGCGGTGGCGGTTGTGCGGGTGGTCGAGCGCCTCGGACATGCGCAAGACCGGGGCGAAGCAGATGTCGGTCTGCTCCATGATCGCGGTCCACTCGGCGCGGGTTCTGGTCTTGAAGATAGGCGCGAGGCGCTCTTGCATGGCGGGCCAGGTGGCGCGGTCGGTCTGCTCGGGCAGGCGCTCGCCTTCGAGCCCGGTGTGCTTCAGCAATAGCGCATAGAATTGCGGCTCGATCGCGCCGATCGCGACATGCTCGCCGTCTTTCGTCTCGTAGACATGGTAGTAATGCGCCCCGCCATCGGTGCGGTTCTTGCCGCGTTCCTCGGTCCACGCGCCCGAAGCCAGCGCTGCATACATCATCGTCATCAGCGAGGCCGAGCCCTCGACCATCGAACAATCGACGACCTGCCCCTTGCCGCTCACTCGCGCGCTGATGATGCCGGCCAGTACCCCCATCGCCAGATAGAGCGCGCCGCCGCCGAAATCGCCGACCAGGTTCAATGGCGGCACCGGCGGCCCGCCCGCCTCGCCGATCGTGTGGAGCACCCCGGATAGGGCGATGTAGTTGATGTCGTGCCCGGCGGTATGGGCGATCGGCCCGTCCTGGCCCCACCCGGTCATCCGCCCGTAGACCAGCTTGGGGTTGCGCGCGAGACAGAGCGCGGGGCCGAGGCCGAGCCGCTCCATCACCCCGGGGCGAAACCCCTCTATGAGGGCGTCGGCCCGGTCGATGAGGCGCAGCACCGCGACGACCCCTTCCGGGTTCTTCAAATCGACCGCGATGTTGCGGCGGCCGCGCGCCAGGAGGTTGAAGCGGTGCTCCTCGCCAACGGGGCCGCCGACCCGGCTGTCGTCCCGCCCGACATTGGCGGCGCGGTCGACCCGGATCACCTCGGCGCCCATATCCGACAAGAGCATCGCGCAAAACGGCCCCGGGCCGATCCCGGCCAGCTCGATAATCCTCACGCCCTCAAGCGGTCCCATTGGGCTTCCCTCTTGTTCAGCCGCGTCCAGCTTATCATCGGGAAACCCACTGTGCCGCCTCCATCCTTGTCATACCGGCGAAAGCCGGTATCCATGTCGGGGATGGATCCCGACTTGCGTCGGGATGACTGTCTGTATGTTTCACAGGCGAGGTGATGACATGGACGCGACGGCATTGCGCGAGCTGCAGGCGCCGCTCAAGGCGGCATACCGCGAGCGGCCGGAGGCGGCGCTTGTTACCCTGAGGGCCGCGGGCGATCTCGGCGACGGCAGCATCGTCTGCAAGGTGGAGACCGGCCGCGCCCTCATCGAGGCCGGGCTGCACCCGGCGACCGGCGGCAGCGGGCTTGAGGCGTGCTCCGGCGACATGCTCCTGGAAGCGCTCGTCGCCTGTGCCGGGGTCACATTGAAGGCGGTCGCGACGGCGCTCGAATTCCGCCTCGGCGGTGGCCATGTGCGCGCCGAAGGCGATCTCGATTTCCGCGGCACGCTCGGGGTCGACCGCAACGCGCCGGTCGGCTTCCGCGATATCCGCCTCGCCTTCGATCTCGACACCGACGAACCGCAGGACCGGGTCGACACCTTACTAAAGCTCACCGAGCGCTATTGCGTCGTGCTGCAGACGCTGCGCAACCCGCCGCCGATCGCAGCGACGATCGCGCGGCGGACCGGTTGAGAGCTTGCGAACCTATTAGGGGGGTTGTTCCCGGGCGGCGAACAGCCCCTCACCCTGTCCCTCCCCCCGTTTACGGGGAGAGGGAACCCGCTGATCGGTTTCTTCAAGCATGCGAACCGCGGTGTTGCTTCGGAAGGAGATCACCGTGACTCCCTCTCCCCGCTTGCGGGGAGAGGGTTGGGGTGAGGGGCTTTTGGCTTACGCGTCGTGCCAGACCGGCGGGCGTTTGGCGAGGAAGGCGTCGATGCCTTCGGCGGCGTCGCGGGCGAGCATGTTCCTGGTCATCACCTCGGCGGCGTAATGGTAGGCGTCATCGAGGCCGAGCTCGGCTTGGGCGTAGAAGGCCGTCTTGCCGATCGCCACCGTCAGCGCTGATTTTGCCGCGATCTGGCGGGCCAGGCTCATGGTCGCCGCGCCAAGCTCGGCCGGCGGCACGACCCGATTGACCAGGCCCAATGCGCGTGCCGTCGCGGCGTCGACGAAATCGCCGGTCAACAGCATCTCCATTGCCGGTTTGCGTCCGACCGCGCGGGTCAATGCGACCATCGGGGTCGAGCAGAAGAGGCCGATATTGACCCCCGGCGTGGCGAACCGCGCGTCATCGGCGGCGACCGCCAGATCGCAGGTGGCGACGAGCTGGCACCCCGCGGCGGTGGCGATGCCGTGGACCTCGGCAATCACCGGCTTTGCCAGATGGACGATCTGCAGCATCAGCGCGCTGCACTGGGCAAAGATCCGTTCATAGGCCTCGCGGCTGTTGTCGCTGCGCATCTCGCGCAGATCGTGGCCGGCGCAGAAGGCGGGCCCGGCGCCGGCGATCACGACGACCCGGCATGCCTTGGCCGCGGCGGCGCGGTCGAGGGCCGCCTTCAGCGTATTCATCAGCCCGACGGACAGCGCGTTGCGCGCCGCCGGCCGGTTGAGGGTCAGCCGCAACACCCCCTCTTCGAGCGCTTCCAAAAGGACCGGTTCGTTGCCGCCAGGCTTTGCCGCCGCCCCACTCATCACTGCCTCCTCGTTGGAGAAGCTCATTATATCAGATCCCCCTGCAGCCATACCGGCGGAGCCGGTATCCACGGCGGAAATGGGTCCCGGCCGGAGTTTATCCTCGGGCCGGCCGAAGGCCGGACCCGTGGGCCGGGACGACAAACAAGGTATTATAATACCTCATCTCAAAGTATGTTGTTTTACAACGCTATTTGCTTGACGCCAGCGCGCCGATTGCCTAAACGAGGCGCCTGCACCGGGCCGGAATCCGGCGCATTCGGGCCGCATCAGATGAAAACATTTTCCGCCAGACCGTCCGATATCGACAAGAAATGGCTGCTGATCGACGCCGACGGGCTGGTGCTCGGGCGGCTGGCTTCGCTGATCGCGATGCGGCTGCGCGGCAAGCACAAGCCGTCCTACACCCCACATATGGATTGCGGCGACCATGTCGTCGTCGTCAATGCCGAGAAGGTGCAGCTGACCGGCAACAAGCGCTCCGACAGCATCTTTTATTGGCATACCGGCTATCCCGGCGGGATCAAGGGGCGCAGCAAGGGCGCCATCCTCGCTGGCAGGCATCCCGAGCGGGTGCTCGAAAAGGCGGTCGAGCGCATGGTCCCGAAGGGGCCGCTCGGGCGGCGGGTGATGCGTAATTTGCGGGTCTATGCCGGGCCGGAGCACCCGCATGCGGCGCAGACCCCGGTGCCGCTCGATATCGCCGCGATGAACCGCAAGAATGTGAGGGCGTGACGATGGCCGACAACGACGCGCCAGAGGACGACAAAAACAAACCGCCGGCCGGGCAGCCGCAGGGCCGCGCGGCGGCGCAGCGCGACGGGGCGCAGACGTTTCAGGGACTGGCGAGCCTGCGCCAGGCGCTGACCGCGGCGCGCCCGGCGCCGACCGCGGCAATCCCCGCGGCAATTCCCGCAATCCCCACGGATGTCCAGCCGCAGCGCGACGAACTCGGCCGCTCCTACGCCACCGGCAAGCGCAAGAACGCGGTCGCCCGGGTGTGGATCAAGCCGGGCAACGGCAAGATCGAGGTCAACGGGCGCGACAGCCCCATATATTTCGCGCGGCCGGTGCTGCGCATGCTGCTCAACCAGCCGTTTGTCGTGACCGACCGGCTCGGCCAGTTCGACGTGTGGTGCACGGTCAAGGGCGGCGGGCTCTCGGGCCAGGCCGGCGCAGTGCGCCACGGCATCAGCAAGGCGCTGATGTTCTACGAGCCGGGGCTGCGCCCGGTCTTGAAGCATGGCGGGTTTCTGACCCGCGACAGCCGCGTCGTCGAGCGCAAGAAATACGGCAAGGCCAAGGCCCGCCGCAGCTTCCAGTTCTCCAAGCGCTAGATAAAGATCCACCACGAAGACACGAAGGGGCCATACCTCTCCGTGCTCTTCGTGCCTTCGTGGTAAATTAACTCCCGAAAAAAGGGATCCCGGGGGAGGCCGTCATGCGCTTTGCGATCGCGATTCCGACCGACGCCGAATCGTGGCGGGTGGTGCGCCGCGCCGAGGAGCTCGGGTTCAGCCGCGCGTGGTTCTATGACACGCAGATGCTGAGCGCCGACCCGTTTGTCGCGATGGCCGCCGCGGCGATGAAGACGACAAAGATCCGCCTCGGCACCGGCGTCCTGATCCCGTCGAACCGCATCGCCCCGGTCGCGGCCAATGCGTTTGCCTCGCTCAACAAGCTGGCGCCGGGGCGGATCGATTTCGGGGTCGGCACCGGCTTTACCGGGCGCCGGGCGATGGGGCTGGGGGCCGTCAGGCTCGCCGACATGGAAGCCTATATCGATACCGTGATGGCGCTGTTGCGCGAAGAGACCGTCGAGGCCGAATTTGAGGGCAAGCGGCGCCTCATTCGCCTCTTGAACCCCGAGCTTGGCCTGATAAACACGCAGGACCCGATCGGGCTCTATGTCGCCGCCTCCGGCCCGCGGGCGCGACAGCTGACGGCGAGGCTCGGGGCGGGCTGGATCAACACGACGGCCGATGTGGCGGCCGGCATCGCCGCGCTCGACGAGATGCAGGGGCTGTGGGCGGCGGAAGGGCGCGCCGGCGAGGCGCTCGAGGCGATCGTGCTGACCGGCGGCGTTGTGCTCGACGAGCATGAGCCGGCCGACTCGCCGCGCGCGGTCGCACAGGCCGGCCCCCGCGCCGCGATGCTGTTGCACCGCGCCGCCGATGCAGCGCTGATGGGGTGGCCCGCGATCGCCGCGATCCCGACCTCATTGGCCGACACGGTGGCCGGCTATGTCGAGCTGGCCCGAAGCTACCGGCCGCAAGGCGCGCATTACCTCGAAAACCACCGCGGCCATCTGATGTTCGTCAAGCCCGAGGAGCGCCCGTTTGTCACCGCCGACCTGATCCGGCTGACCTGTTTCGCGGCAACCGAACCCGAGCTGAAGCGGCGGATCGCCGCGCTGGCGGCCGCCGGCTACAGCGAGATCGCGATCCAGATCGTCCCCGGTCAGGAGCACGCGATCGAGGATTGGGGCAAGATCCGCCGCGCCTTCGTGTGATTCTTTCACCACGAAGACACGAAGGACACGGAGAAATTCGATCGGGACCGCGGCCGTCCCGGCCGCCCATTGCGGGCGAGAGAGCTTTTGAACCATTGGCGGCAACCGGGACCGGCGCTGTGCGTCCTTCGAGACGCGCCAGCCCGTCCTGAGGAGCCGCCGCAGGCGGCGTCTCGAAGGGGGCGCTCCTCAGGATGAGGTTTTTTCTTATTGCCATCACAGCTTCAGCCTCATCCTGAGGAGGCGCGAAGCGCCGTCTCGAAGGACGCGCGATCGTGTCGTAGCACCTCTCCTGCCAGCACGGACAAGATTCATTCACAGCCTCAGACGCCCGGGGTCCGGTTGAAGATCGATCCGCCCTCCGTGGTCTCCGTGCCTCCGTGGTGCATCAGGCGCCGGCTGTATCCTTGGCCAGCGCGATCAGCGCGCGCAGGTAGTCGTCGCCGTTCTGCGGCCAGTGCTCGATCCCGATCCGCGCGCGGTACTCGTGTGCCCGCTCGGCGAAATCATCCATTACGTCGAACTCGCCGAGCCAGTTCAGAATGGCGAGATATTCGGTATAGGCCGGCGAGCCGCGCTGCCGGCGCACATCGTCGGCCAATTTTTGCAGCAGCCTGGCGGCGGCCGCGCTCTGCCGGTCGGCCGGGTTCTCGCCGAGCTTCCTGATCCGCCAATCCGCGGCGCGCTCCAGCTCGACGGCTTCGGCCAGCTCGTCACCGCTCATGCTCGCCTCAATTTGTGATTGCACAACCCGCGCGCTATGCTTCGCCAGGCCGCGCAAGAAATGCTGCCGCGCAATAAGGGAAGCCTACCGTTCGCGGAGGGAGCGCTGCAACCTCGCCAATGCCACAAATAATCATCTCATATCGCCGCGAGGATTCGGGGGTCATCACCGGGCGCATCTTCGATCGTCTCGTCGCCCGCTACGGCCGCGACGCGATCTTCCGCGACATCGACAATATCGCCGCCGCGCCCCCGGCCCCAGCCGAAGAGGAGTCCAACGCCGCGCTCAGTACCCTGCAGCCACGGCCGGCGGATACCACACGGCCGAACCCGAAGATCGGGTTTTTTCTGCAACTCATCGGCGAATACACGGAACAAGAAGCCAGGGCGATGAAGCAGGCGTTCGAAACGAAATACGCACAGACCCTCACCGTGCAAAAGGTGGCGATCCGGCGTGTCGATTCGGCCAACAGCAAGGCAGTGTTCGGCTTGGAAATCGGACCATTCGCAACGCAAAAGGATGTGCTGGGTTATTGCCGGCGCATCCTTTTTCCCGAAGCGAAGTGCACGGTGCGACGCGCAGCGCCGTGAGCAGCCAACGCATCGCGGGGACTGGGGCGGCGAGACCTGCAGCGCGTAGGGCGGAATGGCGTAGCCTATTCCGCCGTCACGTGAACCTCGGCGGAATGCGCTGCGCTTTTCCGCCCTACGGTTTTTGCGTCATCTCGACTTTACTGAACTGCACGATGCCAACTCAGGCGCGAATTACGCTGCCGCTTTCGGCTTCATCATTCGCTCGCTGAGGCTGAGGACCTCGACGCCGATCACGCGGCCATCGCTATCGAAATCGAGCATGATCCCCGGCGCTACTTCTTCCGTTTCGGCTGATTTGACGCCCTCGGGGCCAAACCAGATGAACATCGCGTCCGCTTCGGGATCGTAGCTGGTCCGCAGCATCGCCTGCTCGCGCGCCTACGCCACCTCGACCTCGACCCGCTTCAGATCGGCGGTGGGAAATCGCTGGCGCACGCCCAGCATCTCGAAGCCCACGACGCGGCCAGTCGCATCGAAATCGAGGATTACGCCGTCGCTCACCTCTTCCGACTCGACGATCGGGGCCTCGTCAAACCGGATGTAGAGCGCATCCGCCGCCTCGTCCATCCGCATCCTCATGGCACCTGTATCCTTCTCGTCGCGCGGCGATCGAAGAACAGGGTAATCACCCGAATTTCGACACCACTATCATAATAAACCACCCGGAGCATGCGGTTGCCGAATGCCGCGATCGGGGCATACGCGCGGACCGCGCCTGGATTCTGGCGATCCGGCTCTTCGAAGATGGGGTGCCGCAGGATTTGTTCGATCCATTCGACCGGGATTTTGCGCTCGTCGGCCATGTCCTGCGCGTGCTTCGAAAGGACGATCGGTTTGTCGGCCACGACGCATTATCCGGGACGGCTATGCAAAAGGGGCAGCCGCGGCCGCGCCTTTCGCTTCAGCCCCCACCCCAACCCTCCCCCGCTTGCGGGGGAGGGAGGCCGACGCGTAGCCGCGGGCGGGTGGGTGTTTCCGTTCAGGTCTCGTAATTCGAGAAGCGCACGGTGGTGGCGCGGGCGCGGTAGTCGGTCTTGACGTTGACCAGCGCGACCATGCCCTCGTCGACCTTTTTCTGGGCGCGCTCCAGGGCCGGGCGGATGTCTTCCGGCTTCTCGACATATTCGCCGTGAGCGCCGAGGCCCTGGGCCATGATGTCGTAGCGGGTGTAGCCGAGGTCGCGGCCCGGCTTGTTGCGCTCCGGGTCCGCGGTCCAGCCGCCGTTGAGGCTGATGACGACGAGGAGCGGCAGCTTGTGCCGCACCGCGGTGTCGAGCTCCATCGCGTTCTGGCCGAACGAGCCGTCGCCGTGCAGGCAGATGACCTGCTTGTCGGGCTTGGCAGCCTTGGCGCCGACGGCAAACGGCAGCCCCACGCCCATCGTGCCGAACGGGCCGGAATTGAGGCGATGGCCAGGGGTGAAGGTCGGGATCGACTGGCGCCCGAAATTGAGGATCTCCTGCCCGTCGACGCAGAGGATCGTGTCGCGCTTCTGGAAGTTCTTGATCTCCTCGCACAGCCGCAGCGGGTGGATGTCGCCGTCGGTCGGGTAGTTGGCGCCGATGCTGGCGCGCTTCGAGGCTTCGCCGTCGGCCAGAACCTTGCGCCAATCGGCGAAGCGCTCGGCGGTCTTGCCGTCGACGGCGTCGATCAATTGCTGCAACACCGATTTGCAGTCGCCGACCACCGGGATGTCGACATTGCGCGCCGACATGCCGAGCTCCTCGGCGTCGATCTCGATGCGCGCGATCTTGGCGTCCTGGTTGAAGCGCGGCGGTGCCGCATGGGCGATGACGTAGTTCATCCTGGTGCCGAGCACGATGATCAGATCGGCGTCGCGGAACGCCGACGAGCGCATCGTCAGGTACGAAAGGGGGTGATCGTCCGGCACCACGCCGCGGCCCTGCGGGGTGGTGTAGAACGGGATGCCGGCCTTCTCGACAAAAGCCCGCATCTCGTCCCAGGCGTGCGACCACAGGACGCCGCCGCCCGAGCAGATGATCGGCCGCTTCGCCTCTTTGATCGCATCGACCAGGGCGTTGATCGCCTTCGGCTCGGCATAGGGCCGCGGCCTCAGGATCGCCCGCCCCATATAGCTCCAATCGACCTGGTCCTCGGGGACCTTGGCATAGAGCACATCACCAGGGAAATCGAGATAGACCGGGCCCGGCTTGCCGTTCAGCGCCTTCTGGAAGGCGAAATTGATCTGCTGCGGGATGCGCTTCACGTTGTGCACCCGGTCGGCGTATTTGACCCAGCCTTCGAGCGCCTTGACCTGGTCGATCTCCTGGAAGACCTGGCGGCCGAACTGGCTGATCGGGCTCGACCCGCCGAGCGCGACGACTGGACAGCAGTCGATCAGCGCATTGGCGAGGCCGGTGCCGAAATTGAGCGTCGCCGGGCCGCTTGCCGCCATGCAGACGCCGGGCCCCTGGGTAACCCGCGAATAGGCCTGCGCCATGTAGGCCGCGCCCTGCTCGTGGCGCGTGTCAATGAGGCGGATGCCTTCCTTGATGCAGCACGACTCCGCATCGAGCATCGGCCCGCCCATGATGAAGAACGCATCCTTTACGCCCTGCGCCTTCAGGCACCGCGCGAGAATCTCGTTACCCGATATGTCCGCCATCTCGTCTCCTCCCTCTCTTTACGCGACGGGCGGCTGCGGGGTATGCCCCGAGCCGCCCGACCAACCGTGGGCCTGAGCCCCGGCTAGCTCAACCGATGACCTTTTCCGTACGCAGCGCGGCGATGTCGCCGGGGCTCATCTTGAGCCACTTGGTGAACACCTCGTCGGTGTGCTGGCCGAGCTTGGGCGACGGCAACAGTTCGGGCGGCTTGCCGTCGAAGCGCACCGGCCAGGCCTCGCATTTCCAGTCACCGTCCGGGTGGTGCATGATCTGCATGATGCCGCGCTTCTCGAAGCTCGGGTCGTTGTACAGCTCGAGCGTGTCGTGCACCGCGCCGGCCGGCACCCCGGCGGCGCCGATGATCTTCATCGCCTCTTCCTTGGTGTGCTCCTTGGTCCAGTTGGCGATGATCTCGTTGATCAGCCCCTCGTTCTTGTTGCGCTCCTCATTGGTGCCAAAGCGCGGGTCGCCGATCAGATCGGCTCGGCCAATGACCTTGAGCAGCCGGTCCCAGTGATCGGGATTGGCGCGGCTGCAGAAGACGTAGACATAGTCGTTGTAGCCGCCCGGCTTGCAGGGATAGATGCCGCAGGGCGCCGGCGCACCCGAGGTGCTTTGCGCACCCATGCGCGGCGCCGCCTTCTTGTCGCCCTGCTGTGACATCACGGCGAACGAGGTGCGGATGTAGTGCATCACCGAATCCTGCATCGCCAATTGCAGGCGGCGGCCCTTGCCGGTCTCCTTCTTTTCGTAGAGGGCGCCGAGGATGCTAATCGCCATCAGCATGCCGGTGCCGGTATCGCCGATCGTGCAGCCGGGCTTGACCGGCGGCTGGCCGGGTTCGCCGGTGACGCTCATCGTGCCGCCCGAGGCCTGCGCGATCATGTCGAAGGCGAGGCTTTTCTCGTACGGGCTGCCTTCGCCGAAACCCTTGACCTGGCAGTAGATGATGCCGGGGTTGATCGCCTTCAGCACGTCATAGCCCAGGCCCAGCCGCTCGATCGTGCCGGGCGCGAGGTTCTCGGCGAAGACGTCGGCCTTCTTGACCAGCTCCTTGACGAGCTGCACGCCGCGCTCGGTCTTGAGATCGACCGTCGCCGATTTCTTGTTGGCGTTGAGGATCTTGAAATAGAACGAGTCGGCGGCTTTCGGATCGGTGCTGGCGATGCGCCGGCCGGGATCGCCGCGGCTCGGGTTCTCGATCTTGACGACTTCGGCGCCGAGCCAGGCGAGGGCCTCGGTGCTGGTCGGCCCGGCCTCGAACTGGGTCAGATCGACAACCCGAACACCCTTGAGGCAATTGAGAGGCGCAAAGTTTCCACTCATCGTCTGGTCTCCTCCGTCGCAGCGCTATGCCGTGATCGTTGCGGCAACGATAGCGCAGAACCCCGCCCGGCGGAAATCGTTGATTTGCGCGAACAGCCCTGCGTTGCGCTCGGCGATTACGAGAGGCCCATGCCCGGGTAAGGGCGCTTGTCTCCCGGCCCGCCAAGAGCATGGCCACGCGGGTGTTATTCTGGCTCTTGGCTCGATAGATGCGATACGATCCGCCGGCGGCTGAGACTGCGCGGCAGTCGCCCTCTCCTTGATCGGGCCGGAAGCATGGTCGCACGGGATAAGCAAATGATCGCGACCCGCGACGAGGCGGCAGCCGATCTGCGGCGCGCCAACGCGGAGCTGCGACGCCAGCTCGACGAGCGTACCGCCGAGCGCGACGAGGCGCTGGAACAGCAGAGCGCGACCGCCGAGGTGTTGCAGGTCATCAATTCGTCGCCCGGCAACCTCGCCCCGGTGTTCGACGCGATGCTGGAAAAGGCGATGCGCCTCTGTGAGGCCTCGTTTGGCACGCTGTGGACCTATGACGGCGATCGCTTCCGCTCCGTGGCGCAGCAAGGCGTCCCGACACCTTTTGCGGAATTCTACGCGCATAACCCGCCAGCGTTCGGTCCCGGGACCGGACCCGCTCAGATCCTGGAGGGTGAGCGTTTCGTCCACGTCGCCGACCTTGCTTCGTCGGACGCCTATCTGGCGGGAGAGCCCAATCGCCGGGCGCTCGTTGATCTCGGCGGTGCCCGCACCGCGCTCGCCGTGCCGCTGCGCAAGGACGACGCGCTGGTCGGCTTCATCATGATTTACCGAAAGGAAGTGCGGCCGTTCTCGGACAAGCAGATCGCATTACTCCAGAACTTCGCCGCGCAGGCGGTCATCGCGATGGAGAACGCGCGGCTGCTCGGCGAGTTGCGCGAGCGCACCGGCGACCTCCAGGAATCGCTCGAATACCAGACCGCGACCAGCGACGTGCTCAAGGTCATCAGCCGCTCGACCTTTGATCTCCAACCGGTGCTCGACACGCTGGTCGAGACCGGGGCACGCCTGTGCAGCGCGGATTTCGGCAACCTCTCGATCCGTGACGGCGAAATTTATCGGCCAGCCGCCACCTTCGGCTTATCGCCCGAGCGCGACGCCTATGCGCGGAAACAGTCGTACAAGCCAGGCCGCGGGACCGTTGTTGGACGGGTGGCCCTCGAAGGTGGGGTAGTCCACACGCCGGACATCGCTTCCGATCCGGAGTACGCAACGGCGCCGGGGGCCATTTTCGGAGGCACACGTGCCGTTCTCGGCGTGCCTCTCCTGCGCGGTGGTGAGCCGATCGGCGCGTTCGCGCTCGCGCGGCAGCGGGTCGAGCCCTTCACCGAGCGTCAGATCGAGCTGGTGCGCACCTTCGCCGACCAGGCGGTCATCGCGATCGAGAACACCCGCCTCATCACCGAGACGCGCGAGGCGCTGGAGCAGCAGACCGCGACCGCGGAGGTGTTGCAGGTTATCAACTCCTCGCCCGGCGACCTCGCCCCGGTATTCGAGGCGATGCTCGACAAGGCAACACGGTTGAGCGAGGCGGCGTTCGGCATCCTGTGGACCTACGATGGCGAGCGTTTCCATGCCCGGGCATTCCACAACGTACCGCCCGCATATGCGGAGTTTCTGCGCGAGCCGCTGCTGGCCGGCCCGGAGACTGGAATCGGACGCCTAGCCCGCGGGGAGACTCTCGCGCACATCCCGGATATCGCGGCGGACGAGGTTTACCAGCGCGGCGGTCCGTTGGTTCGACAGGGGGTGGCGCTGGCGGGCTTCCGCACCGTTCTCGCCGTGCCGATGCGCAAGGATGACGCCTTGCTTGGTGCGTTCACCATCTATCGTCAAGAGGCCCGCCCGTTCTCAGACAAACAGGTCGCGCTATTGCAGAATTTCGCCGCGCAGGCGGTGATCGCGATGGAGAATGCACGGCTTTTGGGGGAATTGCGCGAGTCGCTCGATCAGCAAACGGCAACCGCCGAGGTGCTGCAGGTCATCAACAGCTCGCCCGGGGACCTAACCCCGGTGTTCGATGCGATGCTGGCCAGTGCCACTAGGCTTTGCGAGGCGCAAACGGGCCATCTCTTGCGTTTCGAGAACGGGGTGTTCAGCCGCGTGGCCAGCCTCGGCGTACCCGAAGAATTCGACAAGCTCTTCCCGCTCAACACACCCATGCCGGATGCCATAACCCGAGACTCGGTACCAATTCGGATGCTGGCCAGCCGGGCGGTCATTCATGTGCCTGACTTGCGCGAGGACGAATCATATCGCTCCGGCGCACTCGCCGAGATAGCGGCGGTCGATCGGGCCGGAATACGCTCCGCCTTGTATATGCCGCTCCTCAAGGAAGGCGAGGTTGTCGGCGCCTTTATCATGCATCGCCTCCAGGTCCGGCCGTTCTCCGACAAACAGATCGCGCTGTTGCAGAATTTCGCCGCGCAGGCGGTCATCGCGATCGAGAACGCGCGGCTGCTGGGCGACCTACGCGAGGCGCTCGACCAGCAGACCGCGACCGCCGAGGTCTTGCAGGTCATCAACTCTTCGCCCGGCGACCTCGCCCCGGTGTTCGAGGCAATGCTCGAAAAGGCGATGCGGCTGTGCGAGGCGGGGTTTGGCATCCTGTGGATCTATGACGGCGCGCGCTTCCGCGCGGCCGCACTTCACGGCGTGCCGCCGGCATTCGCCGAGTTTGCCCGCGAACCGATGCCAGTCGCAGACTCGGCTGCCCTCGGGGAAATTGCGCGTGGCCACCGCTTCGTGCATGTGGCAGACC
>CAYMRQ010000119.1:0-10437 GCA_964392845.1 uncultured Rhizobium sp.
TCCTTGCGCAAATCCTCACTCAGTTCGTAAATCTTCAAATGCGATAGCCCTGCTCAATGGTAGGTGAGCCGGTGCTTTATTAGGGAATTATCGCGTTAACTCCCTAAATCGTCGCTTCATTCCTCTTTGATCGTATCCCAAAGATTGAAAATCTGATCGCAGGCGGCATCGACATCCTTCATGCGGAGAGTGGTGGATTTCACTCCGGGGTATACCCGCGCTGACGCCAGATCGAGCACGAAACATAGCCGCGAGTCGGCCACGCCTTCGTCGGCTAGATAGGCATCGCAAAAGCGGGCAGCGACGGCGGACACATAACCGGCCATGTCCTCAGTCAGCGGATTGGTTTTCGGAAAATGCAATTTGAGCGCCCCGACCTGTCGGCCTCCCTTGGCAGGACGCGACAGGATCACCTCTGGGCGCACGCTTACCTCGACGTTGCGAATCGGCATTCGCGGAGGGTTATGCGAACCGAGGCGACAGGCTAATCCCGAGAGGTCCAGGTCATTTATCAAGCCTGTGAATGTCTCAATGGCCTCGATGTTTCCGAGCATGCGACGCTGCTGCCAGGTGGTATTCACCGGGGTTTGGCCTAACGCATTGATCCGATTCTCCAAAATTGCCGGCTTTTCCATTCCTCCGGCAATGAATAGCGAGATCGCTTCACTGGCATCCTCATAAAACGGCGTCACGTAGTCGGGCGGAAATTTTTGGTTATACAGAATGCTTCTTTGGCGAGCCGCCTTGCTTGTGATATACTCGCCCAGTTTATTGACGGAGATCCGCGCTCCCTCGCGCTTGGTAATCAAGGTAGGCCCCCTCTGGAGTGTATGAAATGGAAGAATACTACTTTGACGCTCGTCTTTCAAATTCGCGGTCGCTTTGCGTCGGCGCCATCACCCGGCAGGAGGCCGCAGCGGCGGGCGCAGCATTCTGTGACGGACTGGGCTATTACCTTTACGTGGCCGATGCCGAGGATCCGCAATCAACCGAGGTTTTGGCACGATTTACCACCGAAGAGGCGGCCATCCGCATGAGCGCTATGCTCAAACGTCTAAGTGCGGGGTAAGCGGCCCTATTGCTTTGGTTTTGTGGGCTTGGAAGGAAGCCTGCGGCGCTGAGATTTTATCTTTTTGGCGCGATCGGGCCGGTAGGCCATCACGACCTTGACGAGTTTGGTCAGCGCGGCCAGCCCTTCCTTCATGCCGTCAGTTCCTTGTAGGTGATCCGCCGGCCCGTGGTGCTCCGCGCGAGGCTGTCGAGCCGCTGCATAGTGTGCCGCTTCACGTTGCCATCGTTCAAGCGGAAGGTGAACTCATCAACGTACCGGCCAAGGTGCTTCGGTTCGACGTGATGATAGACGCCATATACACCGCGCTTGAGCACCGCCCAAACGCTCTCGATATCGTTGGTGCTCACGCCGTCGCGGACGTATTCGCCGGCCGAGTGGCTGATCGTCTCATGCTGGTAGAACAGCCCACCGATCCCCTGATAGCCGCCGTGCTCGTCCGTGTGCAACGTCGAGCCGGTCTGGACGTTCCGGTGGATCACCGGATGCAGGGTCGCCGCATCGGTCCCGGCAACCGTCTGCGCCTTGGTGCGCCCGCCGCGCTCGCGCATGCCGATGACAGCTGTTTTGCCGACCGCCCCGCGCCCGGCGTGGAGCTTCTTGTTGCCGTGCTTGTTGGCTTCCTTGCCGCCGATGTAGGTCTCGTCAACCGACACGATGCCTGCCAGCACCGAAGGATCGTTCCCGCAAGCCTCGCGGATGCGGCTGAGCATGAACCAAGCCGACGATTGCGCGATGCCGATTTCCTTGGACAGTTGCAGGCTGGAAATACCCTTGCGCGCCGTCATCAAGAGGTACATCGCGTAAATCCACTTGTGCAGCGGAATGTGCGAGCGCCCGAAGATCGTTCCGGTGCGGATCGTGAAGTCGAGCTTGCACGGGTTGCAACGGTAATAGCCGCCCTTGCGCGTCGTGATCCGGTCGAGCGACCCACACTCGGGGCAGACCGGGCCATACGGCCACATTGTCGTTTCAAGATACTTGCGGGCCGCCTCCGCGTCCGGGAACATCTCGAAAAGCTGGAAGGTCGAAATCGTGCTGCGCGACATGGTTCAATTTCCCTCTAACGAATTGATTATACATCATTTGCTGAGGGAGTCAACGCGATAATTCCCCTTTATTATACGGGACCGGTTAGTATTCATCCCCGCGCGCCCACGGTACCGCGGAGTATGCTGCCGCTTTGCTCCGCGCGGCGATCGTGACAGGGGGCTCATGATGAAAGGCCAGCCGCTTCGGGTCACCTGCTGCATCGCCGGCGGCGGCCCGGCCGGGGTCATGCTCGGCTTTCTGTTGGCGCGCGCCGGAGTTGCGGTTCTGGTCCTGGAAAAGCACCGCGACTTCCTGCGCGATTTCCGTGGCGACACGATCCATCCCTCGACCCTGCAGGTCATGCACGAGCTGGGCCTGCTCGAGGCCTTTCTCGAACGCCCGCATCAGAAAGTGCGCGAGCTGCGCGGCATCATCGGCGACAGCGAGATCAGAATCGCCGATTTCACCCACCTGCCGACCCGCTGCGGGTTTGTCGCCTTTATGCCGCAATGGGAATTCCTCAATTTCCTTGCCGAACATGGCGCCCGGCTACCGGGCTTCCAGCTGATGATGGAGGCCGAGGTGACCGATCTGATCGAGGAAGCGGGCCGCATCGCCGGGGTGCGCGGGTACACGCCGGACGGTCCGATCGAGGTCCGCGCCGATCTCGTGGTCGGCGCCGACGGGCGGCACTCGGTGGTGCGCGAACGCGCCGGGCTCGCGGTCACCAATCTCGGCGCGCCGATCGACGTGCTGTGGATGCGCCTGTCGAAACAGCCGGCGGACCGGTCGGAAACCGCCGGCCGGATCAACTACGGTCGCATGCTGGTGATGCTCGACCGCGGCGATTACTGGCAATGCGCCTTCGTGATCCGCAAGGGCGGGTTCTACGCGATCCGCGAGCGTGGGCTCGCCAGCTTCCGCGATGAGATCGTCCGCATCGCGCCCTTTCTGCGCGACCGGGTCGCGGAGTTGGGCGACTGGGGCGACATCAAGCTGCTGACCGTAGCGGTCGACCGGCTGGAGCGCTGGTGGCGCCCGGGGCTCCTATGCATCGGCGACTGCGCCCATGCGATGTCGCCGATCGGCGGGGTCGGCATCAATCTCGCGGTCCAGGACGCCGTCGCCACCGCCAACATCCTGGCAACGCCGTTGCGTGAGCGCAGGCTGACCGAGGCGCATCTCAAAGCCGTCCAGCGCCGCCGCACGATGCCGACCCGTCTGACCCAGGCACTGCAAGTCACGATGCAGCGGCGGGTCATCGACCCGGTTCTCGGCTCCGACCGGCCAATAAATGCACCGTGGCTGCTGCGGCTGTTCAACCGCCTGCCGGTGCTCCAGCGGATCCCGGCGCGGCTGATCGGGCTCGGCTTCCGCCCCGAGCATGTGCGCAGCCCACCGGCGGCGCTGGCGCAATCGTGACCGCGCGCCGGCCCCGCGCCGGCCTATGATCGCAAAGCAAGCCGCCTTCCAGGGAGCCGATCATGCCAATTGCCCCGGCCGTGCATCCCAGCCGCCGCGAAATCCTTCAGCTCGCCGGGAGCGCGGCGGCCTTTCTCGCGCTTGCGGCCGGCCCGCTCGCCGCCTTGGCCCAAACCGCACCGAGTGCCCAGCCGCTCAAGATCGGCACGATCGGCGCCGGGCGCGAGGGTGGCGCGCTCGGCTCGCTGTTCGTCAAGGCCGGCCACAAGGTGATGTTCTCCTCGCGCCATCCCGAGCAGCTGAAGGATCTGGTGGCCGGGCTCGGGGCCCTGGCGCAGGCCGGCACGGTCGCCGAGGCGATCGCCTTTGGCGATGTGGTGCTGCTCGTCGTGCCCTATGGCGCGGTGCCGGAGATCGGCAAGGAACACGGCGGCGCGCTCGCTGCGAAGGCGCTCGTCATCGATGTCAGCAACCCGATCGCGCCGCGCGATGGCGAGAACATCGTCAAATGGGTCGATGAGCAGGGCGGTGCCGGCCTCGCCACCCAGAAGGCGCTGCCCGGCGCGCGTCTCGTGCGCGCGTTCAACGCGATCGGTTCGACGCAGCTGGCCGCGCTGGCGCACCGCCAGGGCGAGCCGGTGGGGATTCCGATCGCCGGCGACGACCGGAACGCGCTGGCGCTTGCCTCGCGCCTGATCACGGAAATCGGCTTCGAGCCGGTCGTGATCGGCGGCCTCGCGATGGGAAAATATCTGGTGCCGAGGACGCCGCTGGCCGGCGTCCATACGCCCGACGAGATCCGCCAGATCGCCACGACGTTGAACTAATATTAGCCCGCGCGCAGGCGGTTGACGAAATCGGCGAGGCCGAGCTGGCGGGAGCGGCGCACGCGCTCGGCGGTGACGATCGCCTGCGCCTCGGCGACGCTCTCGTCAATCTCGCGATTGACGATCACGTACTCGTATTCCGACCAGTGGCTCATCTCCTCGGCCGATTTCGCCATGCGTTCGGCGACAACTTCCGCGGTGTCCTGGGCGCGCCGGCGCAGCCGGGCTTCGAGCGCTGCCATGCTCGGCGGCAGCACGAACACCGTGACCAGGTCGTGGGGGAAACTCTCGCTGAGCTGCTGGGTGCCCTGCCAGTCGATATCGGTGACGATATCGCGCCCGGCGGCGAGTGCCGCCTCGATCGGCTGCCGCGGCGTACCGTAGTTGTGATCGAACACGGTGGCGTGTTCGAGCAGTTCGCCCCCCGCCACCATCGCATCGAAACGCGGCTGGTCGATGAACCGGTAATCCCGGCCGTCGATCTCGCCCGGCCGCGGCGGTCGCGTCGTAACCGAGACCGACAGCGAGAGGCTCGGATCGCGTTCGAGCAGCCGGCGGGTGATTGTCGTCTTGCCGGCTCCCGAGGGCGACGACAGGACCAAGAGAAAGCCGCGGCGACGAATGGCTTGGCTGGCAGGCGGCGCGCTCATTCGAGGTTCTGCACCTGCTCGCGGAACTGCTCGATCGCCGCCTTCAGCGCCAGCCCGATGCGGGTCAGCTCGATATCGGCCGATTTCGAGCACAGCGTGTTGGCTTCGCGGTTCAGCTCCTGGCAGAGGAAATCGAGCTGCCGCCCGACCGCCTCGCCGCGCTCCAGGAGATCCCCGGCCTGCGCGATGTGGGCGCGCAGCCGGTCGAGCTCCTCGCGGACATCGCCGCGGGTGACCAGCATCGCGAGCTCCTGCGCCACCCGCTCCTGCGGCATGCTCGGCGCGAGGCCGGCGAGCTCGCCCAAGAGGGTCAGGAGCCGCGCCCGGATCGCCGCCGGCTGCGCCGCCGCACAACCGGCGGCCGCCTCGACCAGGGCGGCAAGCTCGGTGCGCTGGTCGGACAGCATCGCCGACAGCCGCGCGCCTTCCTCGCTGCGCGCCGTGACCAGGCGGTCGAGCGCCACCGACCAGCCGCCGACAACCGCCGCGCGACGCGCCTCGACGACGCTTTCCGGCTCGTCCTCAACCGTCTCGATCACGCCGCGCAGACCGATCAGGCCATCGAGCCGCGGCGGTGCCGCCTCGATGTCGCCGGCCAATTCGCCGAGCAGGGCGACGATCTGGGCCAGCACGGCGCGGTTGATGCGGATGGCGGGCGGCACGAGCCGGTTGACCGAGAGGGTGGCCGCGATGTTGCCGCGCCGGCAGCGTCGCGCCAGGCCGGCGCGCAGCTGCGGTTCGAGCGGGTCGAAACCGGGCGGCAGGCGCAGCCGCAGATCGAGCGACCGGCTGTTGACGCTCTTCAGCTCCCAGATCCAGGAGATGCCGTCGGCTTCGCCCTCGGCCCGGGCAAATCCGGTCATGCTGGAGACGCCCACCGCCGTTTCTACTCCCTGCAGCCGCCCGGCGGTTATAGCGGGCGGTGCGGGCGCCGCCAATGCCGGCGGCGCGAACGTCGCCGCTTGCCGTCATTGTGGGCTCCCGTACCAGGGAGCGTGATCTCATCAACCAGCGCGCACAGTTCGTAGCACCGCGCTCTCTCCAAACTTGATTGTCCGATCAGCTTGGACGATCATATCGGGGCAGCGCCACTGCAGCTTGCGAACCCACAGCGTGTAATATTACCGTTTATCTCTAAGTATCGTTTTTCAAGGACTGACTGATGAGCTAACGAAATATTGGATAAACGAGAGTGCCATCATGGCTCACACGCCACAAAGAAGAACCGGATTTTGGTCCATATTTCGCGTTTCGGTGCCCGCTTCGTTTATTCTCAAGTTTCTCGATCAGGAGATGGAACAAAAATTTTGGCAACATCGTAGAAATTCTTCTATCTCTTCCATTAGGTTATTATGTGGCATCGGAATTGTTTTCATGATAGCATTTGTTTGGCAAGATAGGATAATTTCGTCAAGCCATGGTAAATTTGCTACTTATGTAAGGTTATACATTGGATCTCCTGCTTGTTTTGTCACAATCCTGGCCACCTATCAGCAATCTCTTAGGATTTATATCGATCGTATCCAGTTTATTACAATAATCATTATTTCTTTCTGCACTGTCGCCATTTTCTTGGCATACCAAGGTACCCCCTATGGATTAACAACTTCGACTGGGATGGGGAACATACTGATCCTATTGTTTGATATCTTCGGAATTTCCATTTTTATGTTTCTAGAAACTCTCGCACTTGTAACAATTATTGTTACCACATATGCAATACCGGCATGGATGCTGTGGGGCCCGGACTGGGATGAATTTCTATTAGGTGACTTTTTTACCGTCGTTACTTTCGCGGTTATGGGCGCGTGCATCGCGTTTGCGCAGGAAAAACGGCAGCGCCAAGCATTTGCAACTTCACTACAATTGACTGAGGAACAAGAGCGTTATCGGCAGCTGTTGTTCGATGTTCTACCCGCTCCGATTGCGCAAAGGTGCAAAACGGTGAAACGCCGATTGCTGAGTCCCTTTCCGAGGTTACGATTCTCTTTTCCGACCTGGTCGGCTTCACGGAACTCACCCAGCGGGTTGCTCCTCGCTTCGTGATCAGGTTGCTGGATGAACTGTTTGGGGAATACGATGAGGCGGCAAAAAGATTGGGTGTCCAGAAAATAAAAACCATTGGCGATGGTTACATGGCTATTTGCGGACCGCCAACGGACGAGGATATACGCGCCGTTGCAGTTGCCCAGCTAGCCCTAGAAATTCTCAAGAGAACGCAAAGCGTATCAGACAGACACGACCTCGAAATAAAGATGAGAATCGGTATTCATACCGGCTCTCTGGTCGCGGGGGTCATTGGCAAGAGCCAGTTTACATATGATTTGTGGGGCGAAGCAGTCAATCTGGCCAGCCGACTAGAATCAAACGGATTGCCGGGGAAAATCCAGATTTCGCACGCGACTAATCTACGGCTAAGGCGGCACTTCGAATGCGAGGAGCGGGGTCAAATAGAGCTTAAGGGCGTAGGGAAAGTAACCACCTATTTTTTGGGCGAGCGGCGGCCCGCCACCGAGGCGCCGGCCGGTGCCGCTATTGCACCGGGTGAAGGCGCCGGCTCGCGCGATCGTCCGGAGACGGAGTAGGCGGGCGCGGCTCTACCGCAGCGCCGCGGCGGTATCGCGCGATGTTGCGGCTCTGTTCGGCGAGGGTTTTAGCAAAAATGTGGCCGCCGTTGCCATCGGCGACGAAATAGAGATCCTCAGTCCGCTCCGGCCGCACCGCGGCGCGCAACGAGGCTCGGCCGGGATTGGCGATCGGCCCCGGCGGCAGCCCTTTGACGATGTAGGTGTTGTACGGTGAATCAACCGCGAGGTCGGCATGGCTGAGTGGGCGCTCGATCTTGCTTGCGCCATCCCCGCGCCGCGCGAACAGCACGGTCGGGTCGGCTTGCAGGCGCATGCCGAGCCGCAGCCGATTGATGAACACGCCGGCGATATGCGGGCGCTCTTCCTCGCGCGCGGTTTCCTTCTCGACGATCGACGCGAGGATCGCCGCTTCCTGCGGGCTTGCCAGCGACAGATCCGGCCGGCGCTCGCTCCACAGCTGGGCCAGCACATGCGCCATGCCGCGCCGCATGCGCTCGATCAGCTCCTTGCGGCTGTCGCCATAGCTGTAGACGTAGGTATCCGGCAAGAGCTCGCCCTCGCCCGGCGCCGGCCCAGGGTCGCCGTCGAGCACCGGCGCGTCGCGGACCAGCGCCACGATTTCGCCGCTGGTCAGCCCCTCGGGGATCGTGAGGCGGTGCCTGACGGTTTTCCCGCTGGCGAGGATGTCGAGCGTGTGCATCACGCTCGCCGCGGCCGGGAACTCGTACTCGCCGGCCTTGAGCGCCATACCGCGCCCGGACAGAATGGCAACCAGCTGGAAGGCCAGCTGGTGCCGGATCACCCCCTCTGCGGCGAGTAGCTCGGCAATCCCGGCGATCCCGGTATGGGCCGGGACGATGAGCACGCGCGCCGCGGAGAGCGGCCCGGGTGCCAGCGCATCGCGACTGAGCCAGTACCCGGCTCCGCCGAGCGCCGCGATGACGATGGCGGCCGTGATAAAGCCCCAGGCCAGCAGGCGGAAAAACCTCATCGTCGCGCGTTCCAACCGCTCGCCCCCGGATCAGCGATCTGGCAGCTATCTGTCGGCTATCCGGGCAAACGCGGCCGGGCGGATCACCGGCCCAAACCCGGACCGCCGAAGATCAGCGATGCGTTGGTGCCGCCGAAACCGAACGAATTCGACAGCACGTACTTGACCCTGCGCTGTCGCGCCTGTTTTGCCACAAGGTCGATGTCGCAGGAGGGCGACGGATTGTCGAGGTTGAGGGTCGGCGGGACGACACCGTCGCGCAGCGCCAGGATCGAGAATATCGCCTCGACGCTGCCGGCCGCGCCGAGCAGGTGCCCGATCGCCGATTTGGTCGACGACATCGAGAGCTTATAGGCGTGATCGCCGAACAGCCGCTTGACAGCGCCGAGCTCGATTTCATCGCCGAGCGGCGTCGAGGTGCCGTGCGCGTTGATGTAGTCGATGCGGTCGGGCGCGAGATGCGCGCTTTTGAGGGCGTTGCGCATCGAGCGAAAGGCGCCGTTGCCATCCTCGGCGGGGGCGGTCATGTGAAAGGCGTCGCCCGACATGCCATAACCCAAAACCTCGGCGTAAATCTTGGCGTTGCGCTGTTTGGCATGCTCGTATTCTTCGAGCACGAGGATGCCGGCCCCCTCGCCCATCACGAACCCGTCACGGTCCTGGTCCCACGGTCGCGAGGCGCGCTGCGGATCGTCGTTGAAATTGGTCGACAGCGCCCGCGCCGCTGCGAAGCCGGCCACCCCGAGGCGGCAGATCGCGGCCTCGGTGCCGCCGCAGACCATGACGTCGGCATCGTCGAGCATGATCAGCCGCGCCGCATCGCCGATCGCATGCGCGCCGCTCGAGCAGGCGGTCACCACCGCATGATTGGGGCCCTTGAAGCCGTAGCGGATCGATACGTTGCCCGAGGCGAGGTTGATCAGACAGGACGGAATGAAGAACGGCGAGACGCGGCGCGGGCCGCGCTCCTGCAGCGTGATCGCGGCCTCGGCGATGCCGGGCAGGCCGCCGATGCCGGATCCGATCATCACCCCGGTGCGCTCGCATTCCTCGTCGCTGTCCGGCTGCCAGCCGGAATCCTCGACCGCTTGAACCGCCGCCGCGATCGCAAAGATGATGAACTCGCCCATGCGCCGCTGGTCCTTGGGCGGAACCCAGTCGTCGGCGTTGAACAGCCCGGAATCGCGATCGCCGCGCGGCACCTGCCCGGCCACCCGCGACGACAGGTCGGAGACATCGAACGACTGGATCGCGCCGATCCCCGATTCGCCCGCCACCAGGCGGCTCCATACCCGCTCGAGTCCGATGCCGAGCGGCGTCACGAGGCCCATGCCGGTGACGACGACGCGCCTCATGCTAGGAGAGCCCCCGCAGCGAACGGCGGATGGTGGCGAGGCCGGTCGAGACCCAGCGCGCTTGGCGCCGCGCGATGCTACGCACGTTCAGCTGTGCGCCTCGATGAACCCGACCGCGTCCTTGACGGTGACGATCTTCTCGGCCGCGTCATCCGGGATTTCGCACCCGAATTCCTCTTCGAAGGCCATCACCAGCTCGACGGTATCAAGGCTGTCGGCGCCCAGATCGTCGATAAAGCTGGCATTCTCGGTCACCTTGGCTTCGTCGACGCCGAGATGCTCGACGACGATCTTCTTGACCCGCTCGGCGACGTCGCTCATTCGATCTTTCCCCGTTTGCGTGCTTGCTGATTGGTGCGTGCTGCTAATTGGCTCAATTCAGCGCAGTCCAGGCGCCCGATTGCGGGGTCAGCCGTGACATGTCCGCCATCATCGACCCGGTGAAGGCGCGGCTCACATAACACGAATTCGTCCGGCGTAAAAGTTCCGGCCGAGCCAAGGCC
>CAYMRQ010000119.1:10447-12143 GCA_964392845.1 uncultured Rhizobium sp.
CGAGATGCTCGACGACGATCTTCTTGACCCGCTCGGCGACGTCGCTCATTCGATGATTTCCTCGATTGCGTGCTGGTAATTGGCCCGGTTCAGCGCGGTCCGGGGACCCGATTGCGGGCTCGGCCGTCATATGCCGCCATCATGGACCGGTTGAAGGCGCGGCTCACATAACACGAATTCGGCCGGCGTAAAAGTTCCGGCCGAGCCGAGGCCGTCACCGGGGCCGTCGCCTTACACCATGGCCATGCCGCCATTTATATGGAGCGTCTGACCGGTAATGTAGCCTGCTTCGGCGCTGGCGAGATAGACCGCGGCGGCAGCGACATCCTCGGCGGCGCCAAAGCGGCCCATCGGGATCGTCACCGCGATCCGGGCGCGCTGCTCCTCGCCCAGTTTGTCGGTCATCGCCGTGGTGATCAGCCCCGGGGCGATGCAATTGACGGTGATGCCCCGGGTCGCGGTCTCGGCCGCGATCGACTTCGCCATGCCGACCAGCCCGGCTTTCGCGGCCGCATAATTCGCCTGGCCCGCATTGCCGGTGATCCCGACCACCGAGGTGATCGAGATCACCCGTCCATGGCGGCGCCGGACCATGCCGCGCAGCGCGGCGCGCGTCAGGCGAAAGGCGGCGGTCAGGTTGACCTCGATGACCGCCTGCCAATCCTCGTCGCGCAGGCGCAGCGCGAGGGCGTCGCGGGTGATACCGGCATTGTTGATAAGGATGTCGATATGGCCCATCGCCGCCTCGGCGTCGCGCACGAGGCGGTCGGGCGAGCCTGGATCGGCGAGATCGGCGGTAAGCGCGTGCGCGCGCCCACCGAGCTCCGCGACGAGAGCGGCAAGCACCGCGGTGCGCGTCCCGGCAACCGCGACCGCGGCGCCCTGGCGATGGAGCGCTCGCGCGATCGCGCCGCCGATGCCCCCGGAGGCGCCGGTCACCAGCGCGGTCTGGCCGGAAAGATCGAACATCCCGCCCACCCCAGTCACTTTCCGACCGCGGTCACAGAAGCTGGACCAGCGCTTCGACCTCGGCCGGCGTGCCGACCGACCGAGCGGACAACGTGCGGTCGACCCGCTTGACGAGCCCGGCGAGCACGCGCCCGGCGCCGATTTCGACCACTTCCTCGACCTCGTTGGCGGCAAACAGCAGCACGCTCTCGCGCCAGCGCACCATCTGGGTCGCCTGCTCGACGAGCAGCTCTTTGATTTCCTCGGGGTCGCTGGTCGCGGCGGCGGTCACATTGGCGACGAGCGGCACGAGCGGCGCCTCCAGCGCCGTCTCGGCGAGCGCCTCGGCGATGATTTCGGCGGCGGGGCTCATCAGCGAGCAATGGAACGGGGCGCTGACCGGCAGCATGATCGAGCGCCGCGCACCGCGCTCGGCGGCGAGCGCGACGGCGCGCTCGACCGCGCCGCGATGGCCGCTGAGGACGATCTGCCCCGGGCAATTGTCGTTGGCGACGGCACAGACCTCGCCCTGAGCCGCCGCCTCGGCGACAGCGCGCGCCGTCTCGACATCGAGGCCGAGCAGCGCCGCCATCGCCCCTTCGCCGACCGGCACCGCCTTCTGCATCGCCTGGCCGCGGCGCTTGACGAGCCGCGCCGCCGCACCTGGCCCTTGGTGTACAGTTCCAGCCCGCTCGCGAGGAACGCGGTCTCGAGCAGGCGCAGATAGCCGGCGAGCGTCACCGTGTTG
>CAYMRQ010000119.1:12153-14260 GCA_964392845.1 uncultured Rhizobium sp.
GCCTCGGCGACCGGCAGCGCGCCGGCCGCCGCCAGCGCCGAATACTCGCCGAGTGAGTGGCCGGCGACATAGGCGGCCTGTTGTGCGATGTCGAAACCGGCGTCGCCTTCAAGCACGCGAATCACCGCAAGGCTCACCGCGAGCAGCGCGGGCTGCGCGTTCTCGGTCAGCATCAGCTCGCTTTCCGGACCCTCGAACATCAGCCGCGAGAGATGCTGCGACAGCGCCTCGTCGACCTCCTCGAACAGGTGGCGCGCCGCCGGAAACGCCGCAGCGAGTGCCTGGCCCATGCCGGGCATCTGCGAACCCTGCCCGGGAAAAACAAAAGCCCGCTTCATGCCCGGCGCGTCCCCCTCGCGGCGCTAGCGACCGTCAACCGCAGGCGCAGCGCTGTCAAGCCGCTCCCCCAACAAGCTCCCGAGCAGCGCCCCGAAAGCTTAGGGTCCGTTCGGAAATAACTGCACCATCTGGACCGCGGGCCTCCGGCCCGCATGCGGCCGGGACGGCCGCGTTCCCAAGATCGGCGTGTACCTGAGGCGACTCGATAATTTTCCCGCAGAGCCTTACCGGCAGAAGCGCAGATCGTCGCGTTCGTTCTCGTAATCCTCCAATAGCTGAAGGAGGATGCTGTCGCGCGGCAGGGCCTCGCGCGCCTTCTCGATTTTCTTCAGCGTCGCATCGTCATAGACGACCGGCTTGGGGCATTTGCTCGTGCTGCCGCAGCCGCCCGCCAGCAGCGCCAAGGCGAGCGCCAGCCCCGCTCGTGGTCGCATCGGTCCCCGCTCCCCGCCGGCCCGCAGCCGTCCGGCCGATCAGGCCGCGACGCTGCGCCTAGCGCCGATCGGCGCTTTGCGGCGGCGCCCCATCGAGATAGGTCGTCGCGGCGGCCTCACCCGATTGCGGGAGGAACGCCAGGATGCGCGCCGGGCTCGGGCCGACCGCGACAAAGCCGTGCGGCACGCGGGCCGGCAGCGTCACCGTGTGGTTGGGGCCCACCAGGTGTCGCTCGTCGCCGATCCACATCTCGAGCATCCCGCCGAGCACGATGATGATTTCGTCGGCCATGTCATGGAAATGCGTCGGCGCACCGGCGCCGGGCTCGATGATGCTGAGGCTCGCCGAGCAGGCGACACCCTGATCCTTACCCGCGAGGGTGAAGCGGCGATAACCCGGCCGCCACGGGATCTCGACGGCGTTGGAATGATCGACGATCGGCATTCTTCGCATCCAGCTGCGTTGGTGGGGTTTGGTTGCTGCGTTAAACTGTACCATCGCCCGCCCCGAGAACCTATTGCGCCGATGCCCAGGCAGGACATTTGCGTGCCGGGTTCCGGCCTGACCGGGAGGAGTTTTCAATGGCCCTGTCACTGAGACCGATCGAGCGGGTGGATGTGCCGGCCGCCGGCAGGATCTGCTACGACGCCTTCAAGGCGATCGCCGCGCAACACAATTTTCCGCCCGACTTCCCCGGTCCCGAGGTCACGATCGGCCTGCTGTCGCGGTTGAGCGCGCATCCCGGTTTCTACGGCGTCGTCGCCGAAGTGGACGGCAGGATCGTCGGCAGCAACTTTCTTGACGAGCGCTCGCCCATTGCCGGTCTGGGGCCGATCACGGTGGATCCGACGGCGCAGAACCAGGGCGTCGGGACCGCCTTGATGACGCACATGCTCGATCGCGCGGCGCGCAACAACGCGCCCGGGGTCCGCCTGCTGCAGTCGGGCTATCATACCCGTTCGCTCTGCCTCTATACGAAGCTGGGTTTCGCGGTGCGCGAGCATCTCGCAAACCTGCAAGGGCCCCCGCTCGGAGTGAGGCTCGCGGGCTGCACCGTACGAAATGCCACCGCCGGCGATGCCGAGGCGTGCGACCGGCTGTGCCGCGCGGTGCACGGTCACGATCGCGGCGGGGCCTTGCGCGATGCGGTCAACGAGGAAACCGCGTCCGTGGTCGAGCGCGACGGCCGGATTACCGGCTACACGACCGAGATTGGCTTCTCCGGCCATGCCGTCGCCGAGTCGACCGACGATCTGAAGGCGCTGATCGCCGCGGCGTCCGTCTTTGGCGGACCCGGGTTTCTGCTGCCGAGCCGCAATACCGAGCTGTTCCG
>CAYMRQ010000120.1:0-13735 GCA_964392845.1 uncultured Rhizobium sp.
CAAACGGGAACCCCTAAACTCAGGGGCGAGTCGGGAATTTCGGCGGTTGGTATTACCGGTGGATGCGAGCGTTGCAAGGATGTGGGGCGAGCTGTCAGCCGGTCGCAGCCTGCCGGTGATCGACACGCTGATCGCGGCCACCGCGATCACGTCTGGTCTCACCTTGGTGACTCGAAACACCCGTGACGTCGAAGCGACCGGCGTCCCGCTGGTCGATCCGTGGCAAAACCGGTGATGAGCACCGATTGCCTCAGCGCCGCAGCACCATCAGCTTCTTGATCTCGGCGATGGCCTTGGCCGGGTTCAGGTTTTTCGGGCAGGTCCGGGTGCAGTTCATGATCGTGTGGCAGCGATAGAGGCGGAACGGGTCTTCGAGCGCATCGAGCCGGTCGCCGGTCTTCTCGTCGCGGCTGTCGGCGAGCCAGCGATAGGCCTGGAGCAGCACCGCGGGCCCGAGATAGCGCTCGCCGGTCCACCAGTAAGACGGGCATGCCGTCGTGCAGCAGAAGCAAAGGACGCATTCCCACAGCCCGTCGAGCCGGGCGCGCTCCTCCGCCGATTGCAGCCGCTCGCGGTCGGGCGGCGCGGTGCTCTCGGTCTGCAGCCAGGGCTGGATCGAATGGTACTGCGCAAGGACGTGGGTCAGGTCGGGGACGAGATCCTTGATCACCGGCATGTGCGGCAGCGGATAGATCCGCACATCGCCCTTGATGTCATCGATCGCCTTGATGCAGGCCAGCGTGTTGGTGCCATCGATGTTCATTGCGCAGGAGCCGCACACCCCCTCGCGGCACGAGCGGCGAAAGGTCAGCGTGGTGTCGACCTCGCTTTTTATCTTGATCAGCGCGTCGAGGACCATCGGCCCGCAATCGGCGAGGTCGATCGGGTAGGTGTCCACTACCGGCTTGTTCCCGTCGTCGGGGTTCCAGCGATAGACATGAAAACGGCGCAGCCGTTGCGGGTTGGCCGGCGGCGCGTGGGTCTTGCCGGTGCCGATCTTGGAATTCGCCGGCAGGGTGAATTCGGCCATCTCAATAAATCCGAGCCTTGGGCGGGAAGACCTGCACCTCGTTCGACAGCGTGAACAGGTGCACCGGGCGGGAGCCGAGTCGCACATTGCCGTTGCCGTCGAGCCAGGACAGCGTGTGCTTCAGCCAGTTCTGGTCGTCGCGCTCGGGGAAGTCCTCGCGCGCGTGGGCGCCGCGGCTCTCGGTGCGGTTTTCGGCCGAGTGCAGCGCCACCACGGCCTGCTGTAAGAGGTTCTGCAGCTCCAGCGCCTCCATCAGATCGCTGTTCCAGATCAGCGACCGGTCGGAAATGCCGAGTTCGGCATAGCTCTTCGCCACCAGGTCGATCTTCTCGACGCCCTCGCGCAAGACTTTGGCGGTGCGGAACACCGCGCAATTGTTCTGCATGGTGCGCTGCATATCGACGCGGATCTCGGCGGTCTTGCGTGAGCCCTTGGCCTGGCGCGCCGCGTCGAGGCGGGTGATCGCCTGCTCGCCGGCGCTGGCCGGGAGCGGCGCATGTGCCATGCCGGGACGGACCAGCTCCGCGGCGCGATGCGCCGCGGCGCGGCCGAACACGATGATATCCAACAGCGAGTTGCAACCGAGCCGGTTGGCCCCATGCACCGAGACGCTCGCCGCCTCGCCGATCGCCATCAGCCCGGGCGCGACCGCGTCGCGATCGCTCTCGGTCGGGCGCAGCACCTCGCCGCGGTAATTGGTCGGGATGCCTCCCATGTTGTAGTGCACGGTTGCCGATACCGGGATCGGCTCGCGGCTGATGTCGACGCCGGCAAAGATTTTCGCGAGATCGGCAATGCCGGGCAGGCGCAGGTGCAGCATCGCCGGGTCGAGGTGCTCGAGGTGGAGGTGGATGTAGTCCTTGTCGGGGCCGCAGCCGCGCCCTTCAAGGATCTCGATGGTCATCGCCCGGCTGGTCACGTCGCGCGAGGCGAGGTCCTTGGCGTGCGGGGCATAGCGCTCCATGAAGCGCTCGCCCTCGCTGTTGGTCAGATAGCCGCCTTCGCCGCGCGCGCCCTCGGTGATCAGGCAGCCGGCCCGATAGATCCCGGTCGGGTGGAACTGGATGAACTCCATGTCCTGCAACGGCAATCCGGCACGCAGCACCATCGCGTTGCCGTCGCCGGTGCAGGTATGCGCCGACGTGCAGGTGAAATAGGTCCGGCCGTAGCCGCCGGTGGCGAGCATCACCATGTGTGCGCGGAAGCGGTGGATCGTGCCGTCTTCGAGGTTCCACGCCATGACGCCGCGGCAGACGCCTTCCTCATCCATGATCAGGTCGAGGACGAAATACTCGACGAAGAACTCGGCGTTGTGGCGCAGCGACTGCTGGTAGAGCGTATGGATGATGGCGTGGCCGGTGCGGTCGGCGGCGGCGCACGCACGATTGGCCGGCGCCCCCTCGCCGTATTCCATCATGTGCCCGCCGAAGGGCCGCTGGTAGATCTGCCCGGTTTCGGTGCGCGAGAACGGCACCCCGAAATGTTCCAGCTCGATCACCGCCGGGATCGCCTGGCGGCACATATATTCGATCGCATCCTGGTCGCCGAGCCAGTCGGATCCCTTGACGGTGTCGTACATATGCCAGCGCCAGTCATCCTCGCCCATATTGGCGAGCGCGGCGCTGATCCCGCCCTGCGCTGAAACCGTGTGGCTGCGGGTCGGAAAGACCTTGCTGATGCAGGCGGTCTTCAGCCCTTCGAGGGTGGTGCCCAAGGTGGCGCGCAGGCCGGCGCCGCCGGCGCCGACGATGACGACATCGTATTCGTGATCGGTGATCGGATAGGCGGCAGGCATGCGCGACTCCGCGGGGTTTCGCGCCCTTTAGGCGCCGAGCGAGAGTTTGAGCACGGCGAAGATGCCGAGCGCGGCAAGGACGATCGCGGCGAGGCGCATGGCGATCAACAGCCCGAGGCGACGCGCTTCGTTCTCGACATAATCCTCGATGACGACCTGCAGCCCGAGCGCGCCGTGATAAAAGGTCGCGATCAGCAGCAACACCAGGAGGACCGCCGGCACCGGATGGCGGACCCAATCGACGAACAGCGCGCGGTCGGCGCCGGCCAGCTCGATGACGACGATGACAAACCACAGCGCGAGCGGCACCAGCGCGAGCGCGGTGATCCGCTGGGCCCACCAATGCTCGACCCCCTCCTTGGCCGAGCCGAGCCCGATCGCGCGGCTCAACGGCGAACGCAGGTGCGGCGTAGCCATCTCATCGGCTCCAATTGGCAATGCCGGCGATCCAGGCGATCGCGGTCAGCACTGATGTCGCGGCGACCACCGCCCAGCCGCTGGCATAAACGCTCTTCAATTCGAGGCCGCGCCCGGTATCCCACCACAGATGCCGCAGCCCGTTGCACAAATGATAGAACAGCGCAACGCTCCAGCCGAATAACAGCACGCGGCCGAGCCACGAGGCGAGAAACCACTGGACGCGCGCATAGGAATCCGGACCATTCGCCGCCGCGACGAGCCACCACACCAGGAGGAGCGTGCCGGCGGTGAGCGCGACGCCGCTCGCCCGGTGCAGGATCGACAGCACCGAGGTCAGCTGCCAGCGATAGACCTGAAGATGCGGCGACAGCGGCCGCGGGTCCGATGTCATGTGGATTGATCCGGCAAAAGTGCGGCTCCCAGCAGCATTTGACTTAAACCGCGTACCACGGAGTGTCAACGCAACCGGGGCGGCGGATTGTCCTGGCTGATATGACCAGATGGCGCGCAGGAAACGGTTTTATCCCGCGAACCTCCTGTCGAAGCCGTTGGACCGCAGGCCTCTGGCCCACATGCGGGCGGGACGCAAGCGGTCCGAAGCCGCACCGTCATTCCGATATCGGGATGATCACCTTTTCTTCGACGATGAAGCTCTTGATCCCGCCGATGAACAAGGCGCCGTCGTCATGCAGCCGCTTCGCCTCGGGCGAGGCGTTGGCGCGGTCCATCGCGGCGCGATCGTCGTACCAGAGCTCGGCGATCCCATCGACCGCGATTTCGGTGGTCGGGATGTCGGCCCGCCTTCGCTCACCCTCGATATGGTTCTGCACATAGCGCCGCACGCCCGGCACGGCATGGGCCAGGGGCGCGTGGATCTCGACCCAATGGCGGACGAACGCTTCGTGCGAAAACTCGGGCCGGCGGGTCAGCAATGACAGGCTTTTGATCATGATCGCTCCTCTTGGCTGATCGGCGGGGATCGCTCCGCCGACGGGGAAAATCGCGCGTCAGCCGCCGCGGCACCCGTCAAGAAAGAGCCTGACGCTTTGGTCGACCCAGTCGCGCAGCTCGGCCGGGCCGAGCGGCGCACCAAGGCCCAGCGCGCGCCGTCGCGGTCCGGTCACCACCATCAGAATGAATTGCTCGGCGGCGAACCGCGGATCGATCGGCCGGAGGTCGCCGCCGGCGATCCGCTGTTCGAGATGCCGCGCGATCCGTTCGATCCCCGCTGCCGCGCCGAGTTCGTGCAGGATGCCCGCGAGGCCGGGAAACCGCGTCGCCTCGGCGATCACGACCCGGTGCAACGCCAGCGCCTCGGGGGTCAGCGCCACATTGAGCACGTATTGAGCCGTGCGGCGCAACGTCTCGGCGAGGCTCGGCGCCTCGATCAACGCGGTATCGAACGGCGGCATCCAGCGTTCGATCAGCCGCCGCACCACGGCCTCGAACAATTCCTCCTTGCCGCGAAACCGATGATAGAACGTGCGCTTCGAGATGCCGGCGCGCCTGGCCACCGCCTCGATGCTGGTGGCGCCAAAGCCCTCGCCGAGAAACAGCGCGGTCGCGACCTCGAGGATGCGGTCCGAGAGCTGCGCCGATTGGAGGCGCGACGGCCGGCCGCCATGGCCGCGCAGGCGCATGCGTGCGCCTGTTTCCCCTGCTACAGTCACTGCCGCCTCACTGCCGCAACTGCTTGAGCTTAGCCGCCGCCGAGGCAAACGCAACCGGGCCGTATTCTTCGGCAATCGGCCGACCGCCCCCACCGCTACCCTGTCCCGCATTGCCCCCTCCCTTCCCTCCTCCGCAAGCGGGGGAGGGAAGGGAGGGGGCGGCGGCGGAGGGTAGGGTGGGGGCTAGGAAGCGGCGGCAATCGACGCCATGATCGATCGATCGGGCGAAGGGGTGCGCGAGACATGAAGATCGACCTAGCGGGCAAGCGGGCGGTGGTCACCGGCGGCAGCCGGGGGATCGGGCGGGCGATCGCGCTGGCCTGCGCCGAGGCGGGAGCCGCGGTGTCGATCTGCGCCCGCGGCGCTGACGCGCTGGGCCAGGTGCGCGACGAGATCGCCGCGCACGGGGTCGCCGCCCATGCCCAGGCCTGCGATGTCGCCGATGGAGCCGCCCTCGCGGCCTATATCGGCGCGGCCGCCGAGGCGCTCGGCGGCATCGACATTCTCGTCAACAACGCCTCGGGGTTCGGCACCAGCAACGACGAGGCCGGCTGGGCGCGCAGCATCGATGTCGATCTCCTCGGCACGGTTCGCGCCATCCGCGCCGCGGTGCCATACCTCGAAAAGAGCGGAGCGGGCGCGATCATCAACATCTCGTCGATCTCGGGCCTCGGTGCCTCGGCCCGCACCCCGCCCTACGGCGCGGTCAAGGCGGCGATCATCGAATACACCCAGAGCGAGGCCGCTTCGCTGGCGCGGCAGGGCATTCGGGTCAACTGCGTCGCACCGGGCTCGATCGAGTTTCCCGGTGGCACCTGGGAGCGGGCAAAGATCAGCAACCCGCCGCTTTATGGCGCGATCCTGCGCAGCATCCCGTTCGGCCGGCTCGGCCGGCCCGAGGAGGTGGCCCAAATCGTGGCGTTTCTCGCCTCGCCGCTCGCCGGCTGGGTCACCGGCCAGACGATTTCTGTCGATGGCGGCCAGCTGCTGTAAGCAAATGCAGTCCCGGCGAAAGCCGGGACCTACTTGTCAAGTAGCGGGGCGGTTGAAGGGTGGATCCCGGCTTTCGCCGGGACTGCGGTATCATCAAATGTCGAGAAACGCGGTCTCGCCCTCGCCCTGGAGAACGATGTCGAAGCGGTAGAGCGCCGGGCTGCCGCCTTGCTCGCGGCGGGCCAGCAGGCTGCGGCGCGCCGCCTCGTCCTCGATCGAGGTCAACAGCGGGTCACCGGCATTGGCCGGCTCGTCGGCGAAATAGATCCGGGTATAGAGGTGCTTCAGCAGCCCGCGCGCGAACAGCACAAGGTTGATATGCGGAGCCTGCAGCGAATTGCCGCGGCCCGGCACCGGGCCGGGCTTGATCGTCACCACGCGGAACTGCCCCTCGGCATCGGTGGCGACCCGGCCGAAGCCGCGGAAATGCGGGTCGAGCGGCTTGTCGGTCTGCTGATCGTCGGGATGGTTGTAGCGGCCGGCGGCATTGGCCTGCCACAGCTCGATCACCGCGTCGGGCACCGGCGCGCCGTCGCCATCGATGACCCGCCCCTCGATCGCGATGCGCTCGCCTGCGGGGTGGGCGGCGGTCAGGTCGCTCCATTCGGCGCGCGCCATCCCCAGGTGAAAGAACGGCCCGACCGTCTGCGACGGGGTCGGGATCAGCTTGTCGGCCATCGCGCGGCCTGCCTCAGACCGGATCGACCGGGGTTGCCAAGCGGCCGCGCAGCACCAGGTCGAAGCGGTAGCCGAGCGCCCATTCCGCCTCGCTCAGCTCCGGGTCGTAATGTGAGATAAGCCGCTCGCGCGCATCGGAATCCGCGGTGCTCTGGAAGATCGGGTCGTAGGCGAGGAGCGGGTCGCCCGGGAAATACATTTGCGTCACCAGCCTCGTAGCAAAGCCCGGCCCGAAGACGCCGAGATGGATATGCGCCGGGCGCCACGCATTGGGCGTGTTGCGCCAGGGATAGGCGCCGGGCTTGATCGTCAGAAAACGATAGCGGCCATCCGACCCGCTCACCACCTGGCCGGCGCCGGTGAAATTGGGGTCGAGCGGTGCGTCGTGCTGGTCGACCGGGTGATGGTAGCGGCCGGCGGCGTTGCATTGCCACAGCTCGATCAGCGTGCCCGCCACCGGGCGGCCATCCTCGTCGAGCACCCGCCCGGCGAGGATAATGCGCTCGCCGAGCGGCGCGCCCTGGTGCTGGCGGGTGAGATCGGTGGCGTCGGGCCCGGCCCAGCGGTCGGCGAAGACCGGGCCGGTGACCTCCGACAATGTATGCTCGAACCGGATCGGCGCGCGGTGCGGCGCCCGCTTCACCGTGCTGGCGTAGTCGGGATAGAGAGTGGGCGGCTGGGTACCCGGGCGCGGGCGGGCAAAGGGCGGAAGGTCGCTCGTCATGTTGTGGGTCCCCTGTTGCGTTTCAGGAGCGCGGGCCCTTCCGATTAATTCGGCACCCAGCTGACCGCGCGGATCTCGGTTAACTCGCGGCGCAGCTTCTTCCAGGAATCGCCGGCGTCGGGGCTGGCGAACAGTTCGCCGTAATGGCTGCACGCGACGATGAGGCCGGGGTCGGCGCGGTGCGTCGCGAAGTTCCAGATCGGCGAATTGGGCTCGGCCGGCAGCGACAGCAGCTGCCAGTTACGCCCGCCGTCGCGCGAGCGCTGGATCGCCCCGGCGTCGCCGGCCGCGCCGTTCCCGGTCGCGACGAAGAGCGTCTCCGGATCGTCGGCTTTTTGCGCCAGGTGGCGGCAGTAGCCCAGGTGGAACCGGTCGGCAACCCCGAGCCCGCGCCAGCTCTCGCCGCGATCGCGGCTGGCGAAGATCTCGCGCGGCGTGCTGGTCAACACCGTGGTGCCGCCGTTGACGGTAACCGCGATGTCGTGAATATCGGGATCGGGGATCCCCTCTGCGGCGATCCGGGTCCAGCTGTCGCCGCCATCGGTGCTGCGCCTGACGCCGTCGACCTCGAGCCCGGCCCAGACGATGCGATGGTCGGAGGGATCGACAGTCAGCGCCGTCACCCGCGGCACGCCGACGTTCGGGCATTCCTCGGCGATCTCGGCCGGGAGCTTCTGCCAATGCGCGCCGCCGTCTTTCGAGCGGAACAGCGCCGCCGGGCGGGTCCCGGCGAAAATGATGTCGGGATCGACCGGATCGATCGCGATCCGCCAGACATCGAGGCTGTTCATCGGCGAGTCGAGCCGCTCGAAGCTCTGCCCGCCGTCGCGGCTCTTGTAGAGGCCGTCATTGGCGCCGGCAAACACCGTGCGCGGCTCCTTGGGGTGCACGCTGAGCCCGAAGATGCGGCTTTCGTTGCCTAGGCCCTTGCCGACACGCCGCCAGCTGTCGCCGCCGTCGGGGCTGAGCCAGGCGCCGCTGCCGACCGTCCCGACGCAGATCGTGAAATTGCCTGTCATGGCTTCCTCCCTGAAGCAATACCGCAATCCCGGCGGAAGCCGGGACCCATGGTGCAACCGTTCTGCCGCTTGACAAATTGGCCCCGGCTTTCGCCGGGGCTGCGGCTCAGTTCGAGTGGGTGCCTTCCCAGCCGGTGTGCGAGACGTCGAGCACGACGCCGTCGGGACCGGCCCATTTCATCTCGAAATTGGCATGAACGCCGTCTCGCATGGCGGCATCGCTGACCTCCTTGGCGGTCAGCCGCTGGCCGTGCGCCTCTTCGAGCTTCTGGCAGGCCTCGCCGAGATCGTCGACCTCGAAGCCGAAATGATGGATGCCGCTGAAATTGGGTCCGTGCGCGCCCATGTCGGGCGAGCGCTCGTCCTTGTGGTTGAGCACCGCGACATGGATGTAGCCGTCGGTCAGGAACACCGCGCCGTTCGGGCTGCGGCGCAACTCCTTGAGGCCGAACGCGGACTTGTAGAACTCGGCGACCTTGGCCGGCTCCTTCGTCGTCAGCGCGATGTGCTTGATCCGTGCCATGCGATTCCTCCCGTTTTCACCGCTCGCAGCCGGCCATGACGGATAAGGTCGGCAGCAGTTAATCCGTCCCTTCCCAGCCGGTATGCGAGATGTCGATGACGACACCGTCGGGGCCGGCCCATTTCATCTCGAAATTGGCGTGCCCGCCGCCGGCCATCGCCGCGTCGACCCCGTCCTTCGCCGAGAGGCGCTGGCCGTGCGCGGTTTCGAGCTTGTCGCAGGCGGTGTCGAGGTCGTCGACCTCGAAGCCGAAATGATGGATGCCGCTGAAATTGGGGCCATGCGCGCCCATGTCGAGCGACTTTTCGTCCTTGTGGTTGAGGATCGCGATGTTGATGTGGCCGTCGGTCAGAAACACCGCGCCGTTGGGACTGCGCCGCAACTCCTTGAGGTCGAAAGCTGTTTTGTAGAACTCGGCGACCTTCGCCGGCTCACTCGTCGTCAACGCGATGTGTTTGATGCGTGCCATGGTTTTCTCCTCGCTTACACCGTTGGTTTGATGTTCTGGTTGAGCCGGAACAGGTTGGTCGGATCATACCTGTTTTTCAGCGCGACGAGCCTGTCGTAATTCCGGCCGTAGGCGGCCCGGATGCGGGTGGTGCCTTCCTCGGCGTCCAGGTGGTTGACATACACCTCGCCGGTCGCGAAGGGCTCGACCGCCGTCCAGAAATTTCGGGTCCATTGGATATGATCTGAAGACTCCGCAGGATCGGTCCACTGTGAGATGACATCGTAATCCCATTGATCGTCGCGCAGCCCGAAGGCGGTCTCGTTCGGGTCCGCCCGGGTTGCAGCGCCATGCATGTGGAAGAACAGGACCATCGACATCGGGGAGAGCATCTTCGCCGACCGTTCTATCAGGATCTCGATTACGTCGTTTCCGAGTTCTTTCAAGAAGCTCGACTTCCAGTATCGCTGGACTCCGCCATAGGGGACCGCCGCGTCGAACAACGTGTTCAGCTGCACGTATGTGGTCGGGGCTATCGTATCTGCCAACGGCGAACCGAAATTGCGAAGCGGCGCCACCAGCGCCTCCCCCTTGGCGATATCCCCAATGTAGCTGACGATAATGACGACGACCGGCGCGCCCTCGGGCGAGGTCATCAGCGCGGCGGCAGCGAGCATCTCGTCGGGGCAGCCGCGGGCGAAGTCGCGGTAGAAGCGCAGCACCTCTCGGGCCTGATCCATCGGGTGGATGACCATTCCCGCCAGTACCGGACCGACGGGATGAACCCGATACTCGAACGAGGTGATGACACCAAAATTGCCGCCGCCGCCGCGCAGGCCCCAGAACAGGTCCGGATGCTCAGTCGCGCTGGCCGTCAGAAATTCACCTCCGGCGGTGACGATGTCGGCCGACAGCAGATTGTCGCAGCTGAGGCCGTGCTTCCCCATCATCCAGCCGAGGCCGCCGCCCAGGGTCAGTCCCGCGATGCCGGTTGTGGAGACGACGCCGCCGGTGGTGGCCAGGCCAAAGGCCTGCGTCTCGCGGTTGAATTCGCCCCAGGTGAGGCCGGCTTCGGCGCGCGCAGTGCGCTTTCCCAGATCGATGCGCACGCTCTTCATCTGCGACAGGTCGATCATCAGGCCGCCCTCGCAGACGGCATTGCCGGTAATGTTGTGGCCGCCGCCGCGCACCGACACCAGAATCCCGTGAGTGCGGGCGAAACGCACCGCCGCGATGACGTCGGCAACCCCGGCGCAGCGGGCGATCAGCGCCGGATGCCGGTCAATCATGCCGTTCCAGACCACGCGGGCCTCGTCATATGTTCCGTCACCCGGGCGCAGCAGCTTGCCGCGCAGACCGGCCGCAAAATCCTGCACCGCGGCCTCCTCGAGGATCGTGCCCGACCCTTCGGCGGTGACGATGTGCAGGTCTGTCATAGGGGCCCTCTCCTCCCTGAGTGATC
The DNA here is from genome assembly GCA_964392845.1 of uncultured Rhizobium sp. Taxonomy (GTDB): domain Bacteria; phylum Pseudomonadota; class Alphaproteobacteria; order ATCC43930; family CGMCC-115725; genus DATARH01. The sequence goes on from CAYMRQ010000120.1 coordinate 10,763, forward strand.
GTTGACGATTATGTCCCTATTTCAAGCGAGACGCACCATCGCGGTGGATCGCGCGCCAGACGCGTTCCGGCGTCGCCGGCATCTCGATGTGCTCGACCCCGAAATCGGCGAGCGCATCGACGATCGCGTTGATCACGACGCCGAGCGCCGGGGTGGTGCCGCCTTCGCCGGCCGGGCGGATGCCGAGCGGATGCGTCGGGGTCGGCACCTCGGAGAGCTTGGTCGCAAAGAACGGCACCGTGTCTGCGCGCGGCATCGTGTAGTCCATGAACGAGCCGGACAAGAGCTGGCCGTCCTCTGCGCGATAGACGATCTGCTCGCCCATTGCCTGGCCGACGCCCTGCACGATGCCGCCATGGATCTGGCCGTGCACGATCATCGGGTTGACCGCGCGTCCGACATCGTCGACCGCGCTGTAGCGCACCAGATCGACCGCGCCGGTGTCGGGATCGACCTCGACCTCGCAGACATGGCAGCCATAGGGAAAGGCGGCGAGGTTGACGGTCTCGTCGCTTTCGGCGCGCAACTTCCCGCGTAAATCCGCGGGCAGGTCGTCGCGATCGAGGGCGGCGCGGGCGATGTCGAAAATCCCGATCGTGCGGTCGGTGCCGGTGACCCGAAACTGGCCCTCGGCAAATTCGAGATCGGCCGGCGCGGCCTCCAGCATGTGGCTGGCGATGCGCAGCCCCTTCTCGATGATCTCGTTCGACGCGTTCAGCATGACGATGCTGGCGAGGCGCAGCGCGCGGCCGGAATGCGCCCCGCCGCCGATCGAAACGCGATCGGTGTCGCCGGTGACGAGATGCACGCTGTCGAGCGGCACGCCGAGCCATGCGGTGATCAGCTGGGCAAACGTCGTTTCGTGCCCCTGGCCCTGCGACACCGTGCCGACCACCACCTCCACGACGCCTCCCGTTGCGCCTTCCGGCAGCACCGTCACTTCGGCCTTCTCGCGCGGCGCGCCGGTCGCGGTATCGACGTAATTGGCGATGCCGATGCCGCGGCATTTACCGCGCTCGCGCGCCTCGGCGCGCCGCATCGGGAAGCCGTCCCAATCGGCCAGCGCCAGCACGTGTGCCATCGCGCCGTGGTAGTCGCCGCTGTCGTAGACCATGCCGAACGGGTTGGTGTACGGCATCGCCGATTGGGGGACGAGGTTGCGCCGGCGCAAGGTGATCCGGTCGATGCCGGTCTGTCGCGCCGCCAGGTCGATCAGCCGCTCCATGACGAACATGACCTCGGGGCGGCCCGAGCTGCGGTAGGGGCGGGTCGGCGCCGTGTTGGTCAAGGCCGCCCGAGCACGGAAATGCACTTCCGGCACGTGGTAGATGCTCGACATGATCTCGACGCCCTTGTTGAGGGAGCCGAAGGCGAGCGCGTAGGCGCCCTGGTTGACCAGGTTCGAGCCGCGCATCGCCAGGAAGGTGCCCTCGGCGTCGAGGGCAAGCTCGGCCGAGACCGCCAGATCGCGCGCCTGGTGGTCGGCCTGAAAGTATTCGCTGCGGTCGCTGGTCCATTTGACCGGCCGGTCGACCCGGCGCGCCGCCCAGGCGACGATTGCAAATTCCGGGTTGAAGCCGCCGCGCGTCCCGAAATTGCCGCCGACATCGTGCATCACGACGCGCGCCTGCTCCGCCGGCACGCCCAAAACCAGCGCGAGGTCGCGCCGCGGGCTGACCGCGCCGCCGGCCCCGGCGTGCAGCGTGTAGCGCCCGCTCTCCGCGTCGAACTCGCCGACCGCGGCGCGCGGCTCCATCGGCACCCCGGCGACGCGCTGCACCCAGGTGTCGAATTTGACGATTTGCGCGGCGCCGGTGAAGGCCGCCGCGGTCGCCGCGGCGTCGCCGACCTCGCCGTCGAGGATGATGTTGGCGCTGTCCCGCCGCGCCCGCGCCGCGCCGGGCTCTGCCGCGGCGAGCCCATGCGTTACCGCCGGCAGGGGTTCGTAATCGATTGCGACCAACTCGGCCGCGTCCTTCGCCGCGGCAAGGGAGGTCGCGACGATTACGGCGACGATCTCGCCGACATGGCACACCTCAGGCCAGATGATCGCGGCTTGCGTTGGCCGGACGACCGGCGACCCGTCCCTGTTGCTGATGCTGATGTCGGCCGGATGGCGGTTGGCGATGTTCGGCAGCGGCTGCAGCCCATCGGCCACCACATCCTCGCCGGTCAGCACGGCAAGGACGCCAGGCATCGCCCGCGCCGCGGCGGCGTCGATCCGGCGGATCAGCGCGTGGGCGTGCGGCGAGCGGACCATCACCGCATAGGCCTGGCCGGGCAGGTTCACATCGTCGCTGTAGCGCCCGTTGCCGGTCAGCAGACGCAAATCTTCGCGGCGCCGGACCGGCTGCCCGATCCCGGTATTGCTCCCTGGGCCGGTTGGCCCACCGTCCATCATTCCTCCATCGATGGGCTTCGCTGCGCTCAGCCCATCCTACGCATCCAGAAGACGCCCGTGGGATGGGTTGCGCAACGCGAAACCCATCGCGATTGTTACGCCGGGAACGACAGGAAGCATTTGTCAGAGGCGAGGATGTAGGTCTCCATGTAATCCTGGATCACCGGCGGCTTCTTATCGAGCGCCTCCATCGCGCCGGCGAGCGCCATCCAGTTCAGCATCTCGTGCTGGCCGGAGAACTCCATCTCGGCGAGGGAGCGCTTGCGCCAGGTGCCCCAATCGGCGCGGCTGATCGCATCAAACAACAGCCGGTCGCCCTCGTGGTCGGGCCACAGATAGCCGTTCTTCGGCGACAGGAAGCAATGCGACCAGCTCGACGAGGCAACGAGCGCGACGCGATAGGGCGAGCGGGCGAGCACCTCGGCGATCGCGGCGCCGACATCCATGCAGCGCCACGGCTGCGGCGAACGCGGGCTGGCCCAGACTGGTCAGCACCCGGCCTCCGAAGCCGAAGGTCGTGTCAAGGCTGCCATCCGTGTTGTAACGCGCCAGGGCGAACTCGCCACCGATAC
>CAYMRQ010000120.1:13745-14197 GCA_964392845.1 uncultured Rhizobium sp.
CAGCGCCACGGATGCGGCGACGGCGGATCGCCCAACTCGCCCTCGGGCCGCGGCGGCCCGTACAGATGACCGAAGCCGCCCTTGGCCTGGATCAGGTTGCGACCATAACAGTTGATCGCGAACGGGATCACCGGATAGGGGAAGCCCTTCCGGTCCCAATCGAGATAGAGGAAGGTGTTGGCGAAGGCATGCGCCATCGGGTGGTGCAACGGCTGATAGGCATAAGCGAGGTCGATGCCGCGCTCGATGAGCCCGGTGGCGATGTATTTCGCCGCCTCGCGGTGGCCCTTGAGCGGCATCGCCCAGTCGCCGGGCTCGTCCCAGCGGTTGATCTTGCCGCCCCCATTACTTCCATTGGCGCCGTTATGCCACGGCTTCAGGTCGAATTGGGGGTCGTAGCCGAGGATGCAGAACGGCGGGATGATGTCTTCCTTGAAGTTCTCGTACTGGTC
>CAYMRQ010000121.1:0-6117 GCA_964392845.1 uncultured Rhizobium sp.
GCGCGGCCCGATCATGATCGACCCCGAGACCCGCGACATCATCCAGAACGTCTATCTGCGCCGGGTCGAGAAGGTCGACGGCAAGCTCGCCAATGTCGAGTTCGAAACGATCCCGATGGTCAAGGATCCCTGGAAGGTGCTGAACCCGCCGAAATAGCGGTAGCCGCGCAGGGCGGAAAAGTGCACATCAAGCGATAAGCGATTACGGGGTGGGGGGCAGCGCACGATGGCACGCAAAGCATGGGGCCTGTTGCTCGCGGCGGCCGGTGGATTGGCGATCGCGCTGTCGCCGATCCCGGCGGCGGCGCAGACGGTAGTCAAGATCGGGCTGATCAACAGCTATACCGGTTTTGTCGCCCAGGCCGGGGATCTCGGGCAAAAGGGGATCGACCTCTATATCAAGCAGCACGAGAAGGAACTGCCGCCCGGCGTCAAGATCGAGCTGATCCGGCGCGACGACACGTCTAATCCGGAGGTCGGCAAGCGGCTGGCGCAGGAACTGATCGCGCGCGAGCATGTCCAGCTCTTGGCCGGAATCGTGCTGTCGCCGGTCGCCGCCGCGATCGCGCCGCTGACCGCCGAGGCAAAAGTGCCGCTGCTGATCAGCATCGCCGCCGCCGGTGTCTCGATCCCGCGCATCTCGCCCTATGTTGCGCGCGTCACCTTCACGCTGTGGCAGCAGGCTTATCCGATCGGCAAATGGGCCGCCGAGCAGGGCTGGAAGACCGCTTACACCGCCGTCAGCGACTTTATCCCCGGCCATGATTCGGAGGCGCCCTTCACCAAGGCCTTCACCGATGCCGGCGGCAAGATCGTCGGCGCGGTACGGTTTCCGCCCACCAATGTCGACTTCGTGCCATTCGTCCAACGCATCAAGGACGCCAAGCCGGATGTCGCCTTTATATGGGTGCCGGCGCAGGCGCAGGCGATCGCGATGATCAAGGCGATCCGCGACCTCGGGCTGCGCGAGGCCGGCATCCAGATCACTTCGGTGCAGGACTTGCTGCCCGACGAGGGATTGCCCGCGATGGGCGACACGCCATTGGGTCTGATCACAGCGGGCACCTATTCCGTCGCTGGGGTGCGGCCGGCGAACAAGGCGTTTCTGGCCGCCTGGAAAGAGGCATACGGCGAGCAGTCGATCCCCGACTTCCTGTCGGTCGACGGGTACGACGCGATGGCGGCAATCTTTGACCTGGTCAAGGCGACCAAGGGCAAGTTCACCGCCGACGAGGCGATGGACTTCTTCAAGGGCTGGAAAAACCCGGACAGCCCGCGCGGCCCGATCATGATCGACCCCGAGACCCGCGACATCATCCAGAACGTCTATATCCGGCGCGCCGAGAAGGTGGATGGCAAGCTCGCCAATGTCGAGATCGCAACGATCCCGATGGTCAAGGACCCGTGGAAAGAGCTGAACCCGGTGAAGTAGCCGCGTTTGAAGTCGCCAGCATCGGCTCAAACTTTCTGTTGAATGGACGGCAAAGTTCCGCTGTGTCCGCCCCTCACCCTCCCGCGCCCAGGGCGCGGGTCCCTCCCTCTCCCCGCTTCGCGGGGCGAGGGTCTATGGGACCGCCGGCGCAGAGCGCCCCCTCTCCCCGCAAGCGGGGAGAGGGAAGGGGTGAGGGGCATCCCCGAGCAAATTGATGGACGACACCCTTTCCGCGGTCATCAGTATCGGCTTTCACGGCATCGCCTTTGCGATGGTGCTCTACCTGATTTCGGTAGGTCTGTCGGTGACGATGGGATTGATGGGCTTCATCAACCTGGCGCACGGCGTCTTCGCGATGCTCGGCGGCTACGTGATGACCAGCCTGATGAGCCGGCTCGGGGTGCCGTTTGCCGCGGCGCTGGCCGGCGCCACGCTGGCGACCGCGCTCGCCAGCGTCGTCGTCGAGCGTCTGCTGTATCGCCGGCTCTATGGCGGTGACGAGCTTGACCAGGTATTGCTGACGATGGGGCTGATCTTCATGTCGGTGGCCGGCGCCACCTATCTGTGGGGACCGCTGCAACAGCCGATGCACCCGCCGCGCTGGCTGAGCGGCCAGATCGATCTCGGTTTCCGCAGCTTCCCCGGCTATCGCAGTTTTCTGATCCTGTGCGGCGCGGCGCTGGTGACGGTGTTGTGGCTGGGGCTCGAGCGCACCAGCTTCGGCGTCCAGATCCGCGCCGCGGTCGACAATCTGCGCATGGCGCAATCGGTCGGCATCAACACCTCGCGGCTGTTTACCCTGACCTTTGCGCTGGGCAGCGGGCTTGCCGGTTTGGGCGGCGCGCTCGGCGCCGATCTCTTGGCGATCAATCCGAGCTATGCGCTGGAAAACCTTGTCTATTTCCTGATCGTGGTGGCGGTCGGCGGGCTCGGCAGCATTCGCGGACCGTTTGTCGCGGCGCTGCTGCTCGGCATCACCGATACCGGGTTCAAATACCTGCTGCCCGAGCTGGGCGCCTTTTTCATCTATGCGTTGACGATGGCGGTCCTGTTATGGCGACCGAGGGGCTTGTTCGGCCGGGCGTGAGCGCGGGGCGCGAGGCGATCGAGGCCTTCACCCGGCGCCACCGCTATCGCCCGCTGGAAGCGCTGCCCTGGGCGGCGGCGCTGGCGGCTTACGCGATTTTTCCGAGCTATCTGCCGCTCGGAGCGCAGATCCTGGCAACGATCCTGTTTGCGCTGTCGGCCGATCTGGTGCTGGGGTATGCCGGCATCGTCACCCTGGGACATGCCGCGTTTTTCGGCACCGGCGCCTATACCGCGGGAATCCTCGCCGCCAATGGCTGGGGTGAGCCGATTACCGGCCTCATCGCCGCGGCATTTGTGGCGGCGCTGGTCGGGCTGGCTTCGGGCTTCGTCGTGCTGCGCACGACGGGCCTTGCCTTGCTGATGCAGACATTGGTCGTCGCGACCCTCTTGTACGAGGCGGCCAACAAGGCCTCCGCGATCACCGGTGGCGACGACGGGCTGCAGGGCATGGTGGTGTGGCCGATCTTCGGCGTGTTTCGCTTCGACCTGTACGGCCGGACCGCCTTTGTTTACTGCCTCGTCGTGCTGTTCGTGTGCTGGTGGGTTGTCCGTCACATCGTCCATTCGCCGTTCGGCCGCTCGCTGACCGGGATTCGCGAGAATGTGCTGCGCATGCATGCGATCGGCGCGCCGGTATTTCGCCGCCGCCTCGTCATCTACACGATCTCCGCCGCGTTGGCCGGAATTGCCGGCGCGCTGATCGCGCAGACGACGCAATTTGTCGGGCTCAGCACGCTCAGCCTCGATCGCTCGGGGGGCGTCCTGATCATGCTGATCATCGGCGGGGTCGGGCGGCTTTATGGCGCGTTCGTTGGCGTGCCGCTCTACATGATCGCTCAGGATCGGTTTTCGACAGTCGATCCGGTCTACTGGTATTTCTGGATCGGCCTGTTGATGGTGATCATCGTCCTGTTCGGCCGTGGCGGGGTGCTCGGCCTCATCGATCGGCTCCGGCGATGAGCGCGTTGGCGACCAATGAAGCGGCGCTCGAGACCCGCGCGCTGTGCAAGAGCTTCGGTGCGCTGCGCGTCGCGGATTCGATCGATTTCCGGCTCGAATGCGGCGCCCGCCACGCGCTGATCGGGCCGAACGGCGCCGGCAAGACCAGCTTTGTCAATCTGGTGACCGGGGCGCTCAGGCCGGATTCCGGCGACATCCTGATCGACGGCGTCGCGGTGACCGATCTGCCGCAATCGGCGCGGGTCAAGCGCGGCCTCGCTCGTACCTTCCAGGTCACCGCGCTGTTCCGCGGCTTGAGCGCGCTCGAAAACGTCACCCTGGCGATCGCCGAGCGCGAAGGGGTCGCCGATGATTTGCTGCTTCCCGCCGGGCGCCATCATCGCGTCATCGAGGAAGCCTTCGCGCTTCTCGAAACCCTCGACCTCGCCGAGGAGGCGCTGCGCCCGGTCAACACCCTCGTCTATGGCCGCCAGCGCCTCATAGAGATCGCCGTGGCGCTGGGCCTCGCGCCGAAGGTGCTGCTGCTCGACGAGCCGGCCGCCGGCGTGCCGTCGAGCGAGACCGGCCTCGTCATCGGGGTGGTCGAGCGCCTGCCGCCCGACATCGCCGTCTTGATCATCGACCACGATATGGATCTGGTGTTTCGCCTGGCCCGCCGCATTACCGTGATGGTCGAGGGGAGGATCCTCGTCGAAGGCCCGCCGGAGGCGATCGCCGGCGACGCCCGAGTGCGCCAGGTCTATCTCGGCGAGCGCCCCCGGGGATGAGGCAGGCGATCAAGGAAGACCCCAGGAACGAAGGCCTTTTGCTCGATGGCGTCGAGGCCGGCTACGGCGAAACGGTCGTGCTCGAAGGCATCTCGCTCGCCCTGCCGCCGGGCGGCATGCTCGCGGTTCTGGGCCGCAACGGGGTCGGCAAGACGACCCTCCTGGCGACCATCATGGGGCATACCGCGCTCCATGCCGGGCACATCCGCTTTGCCGGCAGGGACGTCTCGACGCTGCCGCCCTACCGGCGGGCGCGGCTCGGCATCGGCCTGGTCCCGCAGGAGCGCGAGATCTTCCCGTCGCTGACGGTCGAGGAGAACCTTGAGGTCGCGGCGCAGCCCGGGCCCTGGTCGCTCGCCCGGATCTACGACCTCTTTCCCTCGCTCGCCTCGCGCCGCGGCAACCGCGGCAACCACCTCTCCGGCGGCGAGCAGCAGATGCTCGCGATCGGGCGCGCCCTCATTAGCAACCCGGCGCTCCTGTTGATGGACGAGCCGCTTGAGGGCCTGGCGCCGGTGATCGTCGACACGCTGCTCGAAGCGCTCGGCCGGGTCAGGCGCGAGGATCATCTGGCGCTGCTCCTGGTCGAGCAGCATGCCCGGATCGCGCTTGAATTCGCCGAGGATGCGATCGTCCTCGACCGCGGCCGGGTGGTCTTCTCCGGGCCGAGCCGCGACCTCATCGCCGCGCCCGAGCGTCTCGAAGCGCTGATGGGCGTTGCCGCCCGCCGGTGAGCGCGCCGGCCGAGAGTCGTCCACCTCCAGCTCCGCCCCGATCCGCTGGCGGATTGAGATGGCGCGTAGGGTGGGCTGAGCAGAGCGACGCCCACCAAATTGGCGGCACCGCGATGGGTTTTCCCCGGACTTTCGCCGGGGTCAACCCATCCTACAGCGACAAGGCGCCGGCGGAGAACAGGATGATCGGCACCGCGCTGCCGGCGGGGAGGGCAGGGGCGTGCGGCGGGCGCATGACCAGGCAATCGGAGGCCGCCAGCGGGCGCATCATCGAGCTGTCCTGGACCTCGAATGGGACGGCTTCGAGCACCCCGTCGGCGGCGCGCACGAGCCGGGCGCGCAAATAGTCCTGGCGGCGGTCGTTCCGTTTGACGGCGACCCCGAGCCGCGCGGTGGCCGGCGCCTCGGTCGCGTCGGGCAGGCCGCTCAGCCGATCCAGTGCCGGCTTCAGGAACAACAGCGAGCATACCAGGGTGGAGACCGGGTTGCCGGGCAGCCCCAGCATCGGCGCGCCGCGATAGCGGCCGACCATCAGCGGCTTGCCCGGCCGCATCGCGATTTCCCAGAAATCAATGTCCAGCCCGTCTTCGCTCAAGACGCCGCGCACCAGATCGTGCTCGCCGACCGAGACGCCGCCGGTGCTGACCAGGAGATCGACGCCGCGTGCGGCGGCGACGAAGCGGCGCAGCGCCTCGGGGTCGTCGGGGGCGTTGCCGACGAGGACCGGCACGCCGCCGCAGGCGGTGACAAAGGCGGCGAGCGCCAGGGCGTTCGAGCTGACGATCTGGTGTGGCCCGATCGGCTCGCCCGGCATGACGATCTCATCGCCGGTCGACAGGACTCCGATCCGCGGCCGGCGGTGCACGAAGAGCCAGGGCCGGTTCATCGCCGCGGCGAGGCCGATGTCGCGTGGGCTGAGGCGCCTGCCGGCGTGCAACAGCACCTCGCCCTCGGCGAAATCGAGCCCGGCGCGGCGGACATAGCGGCCGCGCGGAGCGCCCTCGCGGACCTCGACCCGGTCGCCCTGTCGCTCGGTGTCTTCCTGGATGATGATCGTATCGGCGCCGTCCGGCAGCGGCGCGCCGGTGAAGATGCGCGCCGCTTCGCCGGCCCTGAGCGTGCCGCCGAACCCGGC
>CAYMRQ010000121.1:6127-14035 GCA_964392845.1 uncultured Rhizobium sp.
ACCGCTGCCCCACATGCGCACCACCAGGTAGTCCTGGCCGAGATCGTCGGCGCGCACGGCATAGCCGTCCATCGCCGAGACCGCGAAGGGCGGCTGGGTCCGCCGGGCCGCGAGATCCTCGGCGAGGACCCGGCCGATCGCCTCGGCGATCGACACCTGCTCGGGCGGCAGGGCTTCGAGCGGCGCCAACAGCCGCGTCAGGGCTTCTTCAACCGATATCATAAGTCAGCCTCGTAATCGCCGGACTTGCCGCCCGATTTCCGCAAGAGACGCAAATCGGTCACGATCATCGCGCGGTCGATCGATTTGCACATGTCATAGATCGTCAGCGCGGCGACACCTGCCGCGGTCAGCGCCTCCATCTCGACCCCGGTACGGCCCTTGAGCCGACATGTCGCAGTAATCTCGACCGCCGAGCGCTCCGCTACGCAGGCCAGCTCGACCGCGACCGAGGTCAATGCCAGCGGATGGCATAAGGGGATCAGCTCGGCGGTGCGCTTCGCCGCCATGATCCCGGCGAGGCGGGCGACGGCGAGCACGTCGCCCTTGGCGATCGCGCCGGCGCGGATCCGCGCCAAGGTCTCCGGTTTCATGACGACCCGCGCGCCGGCGATAGCGATCCGGTCCGTCTCGGCCTTGTCGGAGACATCGACCATCCGGGCGCGGCCTTCGACATCGGTATGCGTCAGGTCGGGGAGGCGCAGCAGGCGGCGCGTCGCCGCTGTGACATCGCCGGCGCGCATCAGCGACTCGCCGACGAGGAAACAGCGCGCGCCGAAAGCGGCGAGGCGGTCGAGATCGGCCGGCCCGGCGATGCCGCTCTCGCCGACGATGATCCGGCCGGGCGGTACCAATGGCGCGAGTTCTTCTGTTGTACGAATATCGACCTTCAAAGTCTTGAGATTACGATTGTTGATGCCGATCAGCCGGGCCTTGATACGGAGTGCCCGGTCGAGCTCGGCGTGGTGGTGTACTTCAACCAATACATCAAGTCCGAGCTCGCCTGCGGCGGCGGCCAGGTCGCGCGCCGCGCCGTCGTCGAGCGCCGCCATGATCAACAGGATGCAGTCGGCGCCGAGCGCGCGGCTCTCGACGATTTGATAGGGATCGAGGATGAAATCCTTGCGCAGCACCGGGAGCTTGCACGCGGCGCGCGCGGCTCGCAGATGATCGTCGCTGCCCTGGAAATAGGGCGTGTCGGTCAAGACCGAGAGGCAGGTGGCGCCGCCAGCCTCGTAGGCCTGGGCCAGCGCGGCCGGGTCGAAATCAGCGCGGATCAGGCCGCGGCTTGGGCTCGCCTTCTTGATCTCGGCGATGAGGCCGTAGCGTCCCTGGGTCACCTGATGTTCGAGCGCCGCCGCGAACGGCCGCACCGGTGCCGCCTCGGCGGCCAGCGCCCGCAGGCCGGATTCGGGCCGCGCCGCCTTGCGTTGCGCGACATGGGCGCGCTTCTCGGCGCAGATCTCGGCGAGGACGTCAGCCACCGGCGTTTCCCTCGTTGGTCATCGCCACCAGCCGCTCGAGCACCTGCCGCGCCGCGCCGCTGTCGAGCGCCCCCGCGGCCATCGTGACCCCCGCGCGCAGATCCTCGGCGCGACCCGCCACGATCAGCGCGGCGGCGCTGTTGAGCAGCACGACATCGCGCAAGGCGCCGCGCGCCCCGCCCAGGAGATCGCGCATCAGCGCGGCGTTGTGCGCCGGCTCGCCGCCTTTCAGATCGTCGAGCGTGACGCGGGGCAGCCCGACCTGTTCGGGGGTCACCTCGAAGCTGGTCACCTTGCCGTCCTTGAACTCGGCAACCGTCGTGACCCCGGCGGTCGTCAGCTCGTCGAGGCCTGAGCCATGCACGACCCAGGCGCGCTCGGCGCCGAGCCGACCCAAGACCTCGGCCATCGGCACCACCCACTCAGGTGCGAACACGCCGACCAGCTGGCGGCGCACCTGGGCCGGGTTCGACATCGGCCCCAACAGGTTGAAGATCGTGCGGGTGCCGAGCTCGACCCGGGTCGGCCCGACGTGCCGCATTGCGCTGTGATGGCGCGGCGCCATCAGAAAGCACATGCCGATCTCCCACAGGCAGCGGCGCACGACCGTCATGTCGGCCTCGATATTGACGCCGAGCGCGGCCAACACGTCGGCCGCGCCGGATTTGGACGAGAAGGCGCGGTTGCCGTGCTTGGCGACCGGTACGCCGCAGCCCGCGACGACCAGCGCGCTGGCGGTCGAGATGTTGAAGCTGCCCGAGCCGTCGCCGCCGGTGCCGACCGTGTCGATCGTGCCGGGCGGGGCGTCGATCGTGACCGCCTTCAAGCGCATGATCCGCGCCGCGCCGGTGATCTCGTCGACGGTTTCGCCGCGCACCCGGAGCGCCATCAACAAGGCGCCCATCTGCGAGGGGGTGGCGTTGCCGCTCATGATGATCTCGAAGGCCGCCTCGGCCTCGCCTTCGGATAGCGCCCTTCCGGCCGCCACCTGGGCAAGGAGAGGGCGCAGATCGCTGATCGCCGCGGCGCTCATCGGTGTGTTCTCCCGTGTCATGTGTCCTTTATATCAGCCTCCGGCACCGGACGGAAACCGAGGGCGTTGCGACCACAGGGACTGCATGTGGCACCGCAGTCGCCCTCCCCAACCGTTATTCCCGCAGAAGCAGGAATCCAGGGCCGAGAGACCCTGCCGGTTGCCCCTGGATGCCCGCTTTTGCGGGCATGACGGCGAGGAGAGGTTCGCGGACGAACTTCGAATGCCCTGGTTGGGACGATTGCGATGGCTTAGCCCACCTGCTAAAGTGCCGGCCATGAGCATCGTTCCGCGTTCAATCAATTGGTGGTGGCCCGTCTAACCCGGGCGGCCAACGATTCCCGTTTTTTATAGGCCGCCTCGGAGCACCGGGCGGCTTTCGCTTTTAGCGGGCGACGGCTCAAGGGGCCTCCGAGGCGACCGGTACCCGGAGGGAGCCTCGTGCAGCGCACCAATTATGAGACCAAGGGCGGCATCCGCGTCGCATGCGAAATCGGCACCGTCTGGCGCGGTCCGGCGGCCGACCAAGAACTGCACCGGGTCTACAACCCGGGCGATACGGTGCTGGCCGAGATGCTCGATACCAGGCGCGGCGTCTGGTTCTCGTCGAGCTTCGAGTTTCCCGGCCGCTATACCCGCTGGGACATGGGTTTTGTCGACCCGCCGCTGGCGCTGACCGCGCGCGGCCGCGATTTCGCGGTCGAGGCGCTGAACCAGCGCGGGCAGATCCTGCTCGGCGCTGTCGCGGACCATCTCGGCAAGCTTCCGGCAGCCGAGATCCGCCGGATCGGCCAGGAACGCATCGAGGGCGAGATCCTGGAGAGCGAGACCCGCTTCCCGGAAGAAGAGCGCAGCCGCCAGCCCAGCGTGTTTTCGGTATTGCGCGCGCTCGGCGAATTGTTTGCCAGTCCCGAGGACGAGCATCTCGGCTTCTACGGCGCCTTCGGCTACGACCTCGTGTTTCAGTTCGAGCCGATGCGCCTCAAACTGCCGCGCCCGGCCGACCAGCGCGATCTCGTGCTGTACCTGCCGGACGAGATCCTGATCGTCGATCACATGCGCCAGCAGCAGACGGTGCACCGCTACGATTTCGAGGTCGGCGGAATTTCCACCGCGGGGCTGCCGCGGGCGACACCGGCCGCGCCCTATCGCCTCGATCCGCAGCGCGCCGCCCAGCCCCGCAGCAGCGACCACGCCAAGGGTGAGTACGCCAGGCTCGTCGAGCGCGCCAAGGAGTCGTTCATCCGCGGCGATTTGTTCGAGGTCGTCCCCGGCCAGCTATTCGCCGAAGGCTGCGCCGACCCGCCGAGCACGGTGTTCCAGCGGCTGCGCCGCGCCAACCCGGCGCCCTATGGGGCGCTGGTCAATCTCGGCGCGGGCGAGTTTCTCGTTTCCGCCTCGCCCGAGATGTACGTCCGGGTCGAAAAAACCAACGACGGAGGCCGCCGCATCGAGACCTGCCCGATCTGCGGCACGATCCGGCGCGGCGCCGACGCCATCGAGGATGCCGACCGCATCCTGGAGCTGCTCAACTCGAAAAAGGACGAGAGCGAATTGACGATGTGCACCGATGTCGACCGCAACGACAAGTCGCGGGTCTGCGTCGCCGGCAGCGTCAAGGTGATCGGCCGCCGCCAGATCGAGATGTATTCGCGCCTCATCCATACCGTCGACCATGTCGAGGGGATATTGCGCCCGGAATTCGACGCACTCGACGGGTTCCTCTCGCACGCCTGGGCGGTCACGGTGACCGGGGCGCCAAAGCTCTGGGCGATCCGCTTCATCGAGGCGGAGGAGCGCTCGTCGCGGCGCTGGTATGGCGGCGCGATCGGGCGCCTGACCTTCGACGGCAACATGAATACCGGGCTGACGCTGCGGACGATCCGCATGCAGGACGGCATCGCCGAGACCCGGGTCGGCGCAACGCTGCTCTACGACAGCGATCCGGTGGCCGAGGAAGACGAAACCGAATTGAAGGCCGCCGCGCTGTTCACCGCGATCCGCGGCTCCGGCGGGGCGGGTGCGGCGCGACCGGGTGCAACGCCTGTCGCGCAATCGGCGCGCGGGCGCCGGGTGTTGCTGATCGATCACGAGGATTCGTTCGTGCACACGCTGGCCGGCTATATCCGCACGACCGGGGCGGAGGTCACCACCCTGCGCCATGATTTCGCGCGCGCGCAGCTGCAGGGCGGGTTGCAGCCCGATCTCGCGGTGCTGTCGCCGGGGCCCGGCCGCCCCACGGATTTCGCGATCGGCGAAACCCTCGATCTGCTGCTCGAACGCGGCATCCCGGTGTTTGGCGTGTGTCTCGGGCTGCAAGGCATCGTCGAATATTTCGGCGGGTCGCTCGGCGTGCTCGAGGTGCCGATGCACGGCAAGCCATCGGTCGTGCATGCCCTACCGGGCCGGCTGCTGCGCGGATTGCCCGAGCGATTTACCGTCGGCCGCTATCATTCGCTCTATGCGGCGCGCAGCCAGTTGCCCGCGGTGCTCTCGGTCGTGGCGGAGACCGCGGACGGGGTGATCATGGCGATCGAGCACGCCTCGCTGCCGATCGCGGCTGTGCAGTTCCATCCCGAATCGGTGATGACCTCGCCCGGCGAGATCGGCATGCCGATCATCGAGCAGGCGCTGTCGCTGCTGTGCGAGCCGGTGGCGGTGAAGTAGGAAATGAACCGTAGAACCGTAGGATGGGCTGAGCGAAGCGAAGCCCATCACGGGCGGGTGCCGGGGGCAGGTGGTGGGTTTCGCGTTGCTCAACCCACCCTACGCTTTGTCGACTCAGAACAAGCGGTCGAGCGCTTCGCGCTGGATGTCGACCGGGAAGCGCCGGCGCAGGGCCTCGGCGAATGCGCTGGCGATGCCGACCCTGGCCTCGCCGGCAAGCTGATCCGACAGCCCGGCGGCTTCCGCCTCGGGGATGGTCTCGGGCGACTGGATCTCCTTGAGCTGCGCGGTATAGGCGCCGGCTGCATCGCTCGCGGTGACGACATCGCCGGGCTTTGCCGCGAACAGCTTGGCGACCAGCGCCGGCGGGACGGTCTGGCCCGGCGCTGCGCCGCGCGACAGCGGCGCCGCGGCGAGCAGCGTCAATCTCCTGTCGCTCGCCGCCTTGGCGAGCCCGAGTTCGGGCGAAACCGCGGCGGCAAGGGCTTCGGCCTGATGGGTCGCGGCCTCGCGCTTCTGCTCGGCCTGCCAGGCGGCGACCGCTTGGTCCTTGACCTCGGCGAGCGGCCTCACCTGGGGCGGAGTGACCTTGTCGACATGGACGGCGAAGATCGAGCCGTCCTTGGTATCGATGGTCCGGCTGGTGTCGCCCTGGCTGGTCGCGAATACGATCTTGAGGATCTCGTCGGGCGCCGCGGACAGGGTGACCGCCTTGCCCTGGGGATCGCGACCGCCCTCATCGGCTGCTGCGATATTTATCGTCTTGAGCCCGTACTTGGCGGCGACATCCGCAAGCAAGGCGGCGCCGGCAAGTGCGTCGTCGGCCTGGTTGGCGATCTTGGCGAGGCGGTCGGCCGCATCCTGACGCTTCAGCTCGGCCGCGATCTGGGACTTGGCCTCGTCGAAGCTTTGCGTCGCGGCCGGCTCGATCTTCGTCACGCGCAGGATATGCCAGCCGAGCGGGCTTTTGATCGGCTGGCTCGGCTGGTTGAGCGGCAGCTCGAAGGCGACATCGCCCAGCACATGCGGTATTTCCTGGCGGTTCAGCAGGCCCAGGTCGATGGTCTCCGGATCCTGCCCGGCGATCGTCGTCGCGACCTCTTTCCAATCCTTGCCGGAAGCGAGCGCTGCCGCGGCTTCCTTGGCCTCGTCTTCGGAGGGCGAAAGAATCTGCTGGATTTCGCGCCGATCGGGCGTCTCGAATTCCTCCTTGCGCTGCTCGTATTCCTTACGCAGCTTGTCGTCCTCGATCTCGCCGGCTGGTTCGAGATCGGCGGGAGACAGGCTCGCGACGGTGAAGCCGCGGTATTCGGGGGCGCGGAACAGGTCGGGATGGCCATCATAGAATTTGCTCAGATCAGCCTCGCTCGGCTGGCCGATATCGGTCACCGCCGCCGCGGCGAAGGCGACGATGTCGGCGACACGCTTTTCATTGCGATAGCGGTACAGGATATCGACGACCGGCCGCGGCTCGCCGATGCCGGCGGTGATCGCCTGTAACAGGTCGCTGCGCGGAATGTCGTGCCGCAACCGCGCCACCAGCTGGTCCTCGCTGAGCCGGTTCATCATCAGCACCTGGGCGAAGAGCTGGCGATCGAACTTGCCGTCGGGCCCGCGGAACGCCGGGTTGCCGTAGATCGCGCCGCGCACCGCCTCGTCGGAGACCTCGAGGCCGAGCCTCGCGGTTTCCTGATCGAGCAGGCTGCGGTCGATCAGCTCGCCCAGCAGCCTGTCGAGGATGCCAAGCTGCTTAGCCTGCCGCGTGTCGAACGAGGTGCCGAGTTGCGCGCGCAGGCGCTCAAGCGCGGGCTGCAGGGCCTTCTGCAGGGCGTCGGCGCGGATGCTCTGCGCGCCGACGGTGGCGATGACGGTATCGGGCGACGGACGGTCCAGCGCATAATCGGCAATGCCCCAGAACCCGAAGGAGACGATCAAGAGCCCGAACAGGATCTTGACGATGATGGAGCCCGCTCGGCCGCGGATCGCTTGCATCATGGCGCGAAAAGCCCGGTTTTGCGGGCTTCGCGGTTGGTTGACCTCGGCGAACCCCGGTGTGATCGTAGGACCGAACATAGACATGCCCCGGCGGGGCTGCAACATCAGCCCGTGCCGGCGTGCCAGCGGCTTGGAGAGCGGAAATGGTTGACCGAAAACACCTTGTCGCGGGGAACTGGAAGATGAACGGGCTGCGGGCCGACGCAATTGCCCTGGCGCGCGCGCTCGCCGAGCGGGCGCGGTCGCCGCATGCCTGCGACCTCTTGGTCTGCCCGCCCGCCACCGTCCTCGAATCGGTCGGCGAGGCGCTCGCCGGCAGCGGCGTCGCGCTCGGCGGCCAGGATTGCCATGCCGCGCCGGCCGGCGCCTACACCGGCTCGACCAGCGCCGAGATGCTGCGGGATGCCGGGTGCAGCCACGTCATCGTCGGTCATTCCGAGCGCCGCCATGGCTGCGGCGAAACCGATGCCGATGTCCGGGTGAAAGCCCTGGCCGCGTGGCGCGCCGGGCTGATTGCGATCGTCTGCGTCGGCGAGACCCGCGCGGAGCGGGAGGCCGGCAGGGCGATCGCGGTTGTCGCCGGGCAGCTCGCCGGCTCGGTGCCCGATGGTTCGCAGGGTGGGGGCGCCGCCGCCGGCAAGCTGGTCATCGCCTATGAGCCGGTCTGGGCGATCGGCACCGGGCTGACCCCGACGATCGCCGACATCGCCGAGATGCATGCGGCGATCC
>CAYMRQ010000122.1:0-13961 GCA_964392845.1 uncultured Rhizobium sp.
GCTTGTCGCCGTCGGACACGACCCGATCGACGCCTTCGAGGCTGCCGAGCAACCGGGCGAGCGGACGAGGCGCGGCCAAGATGACCCGGCCCTTGGCGGCCGCGAGCGTCGCGTACCGGCAGAATTGCAACGTGTCGCCAAAGCCCTGCTCGTGAACCAGCAGCAATGCGCGTCCACCGATCTCCTCGCCGGTCCAGACCGGCTGCGAGAACGACATCGGGGTCAGCTGCGCTGTTTTCAGCCGCCATTCGTATTCCTGCCAGCCCTCCGGGTAATCGCCCTTCAGCAGGAGCGAATGCGACAGATTAAAATGGTAGTTGGCATTATCCGGATCGAGTTCGACCGCCCGCCGGCATGCGAGGATCGCTTCTGCGACCTGAC
Source organism: uncultured Rhizobium sp. (assembly GCA_964392845.1). Lineage (GTDB taxonomy): Bacteria > Pseudomonadota > Alphaproteobacteria > ATCC43930 > CGMCC-115725 > DATARH01. The sequence continues at coordinate 382 of CAYMRQ010000122.1, forward strand.
CCTTTCCCAGCAACGCCATGCCGAGATTGGCATGCGCCTCGGAGAGTTGCGGATCAAGCGCGAGCGCCCGCCGGTAGCCCTCGATCGCGGGATCGAGATCGCCCTTCGTGTGCAGGCGCAGAGCCAGATGCGAACGGTATCGCGGGTTATCCGGCCGCAATGCGAGCGCCCGCCGGCACTCGGCGATTCCTTCCTCGACCCGGTCCGCATCGCTCAGGGCGACGCCAAGATTGGCATGCGCCTGCGCCAGCCCCGGATCGAGCACGATCGCCCGCCGGTAGGCCTCGATCGCGGAATCGAGATCGCCCTTCGTTTGCCATCCGTGGGCGAGGCTGAAATGCGCCTTCGGATCATCGGGGTTGGCAGCCACGGCCTGCCGGTAGGCGTCGATCGCGCCATCGATGTCGCCCTTGCGCCGGAGCAGGTCGCCGAGTTTCAGATGGCCCTCGGCATCTTCCGGCTTGGCGGCAACCGATTGCCGCGAGGCGGCGACCGCCCCCTCGACATCGCCTTTCGCGGTCAACGCGACCGCCAGATTGCCAAGGGCGGAGACGTGATCGGGCTTGATCGCGATAGCGCGGCGATACAGCGCTATCGCCTCGGCGACACGGCCGCCGCCGTGTCGAATGACGCCGAGGTTCGAATAGGCTTCGGCGTGGCTCGGGTCGAGCATGATTGCCTTGCAATAGGCGGCGGCCGCCGCGACCAGCGAGCCGTCCCGGTGCAGGGCGAAGCCGCGCTCGAAAGCGGCTCGTGCGCGGTCCCCGCGGTCGTCGGCGGCCAGTGCCTGGCCGGGCGCAAACAGCTTTTCGGCGTTGCCGGCGGCAACCTGCGCCAATTCGGCCGCGACGCGCTGCATGACCTCGTCCCAGTCGCCGCGCTTCTTCTGGCGGAATAGCCGGGCGGTCGGATACCAGGGCGAATCCTCGCGGCCGATCAGCCAGCGCCAATCGGGGTTCGCCTGCAGCACCAGCCAGACCGGTCGGCCGAGCGCGCCCGCCAGGTGCGCGATCGAGGTGTCCGAGGTGATCACCAGGTCGAGATCGGCCATGACCGCGGCCGTGTCGAGGAAGGCGTCGGGTCCGGCATCGAAATCCGGGCCGAGCGTTTCAACCCGCATGCCCTCCGGCAAGGCGTCGAGCTGCTCGAGCCCGTAGTTTTTCTGCAGGCTGATCAGCCTTACCTCGGGTACCGCGGCGAGCGGGGCGAAACAGCGCAGCGGGATCGAGCGGCCCTTGTCGATGGCGGCGTTCGGGAAGCCCTGCCAGGCGACCCCGACCCTGAAGCCCGTCTGCGGCAGGCGTTCGTGCCACAGCGCGACACGCGCCGGATCGGCGGCGAGATAGGGCATTTCGGCGGGAATGCTTTCCTCGGTCAATCCGATGACCGAGGGCAGGCTCAATAGCGGCAGATGAAAGTCGAACTCGGGCAGACCGGCGCCGGCCGCCACCAGGGTCTCGGCGACGCCCGCCATTCGCAGCAGCGCCAGCAGCCTGCCGGGCACCTCCAGCACCACCCGGGCGCCGCGCGCGGCGAGGCTCGGAACAAAACGCACGAATTGCAGGGTATCGCCGAGACCCTGCTCGGCGTAGACGAGCAGGGTTTTGCCGGAAAGGTCCTCACCCTGCCATTGCGGCTTGGGCAGTTCGCGAGGCTTGATCTTCTCAACCGCTCCCTTCCAGCGCCATTCGTATTGGCGCCAGCCCTCGGCGTAGTCGCCTTTCTGCAATAACGCGAGCGACAGAGCGAAGCGCGCGTGCGCCCAATCGGGTGCGATCGCGAGAGCGCGCCGATACTCCGCGATGGCTGCATCGACTTCGCCCTTGCCGACCAGCACGTTGCCGAGATTGGCATGAGCGGCATGGTTCCCGGGCTTGATCTCGAGGGCTCGCCGGTAGGCGGTGGCGGCCTCGTCCAGCTCGCTGGCTTCGGCAAGAGCAATGCCCAAATTGGCATATGCGTCGCCGAAATCGGGTTTCAAGGCGGTGGCTTCCCGATAGGCGGCGATCGCCTGGTCAAGCTCTCCCTTTTTTTTCAAATTGTTGGCGCGGTGGAAATGGGCCTCCGGATAAGCCGGCCGGCTCGCGATGGCGTGATCGAAAGCGGCAACAGCCTCGTCGATGCTGCCCTTCTTCACATAAGAGAGGGCGAGGCTGAAATGGGCTTCGGCGTAATCCGGCTTGGCGGCGACCGCCTGCTCGAATGCGGCGATCGCGGCGTCGACGTCCCCCTTCTCGCGTAGCAGGACGCCGAGATTGGAATGGGCCACGGCATAGTCGGACTTGGCCGCGAGCGCCTTGCGAATCAAACCCTCGCCTTGTTCGCGGCGGCCGCGCTGGACCAGGAGGATGCCAAGGTTGTTGAGCGCGATCGCGTCGCCGGGGTCGCGGTGGAGCACCATCCGATAGAGGCGCTCGGCCTTGTCGAAATCGCCGCCGCGATGGGCTTCGAGCGCCGTCTGCAGCGGATTGGCCGGCCGCTCCGCCCGGTCCTCGCGAGGCGCCGGCGGGGCCGGCCCGCGAAAGCGGGCGGCGAGGCCCGGATCGGCGGCGTCCGGGCTTGCGCTCTCAGCATCCATATCGTGTCGCTATCCTGCGCAGCTGCTCCCGGATTTCCGCCGCAATGATGCGCCGATCTTAATGAAATTCCGGTTTATTGTCGCGGGAAATGCCGTCGGATGACCGGCGTTTGCGGACCGCTTTCGTGTTGCCCGCAAAATCAATTTACCATGGAGGCACCGCAGGCAGAGAGAAGAACAATAATAACTTCAGCGCCGAGGCCGCCATGGGTTCGCCAAGGACGCGGATATGCTTCCGGGGTCGAGGATCTCCGAAGTGGTGTAGACTGACCGGTTGAAAAGCCTGGTGGGCGCGACAGGGATTGAACCTGTGACCCCTACGATGTCAACGTAGTGCTCTCCCGCTGAGCTACGCGCCCTGGGTTTCGTGTACCGAACGAGGGCGAGGGTGTAGCGGAAATGCCGGTGACGGGCAAGGGAGGCTCAGGATCTCAGACCTCGATCTCGGGCTGCACCGTCGCGGTGAATGAGGGGCGCCGCGCGATTTCGTCGAGAAAGCCCGAAAGGCGCGGCCGGCCCGGGCGCCAGACCCACACCTTGTGCCGGCGGGCGATGTTTTCGAGCGCCGCGCCGAGCACGATCTGCCCGGCATTGATCTGCCCGCCATCGATCGGCCCGCCATAGGCGCCCTGGCCGAGCGCGGTTTCGAACGCATCCGCGGCGCGCTCGGCCCGCGCGGTTTCGAGCGCAATGACCCCGGGGGCCTTCAGGCCGAAGCGCAGCTCGCGGTTCCACACGGTGACGGCGTCGAGAAAGGCGTAGGCCCGCCCGGTCTCGGCGAGAACCTTCCAGCCATCCGAGCCATCCATTGGCAACAGGCGGCGGCCGCCATGCTGAGTGTCGAGACAGGCGAGCACCAGGAGGCTTTCGTTGAGGATCGTGCCGTTGTCGAGTTCGAGGCTCGGCACCTTGCCGCCGGGGTTGTAGCCCAGGAGCGTCGAGTTCGGGTCGCGCAAGGTGACCTCCTCCTCGGCGATGCGGGCAATGAGCCCCAATTCGCGCAGCACCACCCGGATGATCCGCGCATAGGGCGAGCCCGCGGCATAGAATAGCTTCATTGCGCAACCCTCCAGTATCCGGCACCGTTTTGCCCCTCACCCCGGCCCTCTCCCCGCAAGCGGGGAGAGGGGGAGGAGCCGCGCCTCCCGAGAATATCCTTTCGACGGCTTGAATGCTCGACCGGCTGCGTTCCCTCTCCCCGCTGGCGGGGAGAGGGACAGGGTGAGGGGCACTTTCGCCGAGCATTGCATTAGGGGGAGCGAGGTAACATGGCCTGGGACATCCTGATCCGCGGCGGCACGGTCATCGACGGCAGCGGCCGCCCGGGCGAGAGCGCCGATGTGGCGATCGCCGATGGCCGGATCGCCCGCATCGGCGCCTCGCTCCCGGGCAAGGCGGCCAGGGTCATCGGCGCCGCGGGGCTGGCGGTGACCCCGGGCTTCATCGACATCAAGACCCATTCCGACTTCACCCTGCCGATCAACCCGAAGGCCGAAAGCAAGGTGCGCCAGGGGGTGACGACCGAGATCATCGGCCATTGCGGCTTCTCGGTCGCGCCGGTGCTGCCGGGCAAGGCGCAGATGCTCGCCGATTACCTGAGCGGCGGGGCGCCGTGGCTGCCGTTCCGCGAGGTGAGTTTTCCCGATTATCTCGACAGCTTCCCCAAGGTCGCGGTCAATGCCGGGATGCTGGTCGGCCACAACACATTGCGGCTGATGGTCATGGGGCTCGACGACCGCGCGCCCACCCCCGCCGAGCTCGACCAGATGATCGCGCTCCTCGACGAGGGGCTCGGCGCCGGCGCGCTCGGCCTCTCGACCGGCCTCTTCACCCCGCCGGGCAGCTTCGCCGAGCCCGCCGAGATCATGGCGCTGTGCGCGGTCGTGGCGCGGCACCGGGCCGGCTATTTCACCCATATCCGCGACGAGTCGAACAAGGTGATGGAGGCGGTCGAGGAGGCGATCGCGGTCGCCCGCGCCTATCCGATCCATGTCGAAATCGTCCATCTGAAATGCTCCGGGGTCGACAATTGGGGCAGAGCCGGCGCGATCCTCGCGCGCATCGAGCAGGCGCGGGTCGAGGGTTGCGACATCGATTGCGACGCCTACCCCTATGCTGCCGGCGCCAATCCGTTGAAGAACCTGCTGCCGCCCTGGGTGCAGGTGGGCGATAACGCGGCGATGCTGGCGCGGCTCGCGCTACCGGAGATTCGCGCCCGGATCGAAGCGGAGATCGCCGATCACGGGCTCAACAATTGGGGCCGCATCCCGTCCTGGGAGGCGGTGCAGGTCTCGATCTCGCCCAACCTGCCGCAGCATGCCGGAAAGACCATCGCCGCGCTCGCCGCTGCGCGCGGCGCCGAGCCGATCGACCTGGTCTGCGACTACCTGATCGAGGATAACGGCGCGACCCGGGTGCTGATCACCTCGATCTCGGAAGACGACATCCGCACGATCGTGAGCTCACCGAAAGCCCTTGTCGGCTCCGACGGCAATTGCGTCGCCGATTACGGCATTGTCGGCCAGGGCCTGCCGCATCCGCGCTTTTACGGCACCTTTCCGCGGATCATCGGCCATTACGTGCACGATCAGCAGCTCCTGCCGCTGGAGCAGGCGGTTCACAAGATGACCGGCGGCTCGGCGCGCGCGCTGAAGCTGCGCGACCGCGGTCTCCTCGCCGAGGGCTACCGCGCCGATGTGGCGATCTTCGATCCCGCCGATTTCCGCGACCGGGCAACCTATGCCGAGCCGCACCGCTATCCGACCGGCGCGCGCACCAGCGTCATCGTCAACGGGGTCGTCGTCGTCGACAACGCGGTCCATACCGGCGCGACCCCCGGCATGGTGCTGCGCCGCGGCGCAGACGGCCGGGTCGGCGAGCCGGAATAAGCGTCCTCGCTGCCGCCCGGCCAGCGGCAAGGGCGGCCTCGCCGGTTTTGCGGTTTTATCAGCGGCAGATCAGCCATCGCCGGGTTCCTGGAGGTTGCGTGAACCCGCGGCCGGCCGGCGCCAGCGGCAGGTTGGGTCAATACTCCGCTTTGCGCTTTGCGCTATGCGACATCGAGCCCGAGATCGAGGATCGGGGCGCTGTGGGTGATCCAGCCGGAGGAGATCAGGTCGACCCCGGATGCGGCGATCGCCGGCGCGCTCTCGCGGGTGATCCGGCCGGAGGCCTCGGTCACCGCGCGGCCGGCGACCATCGCGACGGCGCGGCGCAGCGTGTCGGGGGCCATGTTGTCGAGCAGCACCGCATCGACCCGGTGTTCGAGCGCCTCGGCGAGCTGGTCGAGCGTGTCGACCTCGACCTCGATCTTGACGAGGTGCCCGGCATGGGCGCGCGCCCGCTCGAGCGCCGGCCCGACCCCGCCGGCGAGCGCGATATGGTTGTCCTTGATCAGCATCGCGTCGTCGAGACCGAAGCGGTGATTGGCGCCGCCACCCAACCGCACCGCCTCCTTTTCGAGGATGCGCAGGCCCGGGGTGGTCTTGCGCGTGCACACAATCTTGGCCTTGTGGCCGGCGATCGCATCGACCAATGACCGCGTTGCGGTGGCGACCCCGGAGAGGCGGCAGATCAGATTGAGCGCGGTCCGCTCGGCCGCCAGCACCGGCCGGGCCCTTCCGCTGATACGGGCGACCGTCTGGCCGCGCTCGATTCGGCTCCCATCGGTGCACACATGCTCGATCTTGAGGGCCGGGTCGAGCAGCTCGAAGGCGAGCAGCCCCGCGTCGAGCCCGGCAACGACGCCCGGCTGGCGCGCCACGATGACCGCATCGATCGGTGCATCGGCGGGGACGATCGCGTCCGATGTGATGTCGCCGGCACGCCCCAGATCTTCGAGCAGCGCGGCGCGGACGATCGGCTCGATTAGCAGACGGAGCACCGATTGAACCCCAATATCATATGCAAGCGGATTTTCGCTGGTCGCCCCTCACCCCAGCCCTCTCCCCGCAAGCGGGGAGAGGGAGGGACCCGCGCCGGCGGTGGAGTTCCCTGGCGCGGGAGGGTGAGGGGCAAATCACCGTCGGATCTCAGAGAGCCCGCTCAGCCGATTTCCAGCATGCGCTCGACGGCGCGGCGCGCCCGGTCGGCGATCTCGGGGGCGATCGTCACCTCGTGGGTCATGGTTTCGAGCGCGTGCCGGATGTTTTTGAGGGTGATCCGCTTCATATGCGGGCACAGATTGCACGGGCGCACGAAATCGAGATCGGGGTATTGCAGCGCGACGTTGTCGCTCATCGAGCATTCGGTCAAGAGCACGACCCGCGCTGGCCGCTTCTGCCCGACATAATCGGCCATCGCGGCGGTCGAGCCGGCGAAGTCGCATTCGGCGACGACCTCGGGCGGGCATTCGGGATGCGCGAGCACGGTGATCCCGGGATGGGTTTCGCGCAGGCTGCGGATATCCTCAGGGGTGAAGCGCTCGTGCACCTCGCAATGGCCCTTCCAGGCGATGATCTCGACCTTGGTCTGCGCCGCGATGTTGCGCGCGAGGTACTCGTCGGGCAGCATGATGACCTTGGGGACGCCCAATGCCTCGATGATCTTCCTGGCATTGCCCGAGGTGCAGCAGATGTCGCTCTCCGCCTTCACCGCGGCCGAGGTGTTGACATAGGTGACGATCGGCACACCGGGATGGCGCGCCCGCATCAGCCTGACATCCGCGGCGGTGATCGAGGCGGCGAGCGAGCAGCCGGCCCGTGTGTCGGGGATCAGCACGGTCTTTTCCGGGTTCAACAGCTTCGCCGTCTCGGCCATAAAGTGCACCCCGGCGAGCACGATGACCGCGGCATCGGTGCGCGCCGCCTCGCGGGCCAGCGCCAGGCTGTCGCCGGTGATGTCTCCGACGGTGTGGAAGATGTCGGGGGTCTGATAGTTGTGCGCCAGGATGACCGCGTTCCTCTCGCGCTTCAGCTTGAGGATCGCGGCGATGTCCTCGGCCATAAGCGGCCACTCGAAGCGCGGCACATGGCGCTCGACCCGGCTGTACAGCTCGGGCAGCGGAAACGGCGAAGCGGGACGGGGTATCGTGGTCTCAAGCACTGGTGGCATCAGTTATGCTCCATATGAGCATTTATAGGGCCCGGAAAAGCCGGGCGGCACCCCGTCCGGCAGCTCTTATGCTAAATATGAGTATAAGGGTAAATCCCGCGGTGTCAACCCCTATGACAACTCGATCAGGCATGGCAGGCCGTCGTCAACGACCGCCTGCCAAGCCGCTGTATTCACCAAATGGATGTATGGCCGAGGCGCCAAAACGAGCAGGCCTTCTGATGGTTAATGGTGGCCGCCGATTCGCCCTTCGAGGCTTCGGCCGATGATCGGAAGGTTGAGCTTCAGGGTCGTTCCATTCACATTAACCTGGTGGCGGTTCCGATAGATTCGGAGTTCCTTGTCCTCTGTTCCGACGTTGGCGACGACCGGGATGCGCGCCACTTCCTCGAAGTGGTCTGACCGCAGCACGGATTGGAGCCGCGCCATCACGTCAAGGTCGGTCCAGAAATCGCTCTGAGCGACAGCATAATATACGCCGATTTGATCGAGCATGGTGCCGATCTCGGCTTCATCAAGCGGCCTCTGCCTTACTCCCAACTCGCGGCGCACGGCGACATCCAGCAGAAGCTTATCGGCGCGCACGGTATAGGGATTGCGCCGAGTTTCAAAGCTGCGCAGATTGAAGACGAAAGAGCCATCCCGGTAGCCAGAGAAGAGAATGACGGCATCTCTCGGCGCCTCACGTGCGATCCATTCAGCTGCCTCGCGATAGCCGGCAACCTGGGGCACGGGTTCGTAGCGCCAAGTGTAGAAACCAGTGACACCTACCAGGAGCAACCCGAGCGGAATCGCCCATCGCGCCGGCGATAGGCCGTCGATTGCAAGGAATGCAGCGAAAATCAGCGGTGGCAGAATAAGGGTGGAATGCCGCGCCTCTTTGAGATCGATCAGGCAAAAAAAGATATAGCCCGTCAGGAACCACCCGAGCAGCAGCACCAGATCAGCGCGATCGAAATCGCGCGGTCGACGTCCGGCTAGAGCCAGCACGGGCCAGAGAATGGCGGCTGCAAGAACCGCCCAGCCGAGTTGCCCCGGCAATTGACGCGCATACCAGAACCACCCGGCGAGCGAATAGCGGCTCACCACCGCATCAGGGATGCCGACCATGGACGCCATGTTCGCCTGGCCAAATTTGAGGGTGAGAACCGTTACCGGAACGAGTCCTACCAGGAACAGAATAGCGGCCATCCATACATGGCGGTCGCGCCAGATGGTATTGCCGCGCGCCGCAAGCAACATTAACGCCGCGACCGGGATCAGGAAGATGGCGCTGATTTTAGTGTAGACGGCGCACAGCAGGATGAAGCTGCCCGGATAAAGCAAGGCGGGCCGTTCAGATTCGGCGTGTCGGCGCAAGAGCAACAGTCCCCATGTCGCGCAAGCAAGCGCCGGCACTTCGAGCATAACCTGACGGCCCCAAAGCGCGATCCCCGGCGCGCACATGGCGGAAATTCCGACGGCCAAAGCGAGCCACGGACCGAGCCAACGGCGTGCCAAAAAATACATGCCGAATGCGAAGGTAAGGTAATAGGCCAATACCACTGCGAGAGCCGTTGCGTGTGACACGCCGAAGAGGGCGTACAAAGGCGCCAAAACGATATAAAATAGCGGCGGGTAAAAGAGAACTGTCAGCGCAGGATATTGGATATAATACTGCATGGCAAAGCCAGCCGGATCGCGCCAGGGAAAGGCGACAGCCATGTCTTTAATAAGGACGCCATTCAGCGCATGGCGAGGTGAATCGCTCCACCAAAACTCGCCATTATGTGGTGCTAAAAAGAATAGTAGGATAACAGCGATCAGATATACGGTGAATACCCCGACGATCTTCATGCGTCTTATCTCGAAGATCTGCATATTCCTGATTTTCGTCGGCGCTTAGAGTGTAAAATATATCACACTCTATTTTACCGATGCTACGAGATAGACGCCGATCATCACAAAGATCGTCCCGAGTAGTTTGCGTGACGTGAGCGCCTCGCCGAATAATAGGCAACCTAAACCCATGGTTACTAGAAAGCCCAAGGCGACAAACGGATAGGCGACCGAGACATCGAGCTTCGCCAGAACAAAGAGCCAGATCGCGGCGCTCAGGCCATAGAGCGCAAGGCCCCCCAGAACAGCGAAGTTGAGGATCACCGTGCGCGCGACAACTACCCAATTGCCCAGCACGATCGCCTGCTGCACCACCTGCTGCGCCATGCCGTGCTTCATCGACAATTGTGCGGCAGCCGAGCAGGCAACACTGACCAAAACCATTGAGAAAAGCGGCCAGGAGATCATGAGAATACATCCATTGGAGCCGTCATAGGCTCGGCCCGCCGAAGGGGATATAAGCTCCCACTGCCAGGAGGATGAGGCAAAGCAGGACCACCCAGGATACCCAGTCGCGCGCTGCATAGACGATCGGATCATCCTGCATGTAGCCGCGTGCAGTCGATAGCCACAGGCGGCACTGCCAAAAGAGCATCAGCGGCACGACTCCCCACAGCAGCGACGGCTGCGCATAGGCGTGCGAGGCCGTGTCGCTCTGAACGTAAAGCGAGAGGACAAGAGCCGAGGTGAAGCTCGCCGCCGTGCCCATCATCTGCAGGATCGTTATGTCCTCGCGCAAATAGCCGCGGCGCGCCAGCTCTCCGCCACGGTCGGGAGGCAGGCGATGCAGCTCCGAGACGCGTTTGATCAAGGCAAGGCTCAGGAACAGAAAACTCGAGAATCCCAGCAGCCAAAGCGATACTTGGTGCCCGCTGGCTTCGCCACCGCCAAAAAGCCGCAGCGTATAGAGGCCCCCGAGCACGAAAACATCGATTAGCGGCATCTCCTTCAGCTTGAAATTGTAGGAGAGCGACATCGCCACATAGAGAATGAGAGCCGGCAGCGCACCGCTGTACCACCCCAGCGCCAAGCCGATCAGTGCAAGGCCGGGCACCATCGCGAGGCCTTCGCCGATGGTCAGCGCGCCGCTCGCGAAGGGCCGCCGCGATTTGCGCGGATGGGCGCGGTCGGCAGCAAGATCGGTTATGTCGTTCAGAATGTAAACGGCGGAGGCCAGCGCGCAGAATGCCGCGAAAATCGCTATGGTCGCCGTCCAGGCGGTGCGGTCGGCAAGGGCTCCCGACGCCAAGAGAGGAACGAAGGTCAGGAGGTTCTTCACCCATTGATAGGGACGCAGCGCCTTGACCGCGGCCCGAATCCGGCTGGTCCCGCTGTCAATTATCGCGACGACAGGGTAGCGGGCCTGCGCCGTGCGACGCACGCCCCGACGCGCGTTGACGATCACGGCTCCCGCCGATTCGCGCCACACCGCATGATCCGTCGAATCGTTGCCGGCATAGATGAATCTCTTTGCCCCAAAGGATCGACACAGAACCTCGGCCTTAACACGGCCGCGCAGATTGGTGACGCCATCGGAGGCGATGACCTGATCAAACAGGCCGAGATGGGCAGCGATGCGACCCGCGACCTCCTGGGGGGCAGCGGTCGCCAGCACGATCGGCCGACCCCGAGCGCGTTCCGTACGCAGATAATCGAGGAGAGCTTCGTTGTAGGGGAGATGGGCCGGTTCGAACTGCCAGCGTCTTGCCAATTCCTGTTTGAGGCGCGCCTTGCCAATGAAGAGCCAAGCCGGAATGCGAAAGATCACCAGCCAATCAGCAACAGCAGCACCGAAGGCCGCTTCCTGCATCGTGTCGATTTTTACCAAGGTGCCGTCGAGATCCACGCATAGCAGCAAGTTGGCGGTCGACGCCCCATCGATCGGTCCGGCCACCGTTTCAATCGATGGGCTCACCGCAGCCTTCTCATGCCAGCCTTACCCCCCGGTCTGATCGATGTAGATCACAGGATAGTAGAATAGATGCTTGCCCGTTGTGGAAATTGTGCGCTGCCACGCAATGCCGATCAGCCCGCCGCGCGCCGTCCGGCGCGCAGGCGCAGGCCCGGGGCGGGGCGTTCGAGGAGGACCTCGCGGCGGAAGCGGACGAGGCGGGCGGGCCGGCCGCCGGTCTGGGCGCTCATCGCGCCGGTTTCCTCGACGAGACCCTGCTGCTCGACGAGCCGGCGAAAATTCTGCTTGTGCAGCCTGACCCCGGCGAGCGCCTCGACGGTGCGCTGCAGTTGCAGGAGCGTGAAGGCGGGCGGCATCAGCTCGAACACCACCGGGCGGTATTTGATCTTGCCGCGCAGCCGGCCGATCGCGGTTGCCAGGATGCGGCGATGGTCCGATGCCATCGCCACCCCGGTGGTGAGTCCCTGGGCGGCGCCGTCGATGTCCACTGCCTCCCGGCTGATCCCCGGAACGCCCGCCCTCGCGGGCGGCCGTCCGGGGGTTCGCGCCGCCTCGGCGACCAACCCGGCCTCGTAGAGCAGCTCGTAGCGTTCGAGGACCAGTTCCTCGTTCCATGACGCGCCGTGCCGGCCGAAGGCGAGCCCGAGCCGCTCCTCGCGCAGCTGCCGCTCGGGCTCGCTCCCGGCCTCCGCGGCCCAGATTTCGAGCCGCGCCTCGAGCGGTTCGAGCAGGGGCGGCTTGCCGCCGCGCCAATCCTCCCACGGGAAATAGCGATACCAGCCGCGCCATTCGGCATCGGCCGCGGCCGCATCGGCCGCGGCCGCATCGGCCGGGCCGGCCGGGTGCGCCTCGCGCGCCAATGCCAGATAGGCCACGACCAGGGCCGGCAGGGCGAGGCTCCCGTCGCCCGCCCCATCGCCCATCGCCCGGTCGCGGTCGCCAAAGGTGTAAAGCTGCTCGACATAGCCGAGGCGCTGGCTGGTCTGCCGCTCGACCCAGGCGCGCAACCCGATCTCCAGCGTGCGGTGCTCGGCTTCGAGCGGACCGGAGGGCAATGCCTCGGCCGCCTCTGCCGCGCCGTGCCCGGCTCTCGGCGAAGCGGAGCTTCGCCTGACGCCGTCAGCGCAAGCTTTGCTTGCGCGAGAGGCGGCAAGCCGGCCCGACCGGAGCCGTATCGTCAGCACGCGCGGCTCGTGGACGCTGGCCGCGACGATCGCCGCGCAGAGGCCGATCGACAGCGCCGCGCCGGGGCTGGAAGCCGCCGGCTCGCCGGAATTCCGCCGCAGCGGGGACGCGGCTGCGCGAGAGCGTGGCATCGACTAGCCCGCCGTGATGTGGCTCCGGAAGGTCAGCGGGTCGCCGATGAACGGGATCGGCTCGAAGCTGCCGCCGGTGCCGCGCACGCTGACCGTGCCGTAGCCGAGGATGCGGCCGAGGATCGATTGGTTGACGCCGACGGTTTCGACCTTCGAGCGGTTCATCTCCATGCTGTGGCGCTGGAAAATGCCGGTCTTGTAGATGACCCGCCGATCGGTCACCGCGAGTTCGGTCGTCGATCGCCGGATCAGGGCGTCCAGCCCCGATACCAGCGCGATCAGGCCAAGCAGGGCGGCGACGATCGTCAAGGCGAGCTTGGCAACCGGTTCTTCAACACTGGCCGATGCGATCAGACAGAGGAAGGCGAGGATCAGCAGCAGGATGGCGCGCAGGTAAACCAGCCAATGCAGGCTCGTGGCATAAGTCACGGTTTCGCCGGGCTGCAACACCTGCTCGACATATTTCATGGCATGCCGCCTCTGTACCCGGTGCGGTGAGCGTTTGCACCGCCATTGTGATGCGCCCCGCCGGCCGGGTCAAAGATCGCGAGCCGCCGATCGTGCCAATTATTCCAGGGCCCTCAGGCGCCGCGCCGCCCGAAATCGATGCGCGGATCGATCAGCATGTACGTCAGGTCGCTGATCAGCTTCAGCGCCAGCCCGATCAGGGTGAACACGTAAAGCGCGCCGAACATGATCGGGTAGTCGCGGTTGATCGCCGCCTCGAACCCCAACAACCCCAGGCCGTCGAGCGAGAAGATGACCTCGATCAACAACGAGCCGGTGAACAGAATGCCGATGAACGCTGCCGGAAAGCCGGCGACGACCAGGAGCATCGCGTTGC
>CAYMRQ010000123.1:0-13617 GCA_964392845.1 uncultured Rhizobium sp.
GATGTGATCGCGCATGCCGACGGTTCGTTTCTTGCTGAAGAGGGCCTGGCCAAGGGAGCGATGACGCTGATCGATGCCGTGCGCGCCGAATCGCTGTATCGGGCGATGGGGCCGGCGATCGAGAGTTCAGGCGGCTCGGCCGGCAATACGATGGCCGGGATCGCCGCGCTCGGCGGGACCGGCGGCTACATCGGCAAGGTGCGCGACGATTTGCTGGGCGCGGTCTTCCGGCACGACATCACCGCGATCGGAGTGCGCTTCGACACCCCGGCCGCGACATCAGGGCCGGGGACCGCGCGCTGCCTTATCATGGTCACGCCGGACGGGCAGCGCACGATGGGCACCTATCTCGGCGCCTGCGTCGAGCTGGGGCCTGAGGACATCGATCCCGCGCTGATCGCCGCGGCGCGAATCACCTACCTCGAAGGCTATCTGTTCGACCCGCCGCGGGCGCAGGAGGCGTTCCGCGCGGCGGCGGCGATCGCTCACCGCGCCGGGCATCGGGTCGCGCTCAGCCTCTCCGACCCGTTCTGCGTGGCGCGGCATCGCGCGGCGTTCCGCGAGCTGGTCGCCGGCGAGGTCGACATCCTGTTCGCCAACGAGGCGGAGATCTGTTCGCTCTACGAGACCGACGACTTTGCCGCCGCCGCGGCGGCGGTGCGCGGCCATGTCGCGGTGGCGGCCTTGACCCGCAGCGCCGAAGGCAGCGTTGTGCTCGCTGACGGCGAGGAATATAGCGTCGCCGCGGTCCCGGTGGCACGGCTGGTCGACACCACCGGGGCGGGCGACCTCTATGCCGCAGGGTTCCTTTACGGCTTGACCCATGGCCTCGCGCTCCCCATTTGCGGCGCAGTCGGCAGCCTGTGCGCCGCCGAAATCATCAGCCATGTCGGCGCGCGGCCCGAGACCGCGCTCTCCGGGCTTGTCAAGGCGGCGGGTCTCGTTTGAGCACTCCGCCGCCGCTTCGCGTTCAGGGTTCAATGGATATCCGCAACATCGCGATCATCGCGCATGTCGACCATGGCAAGACGACGCTCGTCGACCAATTGCTGCGCCAGAGCGGTTCTTTCCGCGCCAATCAGCAGGTCGCCGAGCGGGCGCTCGACTCGAACGAGCTGGAGCGCGAGCGTGGCATCACCATCCTCGCCAAGTGCACCTCGGTGGCCTGGCACGGCACCAAGATCAACATCGTCGACACGCCCGGCCATGCCGATTTCGGCGGCGAGGTCGAGCGCATCCTCAGCATGGTCGATGGCGTCCTCGTGCTGGTCGACGCCGCTGAAGGCCCGATGCCGCAGACCAAATTCGTCGTCGCCAAGGCATTGGCGCGCGGCCTCAAGCCGATCGTCGTGATCAACAAGGTCGACCGCTCCGATTCGCGGCCGGGCGCGGTCCACAACGAGATCTTCGATCTGTTCGCGCTCCTGGACGCCAACGAAGCGCAGCTCGATTTCCCGACCCTGTTCGCAGCGGGCCGCGACGGCTGGGCGGTCAGCGATCTCGCCGCGCTGGAAAATCATCGGGGCCGGGATTTGTCGCCGCTGTTCGAGCTGATCATATCGCATGTGCCGCCGCCCAAAGCCGATGCGGACGCGCCTTTTGCGATGCTGGCGACGACGCTCGACTACGACCCGTTTCTGGGGCGCGTGCTGACCGGCCTCATTCATTCCGGGGTCGCCCGCCTCAACATGCCGGTCAAGTCATTGAGCCGCGACGGGCGCACGATCGAGCAGGCGCGGCTGACCAAGCTCTTGGCCTATCGCGGGCTGGAGCGGCGGCCGATCGAGGAGGCGCGCGCCGGCGACATCATTGCGGTCGCCGGCCTCACGCTGACCACGGTCGCCGACACGATCTGCGCGCCCGAGGTGACGACCGCCTTGCCGGCCGACCCGATCGACCCGCCGACGCTGGCGATGACCTTCTCGGTCAATGACAGCCCGCTCGCCGGCCGCGACGGCAGCAAGGTCACCTCGCGCGTCATCGCCGAGCGGCTCCATCGCGAAGCCGAGGGCAACGTCGCGATCAAAGTGCGCGAAAGCGGCGAGCGGGATTCCGTCGAGGTTGCCGGACGCGGCGAGCTGCAGCTCGGGGTCTTGATCGAGACGATGCGCCGCGAGGGGTTCGAGATGTCGATCTCGCGGCCGCGCGTGCTGTTCAAGACCGATCCGGTGAGCGGCCAGCGGCTCGAACCGATCGAGGCGATCATCGTCGATGTCGACGAGGAATTCGCCGGGATCGTCGTCGACAAGATGAGCCGCCGCAAGGCGGAGATGCAGGATATGCGGCCCTCGGGGGGCGGCAAGCGGCGGCTGTCGTTCCTCGCGCCGACGCGCGGCCTGATTGGCTATCACGGCGAATTTCTGACCGATACGCGCGGCAGCGGCGTGATGAGCCGGCTGTTTCACGGCTATGCCCCGTACAAGGGGCCGATCGAGGGGCGGCGCACCGGCGTCCTCATTTCGAACTCGCAAGGCGCCGCGGTTGCCTATGCCCTGTGGAACCTCGAAGAGCGCGGCCCGCTCTTCATCACCCCCGGCGCCGAGGTTTACGCCGGAATGATCATCGGCGCCCACAGCCGCGGCAACGACCTCGATGTCAACCCGCGCAAGGGCAAGCAGCTCACCAACATCCGCACCACCGCCAAGGACGAGGCGGTAAAGCTGACCCCGCCGGTGCAGATGAGCCTCGAAGAGGCGATCGCCTACGTCGAGGACGACGAGCTGGTCGAGGTCACGGCGAAGGCGATCCGCCTCAGGAAGCGCCTGCTCGACGTCAACGATCGCAAGCGCGCGAACCGCGCCGCGGCGGCGGAGTAGATCGGGGCTGTCGAGGGCGGCAGCGTCGCGCCGCTGCCGCCGAGTGGCTGATTTGACTTGGCCGGCTCGCCGACTATAGTGCACCGCCTTTCCCAAGAACGTGGGCGACTCGCCCCGGCCTCCGCGGTGATGCGGTGGATGGCCCTATTGGGACAACAACAAGCTAACGCGGATCCGGCCAATATGAGCAAGCGCGAGGAATCGAAGTACAAGATCAACCGCCGCCTCGGCGTCAATCTGTGGGGCCGGGCGAAGAGCCCGCTCAACCGCCGCGAATATGGGCCCGGCCAGCATGGCCAGCGGCGCAAGAAGCCGTCCGACTACGGCACCCAGCTTTCGGCCAAGCAGAAGCTCAAGGGCTATTACGCCAATATCGGCGAGCGTCAGTTCCGGCGCCTCTACGAGGAGGCGGTGCGGCGGCGCGGCGATACCGGCGAGAATTTGATCGAGCTCCTGGAACGCCGGCTCGATGCGACGGTCTATCGGATGAAGCTGGCGCCGACGCCGTTCGCCGCCCGCCAGATCGTCAACCACGGGCATGTGCTGGTCAACGATAAGCGGGTCAACATCCCTTCCTATAAGCTGAGCGACGGCGACACGATCGAGCTGAAGCCGCGGGCGAAGGCAATGGCGCTGGTCCTCGAAGCGACGCAATCGAGCGAGCGCGACGTGCCCGATTACGTCGAGATCGACCACGAACGCATGCGCGGCCGCTTTGTCCGGGCGCCGAAGCTGGCCGATGTGCCGTTTCCGGTGACGATGGAGCCGAACCTCGTCGTCGAATACTATTCGCGCTGACGCTCGGGTACTCGCCGCGTCGAGAAACTTAACTTGTCATCCCGGCGAAGGCCGGGACCCACTGATCAGCTCCCGGAACGGTTGACAAGTGGGTCCCGGCCTTCGCCGGGATGACTGTCATTAGCGGGGCTTGCCATGCTGACCCTGCAGCTGTCGATCATCCTGTTGCTGATCCTGGTGAACGGCTTTTTTGCGATGGCCGAGATCGCGCTCGTTTCAGCGCGGCCGGCGCGGCTGCAGCCGCTCGCCGCGGAGGGCAGCCGCGGCGCCGAAGCCGCGCTCGAGCTGAAGGGCGACCCGTCGCGGCTGCTGGCGACGGTGCAGATCGGGATCACCGTTATCGCCGTCCTATCCGGTACCTATGGCGAAGCGACGCTGGGCGAACATCTGCAGGGATACCTGATCGAGTACGGCGGGCTTCTCGCCCGCTACGCCCACGCGATCAGCATGGCGGTGGTGGTGATCGGCATCTCATATTTCTCGCTGATTCTTGGTGAACTGGTGCCGAAGCGGCTCGCGCTGTCCCATCCCGAGCGCATCGCCGCCGCGGTGGCCCGCTTCATGCGCGGCATGGCGCGGGTCGGGGCGCCACTGGAATGGCTGTTGAGCGCGACGACCGATCTGATCCTGCGGATATTGCCGCTGCACGGCGAGCCGGTACCGGTCACCGACGAAGAGATCGGCTTCATGTTGCGCGAGGGAGTGGCGGCCGGGCACATCCCGCTTGCTGAAACCGCGATCGTCGAGATGGCGCTGCGGCTCGGCGACCGCCGGATCGGCACGCTGATGACGCCGCGCACCCAGATCGAGTTTCTCGATCTCGACGATCCCGAGGAGGAGACCAGAGGGCGGATTCGCGACAGCGCCTATTCCCGGTTCCCGGTTTTGCAGGGCGGCACTCATCAGCTCGCCGGCATCGTTCAGGTCAAGGATTTGCTCGTCGCGTCGTTGGCCGGGCAGCCCTTCAACCTGCGCGCGGCGCTGCGCCCGCCGCTGTTTCTGCCGAATACCGTGATGGTGCTGCGCGCGCTCGAGGTGTTCAAGACCAGCGACGAGCCGATGGCGCTGGTCGTCGACGAATATGGCGACCTCGAAGGGCTGGTGACCCTGACCGACATCCTCGAGGCGCTGGTCGGCGACATTCCCGGAACCGGCGAGAGCGACCCGCGCATCGTTCACCGCGAGGACGGCACCTGGCTGGTCGAAGGCATGCTCGGGCTCGACGAGCTGAAGCGGGTATTGGGCGTCGCGCATCTGCCGGGCGAAGACCCCGAGTTCCACACGTTGGGCGGCTACCTGATGGCGCAGCTCAACCGCGTGCCGATGGTCGCCGACCGGATCACGGCCGACAGCTACCGCTTCGAGATCGTCGAGATGGACGGCCGCCGCGTCGACCGCGTGCTGATCGTGCCGGTCAGGGGGCGGCGGGACTAGCCCGCGTCGATGTCGCCGCCTTCGCTGGCGGAGAGCAGCTGGGTCGGGAAGCCGGCGTCGACCAGGGCGTCGATGATCGTATCGACATGCCGCCGGTTCTGGGTCTCGACCACCACGTCGAGCTCGGCCCGCTTGACCGAGGTGTCGTGAAACAGGCGCTGGTGGTGCACCTCGACGATGTTGCCGCCGAGCGCGCCGATGACGCCCGCGACCCGCGACAGGACGCCGGGCAGGTCGGGCAGTTCGGCGCGCAGCCGCACGAGCCGGCCGCCGCGCACCAGGCCGCGCATCAGCAGCGAAGCGAGGAGGCGCGCGTCGATGTTGCCGCCCGTCAAGACGATGCCGACCTTCCGCCCGCGGAAGCGCTCGGGGTCGGCGAGCAGCGCCGCCACGCCCGCCGCGCCGGCGCCTTCGACGACGAGCTTTTGGCGCTCGATCAAGAGCTCGACCGCGCTTTCGAGCTGCCGCTCGCTGACCAGATGCACCGCGCCGACCAGCGCCTTGACGATGCGGCGGGTCAGCTCCCCGGGCTCCTTGACCGCGATCCCTTCGGCGAGCGTCGTCCCTTCGGTGGGCAAGCCCGGATCGATGCCCCGCAGGATCCGGTACATCGAGGGGTAGAGCGCCGACTGCACACCGATGATTTCGATATCCGGCGCCAGCGCCTTCGCCGCCACCGCGATGCCGGAGACCAGCCCGCCGCCGCCGATCGGCACGATCAAGCTGTCCAGCCCGGGGCAGTCGGCCAGCATTTCGAGCGCGATCGTGCCCTGGCCGGCAATGACGGCCGGGTCGTCATAGGGATGCACGAGCACGAGGCCGCGCTCGCTGGCGAGCGTGTCGGCGGCACGGCGTGCATCAACCAGGCTGTCGCCTCGCAGCACCACCTTGGCGCCGAGTGCCTCGGTGCGGTCGATCTTGGTGAACGGCGTTCCCGCCGGCATCACGATCGTCGCCCGGATGCCGAGGCGACGCCCTGCGCGTGGTTGCCCGCCGACATCGCGACCACCCCGGCGCTGCGCTCGGCCGCGGTCAGGCTTAAGAGCTTGTTCAGCGCGCCACGCTCCTTGAACGAGCCGGTTGGGTGCAGCGTCTCGAGCTTGAGAAAAACCTCGCAGCCGGCGATCTCGGACAGCGAAGCGGCGCGGATCGTCGGGGTGCGCGCCACCGCTCCGCCGATCGCCGCCTCGGCACGGCGGATATCGGCGATCGTCACCGGGAGGTCGTTCATCGCGAGGGTTCCAGAGTGAGTGTGGCGACCGCCGATGCGCGGCCGGGGACCAGCCAGCCGAACTGCCGCCAGCGCTGCAACAGGTCGGAGAAATGTGGCGACAGCGGGTTGCCCGACTGGCCGGGGACCGCGATCATACGGGTGTCGGCGGGGGAAGCGAGATCGGTGATGATGCGCAGCCCGGCGCCAAAGCGCTGCTCGTAGGGGTGCGCGTCGTTGCGGATCGTGGTCGGGCCGCGGTTGACGGTATCGAAGCCCCCCGGGGTCGGCACGCTGACATCGAGCCAATCGCGCAACAGCGCAATCCGGCCGAGAACCCGGTTCGCGAACCGGGCGATATGGGCGCGTCCCCACCGCCATTGCAGCATATCCGGGCCATAGGCCCGGCCCAGTTCGGCGAGCGCGGCATCGAGCGCGGTCGCCAGCAGCGCATCGCAGCTCTCCACCCCCTCGCCAACTCTCCCCCGCTTTGCCCCCTCGCTTTCCTCCCCCGCGTGCGGGGGAGGGTTAGGGATGGGGCTGGGGCGGGGAAGGGAAGGGTGGGGGGTGTTAGGGTCGGCACACCACTCCGGATGCGCGGTCAGCACCGCTGTCATGACCTGTGGCTTCAGATCCCAGTAATCGGCGGCCGCTTTGCCCAGGCGGCGGAACAACACATCATGGGCAAATTCACGCAGCCAGGCAGTAAACAGCAACGGCTCGACCTTGTCGGAATCCATGCGGAAATCCCACTCGCGCAAGCGCTCGATCGCCTCGCGCGCCAGCTCGCTCCCCGGTTCGCCCCTGGGCACGATCCGGGTCATCAGCGGCACCAGCCGGCGCGCCGCGATCGACAGTGTGTCGGCCTGAATAGCCGCGCTCGCCGCCGGCGATTGCAGCGGCGTCGCGGCGAGCAGCTCACCGATGCGTTCGGCGCGGTTCGGCAGGTCCCAGTCGCGCGACAGGAAATAGGGATAGCGGTCGGGCACGATCTTGTTGTTGGCGCTGACAAACTGCCCGGATGCCGGGTTGCTCGCCTGGGGCAGCTCGGCAAACGGGATGGTCCCGGTCCAGTCGTAATCTCCGGTCCAGCCCGGCACCGGGAGCCAGCCGTTGCCGCTCTTGCGGATCGGGATGCGGCCGGGCGCGATAAACCCGATCGTGCCGGCGGTATCGCCATAGACGATGTTCTGCTGCGGCCCGACAAAGGGTTGCAGCGCCGTGCGAAATTCATTCCAATCGGCGGCGCGGTTGATGCCCCAGAGGGCCTCGGCGGTTCGATCGTCGGCCGTCAGAAACGTCGCGGCGAGCGACAGGACATAGCCGTCGTCGACCGCGCCGGCGGGCAGCGCGTCGGACAATACCGGGCCGTGGCGGGTCGTGCGGATCGTCAGGGTGACCGGCGCGGCGCCCTCCACCGCGATCGTCTCCTCGCGGCTCACAAAGGCGGCGCTGCCGTCCGGGGTCAGGTAGCGGCCGGGGTCGGCGGGATCGATCTTCTCGATGAAGAGATCCTCGACATCGCTGCCTGTCGTGGTGAAGCCCCAGGCGATCCGGTCGTTGTGGCCGATCACGACAAGCGGCGTGCCGGCGACGGTGCCGCCGGCGATCTCGCGCTGCGGCGTCTTCAGCCGGGCGAGGTACCAGAAGCCCGGCGCGCCAAGGGCGAGGTGCGGGTCGTTGGCCAGGAGCGGCTTGCCGCTTGCGCTGTGCGCGCCGTCGACCACCCAGTTGTTCGAGGCGTAGATCGGCCCGACCACGGGCGGCAATGCCGCGTAGAGGCGGTCGAGCGGGAGCTGGCGGTAGATCGTCGCCAGCGCCGCCAAGGTGGTCGGCGCGTCGTCAGGGTATTCGGGGTAGAGGAAACCAAGCTCTTCGGGCGAGAGCGTGCGGGCAAGGCGCGCGCGCAGCAATTCGCCGCGATAATTCCCGGCGAGCTCCAGAGCCATCAGCTTGCCCCAAACCAGGCTGTCGGCCGGGCGCCACGGTTCCGGATCGCAGCGCAGCAGCAGGAATTCGGGCGGCAAGGCGCCGCTTCGCGAGACGAGAAAAGCGTTGACCCCGGCGGCGTAGGCCTCGATCCCGCGCCGCACCGGCTCGGACAGCGACGCGAATTCTGCTTCAGCCAGGCGATAAAGCCCGAGAACCCGCATCTGCCGGTCGACCGCCAGCGTCTGCGCGCCGAAGATCTCGGATAGCCGTCCGGCGCCGGTGCGGCGCATCGCCTCCATCTGAAACAGCCGGTCCTGGGCATGGACAAAGCCGAGACCGAAGGCGGCATCCTCGTCATCGGAAGCTGCGATCAGCGGGACGCCGTCGCTGTCGCGGGCAATCGTCACCGCGCCCTTGAGCCCGCTGACCGCGATCCGGCCCTCGACCTGCGGCAGCGACGACCGGAGATAGAGATAGCAACCGCCGCCGAGGATCAGCACCAGCAGCAGGGTACCGGTCAGAATGCGGCGGATCATTATGATACCGTCATCCCGGCGAAAGCCTGGCTTTCGCCGGGACCCACTCTTCAACCGTCTCAGGCCCGGATGAGTGGGTCCCGGCTTTCGCCGGGATGACGGTTGAAATGGTTGGCGCGCCAGAGCGTTGGATGGCGATTAGCTCACAACCCCAATTCGCGCAGGATCCGCTCGCGGTCGGCGTCGAGGTCGGGGGCGGCATCACGCGTTGGCGGGTCGGCGAAGGCGGAGAATTTCATCGGATTGCCGGCGAGCTGCAACGGTCCGGTCACCGGGTCGTCGACCGCGACGAGCATGTTGCGCGCCGCTGTCTGCGGATGTGCGAGCGCCTGGGCGACGTTGTTGACCGGGCCGCACGGTATTCCCGCCTTTTCCAGCAGCGCGATCCAATGCTCGGTGGTCCCGCCGCGCAGCACCCCCTCGATCTCGGCCTTCAGCGCCTCCTGGTGCTGGTTGCGCAGGGCGTTGGTCTTGAACAGCGGGTTGTCGGCGAGGTCCGGCCGCTCCAGCGCCTGCGCCAGCTTGACGTAGAGGCCGTCATTCCCGGCGGCGATGATGATGTTGCCGTTCGCGGTGGGAAAGGCCTCGAACGGGGTGATCGAGGGGTGGCGCGCGCCCATCGGCCCCGGGATCTCGCCGGTCGTCGTGTACCGCATGACGGCGTTTTCGAGGAGCGCCAGCTGGCAGTCGAACAGCGCGACATCAACCTTGGTCGCCTCTCCGGTACGCTCGCGATGCAGGAAGGCGGCGTTGAGCGCGATCGCGGTATAGAGGCCGCCGGCGAGGTCGCCGACCGAGGTGCCGACCCGCACCAGCGGCATGCCGGGTGCCCCGGTGATGCTCATGATCCCGCCGAGGCCCTGCACGACCATGTCGTAGGACGGGTAATGCGAGTAGGGGCCGGTGTGGCCGAACCCCGAGGCGGCGGCATAGATCAGGCGGGGATAGCGCGCATGCAGGCTGTCCCAGCCATAGCCGAGCTTTTCCATCGTGCCCGGCCGAAAGTTCTCGACGAGGGCATCGCCCTTGTCGAGCAGGCGCTCGAAGATGTCGCGGTCAGAGGGCGCCTTGAGGTCGAGCACGATCGACTCCTTGCCGCGGTTGACGCTAGCGAAATAAGTCGATTTGCCACCCTTGAACGGGCCGTATTGCCGGGCGTCGTCGCCGGATGTCGGTGCTTCGACCTTGATCACCCTGGCGCCCAGTTCGGCCAGCAGCAAGGTGCAGTAGGGTCCGGCGAGAATGCGCGACAGGTCAATGATGGTGATGCCGGAAAGCGGCCCAGCCTGTGCCATGTGTCGAGATCCTCCTGGTGCGGGCGAGCCGTCAATAACCCAGACCGGGGCGGGATCGCAATCGAGGAGCGCCGCACGGGCTATGATCGCGGCGCTTTCTGCGAACCGTCAGCGCCGGGTCAGTCCCGGCTGCGCCCGGTATGGGGTATGCTCTCGACCCGCTCCGCCAGGAGGTCGTATTGCAAAGCCACGTCATCGAGATGCTCTCTGATTCCGGCGGTTATCGCTTGCCTCGCCAGTTGGCGAATCCGCGCCGCGTGATGACGATAATATGCCGCCGGCAAGGGCGGTGTGGTCGGCTGCTCCATTGGAATTTATCGTCCCCGCGGATTATTCTCTGGCACGGCAATCGTTGCCGCGTGGCGGATGATGACTTGAACGATCGGCTTGTCGGGCCATCCTATCACCTTGCGGGTCGACTAGGTCGCGCCGATCCGGCGGGAGCGGCGAGCCGGCCATCATTCTAGAGCCAGGACAGATCGGGAGCAGTGGATGCGGGCGAAACCCAATTACCGTTTTGGTCGGGCCGAGCGCGACCGCGCCAAGAAAGCCAAGCGGGAAGACAAGCTCAAGACGCGACAGGAACGCGCCGCGTTGCGCGAGCCGGAGGTTCCGCCGACGCTGCACGACGACGACGAGCCCGCGCCCGAGTGACTCCTAATAGCCTTCGCGCTCGAGGCGCTTGCGCAGCATCTTGCGATGCCGGCGCACCGCCTCGGCCTGTTCGCGGGCGCGGCGTTCGGACGGCTTTTCATAGGCGCGGCGCCGCTTCATCTCGCGAAACGTGCCCTCGCGCTGCATTTTCTTCTTCAGCACCCGTAGGGCCGAGTTGATGTCGTTGTCACGCACGAAAACCTGCATCGCGGCCTAGCCTTTCTGTGATTACTGGCCTTTCGTCTTTGCGACCTTGGGTGCCGCCTCTCTTTGATGGCTGGCAGGCCGCCGCCCACGCCCCGGGAGCATGTCCTGCGGCGTGGGCGGGAAGCAGGCCAAAATCGCCGTTCGTTAGAAACCCATGCCACCACCCATGCCACCCATGCCGCCCATGCCATGATCGTCGTGCGGCATCCCGGCCGGTTTCGGTTCCGGCCGGTCGGTTATCATCGCCTCGGTCGTGATCAGCAGCCCGGCCACCGATGCGGCGTCCTGCAAGGCGACCCGCACCACCTTGGCCGGGTCGACGATGCCGGCAACCACCATGTCCTTGTACTCGCCCGACTGGGCGTCAAAGCCGAAATTGGGGTCGCCCTTGTCGGTCAGCTTGCCGACGACGATCGAGCCGTCGGTCCCGGCGTTCTCGGCAATCTGCCGGGCCGGCGCCTGGAGCGCCTTGCGGACGATCTGGATGCCGAACTTCTGGTCGTTATTGGCGGGAGTGAGACCATCGAGGACCTTGGCGGAGTAGAGCAGCGCGACGCCGCCGCCGGCGACGATGCCCTCCTCGACCGCGGCCTTGGTCGCGTGCATCGCGTCGTCGACGCGGTCCTTGCGCTCCTTGACCTCGATCTCGCTGCCGCCGCCGACGCGGATCACCGCGACGCCGCCGGCGAGCTTGGCCAGGCGCTCCTGCAATTTCTCCTTGTCGTAATCCGAGGTGGTCTCCTCGATCTGCGCCTTGATCTGGGCGACGCGGGCAAGGATGGCGTCCTTGCCGCCGGCGCCGTCGATCACCGTCGTATTCTCCTTTTCGATGCGCACCTTTTTCGCGGTGCCGAGCATGTCGAGGGTGACGTTTTCGAGCTTGATGCCGAGGTCTTCGCTGATCACCTGACCGCCGGTCACGATGGCAAGGTCCTCGAGCATGGCTTTGCGCCGATCGCCAAAGCCGGGCGCCTTGACCGCCGCCACCTTGAGGCCTCCGCGCAGCTTGTTGACCACCAGCGTGGCGAGCGCCTCGCCCTCGATATCCTCGGCGACGATCAACAGCGGCCGCGAGCTTTGCACCACCGCTTCGAGGATCGGCAGCAGCGCCTGCAGGCTGGAGAGCTTGCTCTCATGCAGCAAGATGTAGGGCTCTTCGAGCTCGGCCAGCATCTTCTCCGGGTTGGTGACGAAATACGGGCTCAAATAGCCGCGGTCGAACTGCATGCCTTCGACGATGTCGAGTTCGGTTTCGAGCGACTTGGCCTCTTCGACGGTGATGACGCCGTCTTTGCCGACCTTCTCCATCGCCTCGGCCAGCATCCGGCCGATTTCCTTGTCTCCGTTGGCGGAGATCGTGCCGCGCCGCAGATCCATCGGGTTCATGCCGGCCGCGACGGCGCGCACCCCCTCGCGCACCAGCGCGTGGGCGAGGATCGTCGCGGTTGTGGTGCCGTCGCCGGCCTCGGAGCTGGTTTTGCTGGCGACCTCCTTGACCATCTGGGCGCCCATGTTCTCGAACTTGTCGGAAAGTTCGATCTCCTTGGCGACGGTCACCCCATCCTTGGTGATCCGCGGCGCGCCGTATGATCTCTCCAGGACAACGTTGCGACCCTTGGGCCCGAGTGTCACCCGGACCGCATTGGTCAGCGTGTCGATGCCGCGCAGCATGCGCTCCCGCGCGTCGCTACTTTGGCGAATGTCTTTTGCAGCCATGATTATTGTCCCCTTCAGCTCGCGATGATGCCCATGATGTCGGATTCTTTCATGATGATGAGATCCTCGCCGTCGAGCTTGACCTCGCTGCCCGACCATTTGCCGAACAACACCCGGTCGCCGGCCTTGACATCGAGCGCATGGATCTCCCCATCGTCGCCGCGGATGCCCGGCCCGACGGCGATGACTTCGCCCTCGGTCGGCTTCTCGCGGGCGGTATCCGGGATGAAGATGCCCCCGGCGGTCTTCTCAATTTCACCGACGCGGCGGATCACCACCCGGTCATGCAAGGGTCGGAATTTCACTAAGATCCTCCTTGGAGGCAGGCGAGGCCCCGGCCGACCGGACAACGCGCGCCCGACGGCGTTCGCCGCAACGCCTATTCTGCTGTGCCGGTTATATGGGATGCTGCCGATTGTGCACAATCGTGATTCGCCGGGGACAGTTTTTTAACCCGCGTGTTTCTCTCAAAACCTGGCCTGGTCACCGCCGAGCCAGGATTTGACGCTTTCGTTTTCAGGGAAATACGCGGTAAATTGGGTCACCAAAACCCAATGGTTGACAATTTCCGGGCCGATGCTAACTGAGTTCTCTATCGCGCGGGATGAACCCAATATAATACATGCGGGCCCAGCCACTCATTGCACAGGCGATGGGTGGGCGCGAGTGGGCAATGCGACGCTGGGCCGCGCGGCGACCTTGCGCCGGGATACCTAGGACAAGACCGTGGCGATGAGACCAGGATTTGAGTGATTGAAAGAGCCTGAACCCGCCCGCAATCCCTTCTCCGGCGGTGTCGGTTGCGATCTCCAGGGCTGCACTCTGCGTTTTCAGGCCCCGGTATCGGCGCGCAGCGTGTTGCAGCTGCTGACATCGTTCGGCGGTTTTTTTGCCGCGTGCGCCGCGATGTACCTCGGCGTGCGTCTGTCTGTCTGGGTCGCGTTGCCGCTCTCGGTTGTCGCGGCCGGGTTTCTTGTGCGGATCTTCATCATTCAGCATGATTGCGGACACGGTTCGTT
>CAYMRQ010000123.1:13653-13905 GCA_964392845.1 uncultured Rhizobium sp.
CAGCCTGGTGATGCTGACGCCCTACGCCTTGTGGCGGCGGCAGCACGCGGCGCACCACGGCTCGTGGAACAATTTGGAGCGACGCGGTCCGACCGGACTGGACATCTATTCATCCTGCCTGACGGTTGCGGAATATCGCCGGCTCGGGCGCTGGCGCCGGCTTCTCTACCGGCTGACGCGTCATCCGCTCGTCGCCAACATCCTCAGTCCGCCGCTGATCTTCATGCTGCTTTATCGGGTGCCGTTCGATTC
>CAYMRQ010000124.1:0-13715 GCA_964392845.1 uncultured Rhizobium sp.
TGCCGCCGTCACGCCGCAATCCCATACCCCTCATGAATGATCCGGGCTAGCCGCGCGCATTATAGATGCTCTCCCGGCTGATCGCCTCGTCGGAAAGCGGCTTGGTGTCCGGCAGCCCCTTTACCGACTCGCGCCAAGCAGCCGCGCGCTCTTCGGGCGAGAGCGCATTGCCGGTGCCCGTCGGCACTTGTTCCTCTAGTAACCGCCGCAGGTATTCCGGCAACGGAATTCCCTGCGCCGCCGCCTGCGCGGCAAGATTAGCCTCAATCTCGGGAGGTAGATCGATTTTCACGGACATATTCGGTTCCTGATGATGCAAGTATTCTTTAAGTCTACAGCATCGTAGTATAATTGTCCACTCGCTCCCCTGGTTCAAGGTGCCGCCCGCCACCGCGACAGCCGAGCGGGTGTCCGAGGCAGAGTGAACCCGGCCGGAGGCCCGATGTCGCTTCGTGTAACCTGTTGCCGCGAGCCCCGCTTGACGCCCGCGCGGAAAGGAAGATTCTGCGCGGGTCATCCGTTGGGGAGTCCGGCATGAGCGAGGCTGCTGCGTTTCACGAGCTGTTTCCGCTGGGCGAGGATGACGCGCCCTACAAGAAGCTCACCGCCGATCACGTCGCGCTCGCCGCGTTCGAGGGCGAGCGCGTCATCAAGGTCGCGCCTGACGCGTTGACCCTGCTCGCCCGCCAGGCCTTTGTCGATTGCCAGCACCTCTTACGCCCGGGCCATCTGGCGCAGCTGAGCGCCATTCTCGACGACCCCGAAGCCTCGGAGAACGACCGGTTCGTCGCGTTCGACCTGTTGAAGAACGCCAATATCGCCGCCGGCAAGGTCTTGCCGATGTGCCAGGACACCGGCACTGCGATCGTCATGGGCAAGAAGGGCGAGCGGGTGTGGACCGGCGCCGACGACGCGGCGGCGCTGTCCGAAGGGATCCGCCGCACCTTTACTGAGACCAACCTGCGCTACAGCCAGGTCGCGCCCCTGTCGATGTATGAGGAGGTCAATACCGGCGACAATCTGCCGGCCCAGATCGACCTCTATGCCGAGCCGGGCGAGCAATACAAGTTCCTCTTCATCGCCAAGGGCGGCGGCTCGGCCAACAAGAGCTTTCTCTATCAGCAGACCAAGGCGGTGCTGAACCCGAAAGCGCTCTTGAAGTTCATCGACGAGAAGACCCGCACGCTCGGCACCGCCGCCTGCCCGCCCTATCACCTGGCGATCGTCATCGGCGGCACCTCGGCCGAGATGAATTTGAAGACGGTGAAGCTGGCCAGCTGCCGCTATCTCGATACGTTGCCCACCGCCGGCAACAAATACGGCCAGGCCTACCGCGACCGCGATTTCGAGGCCGAGGTGCTCGAATTGACCCGCAACCTCGGGATCGGGGCGCAATTCGGGGGAAAATATTTCTGTCACGATGTGCGGGTGATCCGGCTGCCGCGCCACGGCGCCAGCCTGCCGATCGGTATCGGCGTCTCATGCTCAGCCGACCGTCAGATCCTCGGCAAGATCACCGCCGACGGCGTGTTTCTCGAAGAACTCGAAGCCAACCCGGCGCGCTTCCTGCCCGACATCGATGAGACGACGCTCGGCGGCGAGGTCGTGCATATCGATCTCTCCCGGCCGATGGACGAGATCCGCCGCACCCTGTCGCGCTATCCGATCAAGACACGTCTCAGCCTCAACGGGACGCTGATCGTGGCGCGCGACATCGCCCATGCCAAGCTGCAGGAGCGGCTCGACCGCGGCGAGGGCCTGCCGCAATACGTCAAGGACCATCCGATCTACTACGCCGGCCCGGCGAAGACGCCGGTGGGCTACGCGTCGGGCTCGTTCGGGCCGACCACGGCGGGGCGGATGGACAGCTATGTCGAGCCGCTGATGGCGGCGGGCGGCAGCTTCATCACTCTGGCCAAGGGCAATCGCGGCCCCGAGGTGCGCGAAGCGTGCAGGAAGCACGGCGGCTTCTACCTCGGCTCGATCGGCGGCCCGGCCGCGCGCCTCGCCCAGGATTGCATCAAAAAGGTCGAAATCATCGAATATCCCGAACTCGGCATGGAGGCGATCTGGCGCATCGAGATCGTCGATTTTCCCGCCTTTATCGTGGTCGACGACAAGGGCAATGATTTCTTCACTGCCCTGTCCTGATCGGGATGCGTGATTGGCCCCGGATGCTCTCTCGGACGCACTGCTGAACGGCGACGGGGCGGCCTGGGCGGGCTTCGTGCGCCGCTATGGCGGGCTGATCGTCGCCGCGGTGCGCGGCCTCGCGCCGATCCAGGGCGACATCGAGGATCTGACTCAGGAAGTCTTCGTTCGGCTGTGCAAGGACAATTTCCGCCTGCTGCGCACCTATGACCCGGCGCGCGCCGCGCTGTCGACCTGGCTCACCATCGTCGCGCGCAGCACCGCGCGTGACGCGCTGCGCCGGCGCCGGCCGGATTCGGTGCCGATCGAGGCGGTGCCCGAGGCGCAGCTGGCGGTCGACCCGGTCGAGCCGGTGCGCAAGCTCAAGCTGCCGCAAGCGCTGTTGTCGCCGCGCCAGCGCGAGATCCTGGCGATGCTGTACGACCGGGACATGGAGGTGGCCGAGATCGCCCGCGCCCTCGGCATCGACCCGCAGACCGTCCGCAGCGCGCATCACAAGGCAATGATCAAGCTGCGCGCTCACTTCAAGGCCGATTTTTAATCCGGTTGGTAGCCTGTAAGTTGCGGGGATATTGTCGCTGCTGCCGTCGTAGAACATTGCGTGAGGAGAGTGCGGCAAATGCAGGGGGATGGTACCAGGCGAGCCAAGCCGGCGGGCGTGCCAGACCGGGCGCTGTGGCAGCGCGGCCGCCTGCTCGATATGGAAGAGGACGAAGCCGAGCGCTTCCTCGACCTGGCCGGCTTCGCCGACGGGCGCCTCGATCCCGATGACCGCGAGCGCGTCGCCGAACTTCTGGCCGGCGATCCGACCGCTTCCGCCGACGTTGCCGCAGCATGCGCCCTCGCCGAAATGGCCGAACGGGCGGAGGCGGCGCCCGAAACCATCCTCGCGCGCGCCGCTGCGCTGGTCGGCCCCGGCGCGCCGCAGCGCGACATGGTCATCCCCTTCGCACCGAACCGTCGCGACCGGCCGAGGCTGCACGGCATGGCGGACTGGGGCAGCCTAGCTGCCGCGATCGCGGTGGCGAGCTGGCTCGGCTTCACGCTGGGCATGGATGCCTCGCTCTCTTTCGCCCAGATCGGACAGGCCGGCGAGGATGGCTTTCTGCGCGAATTGCTCGATCCCTCAACCGGCTTCATGCGTGACCTGACCGAGGGCGCGCAGACGTGAGCACGGCGACGGCCGGCCCGGTCCGCCAGCCCGGCGCGCTGACCGGCGGGCCGGGTCGGCGGGTATTGGTCATCCTGCTGATCGTCTCGGCGGTGCTCAATGTCTGCTTCGTTGCCGGTGCCGTGTGGACCCGCTGGCATGCGCCCGCACGTTGGGCCAGCGCAGAGCAGCGCTATCAGCGAATGGCGGCGGAACTCAACCTCGAACCCCGGCAGCGGATCGGCTTCGATCGATATGTCGCCGCGATGCGCGCCCGCACCGGGAAGATGCGGGAGCAGGTCGCCCCGCTGATCGGGTCCGCCTGGGAAGAGATCGCAAAGCCCCAGGCCGATGTGGCGCAAGTCATGCGGCTGTTCGACGAGGCCGCCGAGAAGCGGCGCGAGTTTCAGCGCGAAGCCACCGCCCAGACCCTCGATCTCCTGGCGATCCTGTCGCCCGCGCAGCGCAGCAAATTTGTCGCGATCGCCCACGAGCGGCGGGCACCCTGGCGGCGCCTGCACCCTGCGGCGCACTGATGCGACTCAGACGCTGCCCCCCTTAGCAAAGGCATTTGCGGCGCCTCGTCGACATCAGAGAAAAAGATGAACCACGGAGGTACGAAGGGCACGGAGAAGGAGTAACCATCTTGCCTGGTTCGCCGTGACCTCCGTGTCTCCGTGGTTAACTTGGATGTTTTTAATGGATCTTCGCCGCTGATCATTTGGTGCCGAACAGCCGGTCGCCGGCGTCGCCCAGTCCCGGCAGGATATAGCCGTGCTCGTTGAGAACGCGGTCGACCGAAGCGGTCACGATCGCCACGCCGGGGAAGATCCGGTGCAGTTTCTCGATGCCTTCCGGGGCGGCGACCAGGCAGACAAACTTGATCGAGCGCGCCCGCGCCTCGACCAGGCGTGAAATCGCCGCCACCGCCGAGTTGCCGGTCGCCAGCATCGGGTCGAGCAGGATGACGTCGCGCTCGGGCAGGTCGTCCGGCAGCTTCAGGTAGTATTCGATCGCCTGCAGGGTGCTCGGCTCGCGGTAGATCCCAATGTGACCGACCCGCGCCGCCGGCACGAGATCGAGCATGCCGTCGAGAATGCCGTTGCCGGCGCGCAGGATCGAGACGAGACACAGTTTCTTGCCGGCAAGCACCGGCACGCGAGCGTGTTCCAGCGGGGTTTCGATGTCGGTCTCTTCGAGCGCCAGGTCGCGGGTCGCCTCGTAACCGAGCAAGAGGCTGATCTCGCGCATCAACTGGCGGAATTTCGAGGTGCTGGTGTCGCGTGCGCGCATCAGCGACAGCTTGTGCCGCACCAGCGGGTGATCGACTAACGTCACGACCCCTTGCGGCCGGGGCGAGGCGGCGGGCTGCGGCATGGCGCGGCTTTCCTCAGAAAAGAGTTCCGTCGCTGGCAATCATCAGCGGCGGGCCGCCGCCCGGGCGAATTTCGGCGGCGATCTCGCGTCCGGCGGCCCAGCTGCCGCCTTCGAGCACTTTGGCGAGGGGAAACCCGGCGGCGTCAAGGCCGAGGCGGTATCGCATCCGCTCAGCCAGGCGGTCGAGCAGCGCGACGGTCAGCGCCCGCCATTCGATGACCGGTTCGCCGAACGGGTCGTGCAGCCGGCGCGGCAGACCGTCGTCGCGCGCGACGATCGCGCCGCAGTCGAGCAACAGCCCGCCATTCCGGTATTCGGCGAGGCCCGTGAGGCCGTCGAGGCCGGTAACCTGGAAACCGCCATCGGCGAGCGGCTCGATCAATGAATAAACCAGCCACTGGCTGAGCTTGTGAAACGGCACGATGCCGTCGCCGGCAATCGCGCGGTGACGGCCGCAATCGCCGAGCGGCACGCCGCCGAGCGAGAGGCGGCCCGGCCAGATCGGTCCGAGCGCGCGCAGCACCAGATGCAGCATGTCCGGGGCCGGCAGATCGGCGCGGCGCGGCAGCCAAAAATCATAGAGATGCCCGAGCCGCGCCGGCGACCCGAAGAGGTCCGGCCGCGCGGCGGCGACCTCGCCCAACCGGCGGAGCAGCGCCGCCCGTCCCTCCAGCCCGGCGAGCGGGTTGTCCGGGCCGTGCTGCAAGGCGCGGCCGAGCCGGTCGGCCGAGAGCGCAGCGAGCGCCGCTGCATCGGCGCGCCACTTCCGGGCCGGATCGGCCGAAAACAACCCGGCCTGCATCGTCCGTAAGCTCGCGACCGCCAGCCCCGCGGAGCGCGACAGCACGAGGCCGGTTTCTGCCTCGCGATAGACCCAGTGCGGCCCGGCGCCGGCATCGAGCAGCACCGACACAATCGCCAGATCGAGCCGCGCCCGCGCGCTTTCCGCGCGGTCGGCACCCGGCGCGATCAGTGGCGCCCGCTCGACGCCGCCCGCGGAAAAATGCCGCCAGCGGCTGTGCAACGGCACGGCGAGATCGGGGTAGCGCCGGCTTGTGACCGCGACGACCCGCTCGACCGCGTCGTCGAGACGCTCGGGAACCAAACGAAAATGCCGCGTCTCGCCGCGCTCGACCGCGGCGAGCACGGTCGCGCAGCGCTCGCGCACCGCCGCTGCGCTGAGCAGGTATTCGGCTAAATCAGCGTCCGAACGGCTGGTCAAAATCTCACCGTCACCCCCGCGAAAGCGGGGGTCCAGGGCAAGCGAAAGAGCCCTGGGCTTCTGGATTCCCGCTTTCGCGGGAATGACACAATGGTGATCGAGCGCTCACGCGTCGAGGCGGCGACCTTTGGTGCGGCGCAGCCGGGCGCGACTCGGCGCGCCGGAAGGCGCGAAATAGCCGGCCGCCTTTTTCGCCGCCATCTCGACCTGCGCATCGATCGGGACGAGCCGCTCCGGGATCGGCACCTGCTCCACCACCTCGATCCCCTGCGCCAGCAATGCTTCGTGTTTCATGTTCGACATCGACACCCAGCGGTCGATGCGGCGCACCCCGAGCCAGTGGAACACATCGGGCATCAGCTCCTGAAACCGCATGTCCTGCACGCCGGCGATGCATTCGGTGCGGTGGAAATAGGTGTCGGCGCGATCGCCGCCCTGTTGCCGCTTGCGCGCGTTATAGACCAGGAACTTGGTCACTTCGCCCAGCGCGCGACCCTCCTTCCTATTGTAGACGACGATGCCCACCCCGCCCTCTTGCGCCGTCAGCGCGCACACCTCGACGCCATGCGCCAGATAGGGCCGGCAGGTGCAGATGTCCGAGCCGAACACGTCCGAGCCGTTGCATTCGTCATGGACGCGGCAGGCGATTACCGTCTCCTTGTGGCCGATCCGCTCGACATCGCCGAACAGATAGACCGTGGTGCCGCCGATCGGTGGCAGAAAGACCGCGACATCCGGCCGGGTGACCAGTTCGGGGAACATGCAGCCGGTTTCCTCGAACAAGGTGCGCCGCAGCTCGGGCTCGGCGACGCCAAACCGGGCGGCGATCCCGGGCAAATGCCATACCGGGTCGATGGCCACCTTGGTCACCCGGATATCGCCGCTGTCCAGAACGACCCGGCCATCCGGGATGATGTCGCCGGCGACGATGCGCTGGCGGATTTCCGGCAAGTCGATCCGCGCCGTGGTGACCGCGATCGTCGGGCGGACATCAACGCCGGTACGGATCTGCTCGGCGAATATCTCGCCGACGAGATGCCCGTAGGGATCGAGCGAGACGATCCTCTTCGGGTCGGCCCATTGCGGCCACGGCCCGATCAACGCCGCCGGAGCGGTGTCGGTAAAATCGGGCCGGTGATCCGCGGCCAGTGCGCCGGTCGCGACGGCGAGCGCGCGGTAGATCGCATAGGAACCGCTGTGGGAGCCGATCGCGTTGCGGTGCCAAGGCTCGGCCGGGCTCGCCACGACCGGCCCGCGCAACTCGGCGCTCGCCGCTCCCCAGCGCAACGGGATGGTCGCTTCGCCGGCATTTCCCGGATGCGACGTCAACCGAATGTGCCGGGGAACAATTTGCTCCATGTGTGACCCAACGAAAACACTTCCGCAATTTGCCAGAGTACCGAGGCGGGTCGCCGCCGGCAAGTCGCGGGTCGAAAATGAGGTGAACGCTGAAGCGCAGGGTCCGGGCTCGTAACGCCTGCAACCTTGTCCGAAAAATCTTGCAAATTTGCTAAAGGCAAGTCGTCAGATGACGGAATGCCTGTGCTGCCGCGCGCAGGATTGGCCGAGCGACGGCTCACAGCTCTGTGATGCGGCAAAACCGACAGGCACTCCATCTCGTATTATGATCCGGTCGGTTTGCAATCGGGAGAGCAGCCATGGCCGAGGCGCTAGCGGCAGCTGCCGCGCGGCTCGATCCGCGCAAGTTTCAGGATCCGTTGATCACCATCACGGGTGAGCGGCGGGCTCAGGTCGCGCTCAAATCGCTCGACATGCTGTGGTTCAACACCGGGACGCTGTGCAATCTGACCTGCCGGCATTGTTACATCGAATCCTCACCGAGAAACGACCGCCTAGTTTATTTGAGCGCCGCCGAAGTTAACGAATACCTCGACGAGATCAAAGATCTGGCGCTCGGCACAAGATTGATCGGCTTTACCGGCGGCGAGCCGATGATGAACCCGGCATTGCCGGCGATGCTCGAGAGTTGCCTCGCGCGCGGCTTCCGGGCTCTGGTGCTGACCAATGCGATGAAGCCGATGCACAAGATGAAGCCGGCCCTCCTTGCACTGCGCGAGCGCTATGGCGCGCGCCTCCAGATCCGCGTCTCGCTCGACCATTACGGACGGGAGGTCCACGAGGAGGAGCGCGGCCGGCGCAGCTGGCGGCCGACGATCGACGGGCTCTCATGGCTCGCCGCCAGCGGCTTTGCCGTGTCGGTCGCCAGCCGGCTTCTGTCGGGCGAGACCGAGGCCAAGATCCGGCGCGGTTTTGCCGGCCTCTTCGCCGAGCTCGGCCTGGCGATCGACGCCGATGACCCGCAGGCGCTGACCGTGTTCCCCGAGATGGACGCCGAGGCCGACGTGCCGGAGATCACCGAGGCGTGCTGGGGTCTCCTCGGCAAATCGCCGGAGGACGTGATGTGCGCCAACTCGCGCATGGTGGTCAGGTTCAAGGGGACGGCGCGGCCGAGCGTCATCGCCTGCACGCTCCTGCCCTACGACCCGCGCTTCGACCTCGGCCCGACCCTGGCCGCGGCGCTGGGGCCTGTGGCGCTCAATCACCCGCATTGCGCCAAATTCTGCGTGCTTGGCGGCGGCGCCTGCAGCCGCGGTTGAGTTTGCGCGCTAATTGATGGATCTTCGGCGTCGTTTCGCTGTTCTGGATCAGAACCGGCGGTTCCGCGGGAGAGGGCGATGCGAGCATTTCACGCGATCGGTGCGGCGTTGCTGATGGCATGCGCGATGCCGGCGACGAGCCGTGCCGAGGCCATCCTCGCCACCAGCACGGTGTCTGCGCCGTGTGGCCCCGGGTGCGATCGTCCGGGGGTGCAGCGCGAGACCTGGCGCCCCCGCCGTCACGCGCGGGTCCATCCCCGTTACCGCCGACACGCGCGGCCCGCCCCGATCGCCGCAGGGCCGCCGCCGGCCTATTACAACCCGCCGCTCGCGAACCCCTATGACAGCGCCTACGACCGGGTAATGACGCAGCATTTCCGGCCGCCGCCGGTGACCGTCGAATACAAGGTCGAACGGGGCTATCCGGTGATACCACGCGTCGCCCAGCCCTACCGGTTTGCCGCCGGCGGCGCGGTCTTTGAGTATGACCTGATGGCTGACGGGTATGTCCCGCTCGCCCAGCGCGACGCGCAGCGCGCCCGCGGCGTCGCGGCCCCGCCCCGCTGATCGCGTCAGGCCGGGTCGCCGGTATCGGACGCGAGGCCGGCGCTGCGGATCCCATGGACCGCGCAGGCCTCGTCCTTGTCCGAGGTATCGCCGCTGATCCCGACCGCGCCGATAATCTCTCCTGGGATTTCACCCGCCCCGTCGCGGATCAACACCCCACCCGGCGCCGGCACCACCCGCCCGTCCGAAGCGGCCATCAGCGCCTGGAGAAACACCCCGCCGGCAGCGGCGCGGCGGGCGAATTCACGCCCGCCAAAGCCCATGCCGAGCGTGCCCCAGGCCTTGCCGGTGGCGATCTGGGTGCGCAGGATGCCGGATTTGTCCTCGCGCTTCATCGCTACCAGGTGGCCGCCGGCGTCGAGCACCACGACGGTCAGCGGGTGCAGCTTCAATTCGCGGCCCTTTTCGAGCGCCTTGTCGACGATCGTCGAGGCCTGATCGAGCGTGAGTGCGGTCATGTCCGGTCCACCTTTGCCAACTTCAGGGGAATGTTGAGAAGTCGCGCGGCGTTTGCCGCCGGGGTTTGCGGCCTAAGGATCAGGCAGGTTACAGCATTTCTAGTGTAAATTCCGGTCATGTTCGGCTTGCGCCAATGCCGGCCCCTCACCCCCCACGCTTCGCGCGGGGCCCCTCTCCCCGCAGCCGCGGGGAGAGTGTTGGGGTGAGGGGCCAGCACCGTGGATTAACGCGATTAAATTCCGCGCTAATCGGCCGACCGGTGGATCTCGCCGCCTGCGGCATGATGACCATCGCGCTTCTCACCGCCGGCCGATGCTGATCTAATGCGGGCGCACTCGATCGGCGCTGCTGAGCGAGAATAGTCGAGGGGGGAGCCCAGCATGTTGCCGATGCCTGCGCGCCATCGGATCGCGCCACCGACGGGGCTGTGCGCGCCTGCCCCGAGGCGGCGCTGACCGCCCGCCTCGCCCATGGTTTCGCTCGATCTCCTGATCAACGCGATCGTCGCCGGGATCCTGCTCGGCGGCTTCTATGCCGCGGTCACCGTCGGCATCACGATCTCCTTCGGCATGCTCGACATCGCCAATATCGCCCAGCCGGCCTTCATCCTGCTCGGCTCTTACGCGGCCTATATCGTCACCGCCTACATCAAGATCGACCCGATCCTGGTCGGGTTTCTCATGACTCCGGTGTTTTACGTGATCGGCATGGCGACCTATCGCCTCTATTATTATGCCTTCGAGAGTCGCGGCGAGCAGGCGATCCAGGGCCTGGCATTCTTTTTCGGCCTGTTGTTCGTCGGCGAAGTGTCGCTGGTGCTGATCTTTGGCGTCGATTACCGCTTTGTCGAGGCACCGTATATCGGCCCGAGCATCCACCTCGGGATCTTCGAACTGCCGCTGCGCATGCTGATCCCGTGCGTCGTCTCGCTGGTCATGGTCTGGGTGTTGCAGCTCTATCTGACGCGCAGCTTTATCGGCCGGGCGATATTGGCGGTATCGCAGGACGGGCTGGCCTTGCAACTGATGGCGGCGAGCCCGATCCGGATCAAGCAGATCGCAGTCGGCATATCGGTCGCGACCTGCGCGCTGGCCGGCACCTTTCTGATCATCATCCAGCCGGTCGAGCCGTCGATCGGCCGCGACTATATCGGCCGCATCTTCGCGATTTGCGTGCTCGGCGGGATGACCAGCATTCCGGGCATGGTCGCGGCGGCAATCCTGATCGGCATCGTGGAAAGCATCACCGCGACGTTTTACGGGCCCTCCTGGGCGCCGGCCGTCGCCTTCGGCTTCCTGCTGATAACGCTGGCCGTGCGGCCGGCCGGCCTGGCCGGACGCTAGCGATGCGTAACGGAGCCTTCTGGATCGCCGCTGCCGCGGTCGGCATCGCGTTCCTGGTGCTGAGCCGGGTGTTCTTCACCAATGAGTATTACTTCTTCGCCGCCTATGTCGTGCTGCAATACATCGTGCTGTCGACGGCGTGGAACATCCTGGGCGGTTACACCGGCTACATCAATTTCGGAACCGGCGCGTTCTTCGCGATCGGCGCCTACAGCACGGCGGTATTGCACAAGATGCCGGCGCTGACGCAGGCATGGTTCGGGGTTGCGACCCCTGCGATCCCGCTGCCGGTCATGATCCTGGTCGGCGGAATTGTCGCGGGGGTGCTCGGCCTCGGCACCGGCTATCTGACGCTGCGACTGCGCGGCGTGTTTTTCGCGATCGCGACCCTGGCATTGACGGTCGTCGTGCAGACGCTGATCGTCAACTGGGACTATGTCGGCGGCTCGCGCGGCATCTACATCATCCGCCCGGCTGACGCGCCGCTCGGCGGCGGCTACATCCAATACCTCTATACGCTGATGCTGGTGCTGGCGGTGATCTCGGTCGGCATCGCGCGGACCATCGAGCGCTCCACCCTCGGCCTCGGCTTTGCCGCGATCCGCGACGACGAGCTGGCGGCCGAGGCGGGCGGGGTGCCGACCTTAGGGCTGAAGCTGATCGCCACGACGCTGAGCGGGGCGTTGATGGGCATGGCCGGCGCGCCCTTACCTTATTACGTCACCTATCTCGACCCGGCATCGAGCTTCAACCTGGCCTACGCGGTCAACAGCGTGGCGATGCCGGTGATCGGCGGCATGACCAGCTGGATCGGCCCGGTGATCGGCTCGATCCTCTTAGGCACGATCCAGCAGCTCGCCACCGTGACCATTTCATCCGCGCTCAATCTGTTGATTGTCGGGCTGCTCCTGATCGGGTTCGTCATCATCGCGCCAAACGGCATCGTCGGGCTGGTCCAGGCGCGGCGGCGCAAGCGGGCCTCGGCCGTCGACGCTGCAGCCCCGGCACAGCCGAAGGCGGCGATATGACCCCACACGTACGTGTCTACTCGACCGACGCGGTATCCGCACCCAAATATAGAACCCAACTCACCGGACTGTGACGACGCCAATGGACCGTGAACAAGTCATTGCTTCGCTGCGCGCCCATGAGCCGGCGCTACATCGGTCCGGGGTGTGTCGGCTGTACCTCTTCGGCTCCGTCGCTCGCGAGCAAGCGCGACCCGACAGCGATGTCGATCTTTTCTTCGACACGGACAATCCCAGGTTCAGTCTTATCGAGCTCGTGGACGTGCAGGAACGCATCACTGCCATCCTCGGCGTCGAATCTGACGTGATGACTCGCGCCAGCCTTCATCCGCTTCTGCGACCGCAGATCGAGGCGGAAGCGATGCGCGTATTTTGACATGCCCCGCAGCGTCCTTCTCCGTCTGACGGACATGCAGGAGGCAATTCAAGGCATCACTGGGCTGACCGCAGGCTTTGAATACGAGGGGTTCGTGCAGAATTGGGGGATGCAGCGGGCAGTCGAACGCGGCCTCGAGATCATCTCGGAAGCCAGTCGCCAGATCCCTGATGCTCGCAAAGCCTCGGAGCCTGAGATTCCCTGGCGGCAAATCGCAGCGATCGGCAATTTGTTGCGTCACGAGTACCAGCGTGCCGACAGCCTGCTGATCTGGAACATCGTCATTGAACATCTGCCGGGTCTCGGAGAGGCGGTGAACAGACTGATCCGAGCCGCGGAAGCCGAAACCGAGCAATGAGCGATCGCCCGATCCTCACCGTCAGCGGCCTCGGCAAGCGGTTCGGCGGGTTCGTCGCGCTCGAAAACATCGACCTCACCGTCGCCACCGGCGAGCGGCTGGGCCTGATTGGCCCCAACGGCTCGGGCAAGAGCACCCTCGTCAACTGCCTCTGCGGCACCCTGCACAACGAGACCGGCAGCGTCGTTTTCGACGGGCAAAAGCTCGATGGCCTGATCGCCCATCAGCGCACTCGCCTCGGGCTGGCCCGCAGCTTTCAGCTGCCCAAGCCGTTCCACACCCTCAACCTCATCGACAATCTGCGGGTCCCGCTGATCTATACCGTCAATGCGCGCCCGGGACACCGGCTGGCGCTCGCCCAGGTCGAAACCCGCTGCCACGAGCTGCTGCGGCAAGTCGGGCTCGGCGACAAGGCGCGCCGTCTGCCGCGCGATTTGACCCAGGTCGAGATGAGGAAGCTCGAGCTGGCCCGCGCCGTCGCCACCCAGCCGCGCCTCTTGTTCGCCGACGAGGCGATGGCGGGGCTGTCGCCGACCGAAGTCGAGGAGATCATCGCCGTCCTCTTGCGGCTCAACGAGGAGGGCATCACGATCGTGTTGATCGAGCACATCATGCGGGCGGTGATGAGCTTTTCGACCCGGCTCGTCGTGCTCGTCGCCGGCCACAAGATCGCCGACGGCCTGCCGCAGGACGTGGTCCGCAACCCCGAGGTCGAAAGGGCCTATCTTGGCGAATAGCCCGGGTTCGAAGAATAGCCTCACCATCAGCCGGTTGAACGCCGGCTATGGCGCGGTGCGGGTGCTCGAAGACATCTCGGTCTCGGTGTCGCATGCCGAGACGGTGGTCCTGCTCGGCACCAACGGCAACGGCAAGAGCACCCTGATGAAATGCATCATGGGCATGGTGCGTCCGAGTTCGGGCAGCATCGTCGCCGAGATCGACGGCGAGCGGTATGATCTGATCGGACGCCCCACCGAGGCGATCGTCGATCTCGGCATCACCCTGGTGCCGGAGGGGCGGCGCCTCTTTCCCAAGCTCAACGTCGAGGAGAACCTGCTGCTCGGGG
>CAYMRQ010000125.1:0-13624 GCA_964392845.1 uncultured Rhizobium sp.
CAGCGCCGAGGAGACCTGGCCTGGGCGGCGGCGCGGCCACATCCCGGGCAGCCGCAATGTGCCGTTCGACCGGGTCACCGATCCACGCACACGGCAGCTGAAGAGCGCCGAGGAGCTGCGGCTGCTGTTCGAGGAAGCCGGAATCAGGCTCGATCGCCCGATCGTCACCAGCTGCGGCTCGGGGGTGACCGCCTGCGCCCTCGCCTTTGCGCTGCATCTGATCGGCCACCCCGGCGCTGCGGTCTATGACGGGTCGTGGTCGGAATGGGGCCTGCCCGATGGCCCGCCGATCGAAACCGGCCCGGCGACGCCGTGAAAAAACAGTCTGCAATCGCCCCCACCCGCCCGCCGCTAACGCGGCGGACTCCCTCCCCCGCTTGCGGGGGAGGGTTGGGGTGGGGGCTTGTCCAGCGGTAGCGCCCGGCCATGGCCCTCCTCGACGACGTCATCACCTATCTTGAAATGCGCCAGCGCCCGACGGCGCCCCGCATGCCGGCGCCGCCCGCCAAGCTTGCCCTGATGCAGGCCGAGAACTGCACCGTCTCGTTCTACCGCCACCTTTACGAAACCGTCGGCACGCCCTGGCTGTGGTACGAGCGCCGGCGGCTCGCCGATGCCGCGCTCGCCGCCGTGATCCAGAAGCCCACCACCGAGATCTTCGTGCTTTATGCCGGCGGCGTTCCGGCCGGCTATTTCGAGCTGGATGCGGCGCCGCCGCAGGAAACCGAGCTGTGCTATTTTGGGCTGATCCCCGAATTCATCGGGCGCGGGCTCGGGCCCTTCCTGT
Organism: uncultured Rhizobium sp.; assembly: GCA_964392845.1. Lineage (GTDB taxonomy): Bacteria > Pseudomonadota > Alphaproteobacteria > ATCC43930 > CGMCC-115725 > DATARH01. The sequence goes on from CAYMRQ010000125.1 coordinate 788, forward strand.
TGCGCGCGGCGATCGACCGGGCCTGGTCGCGTCCGATCACCAGGCTATGGGTGCACACCCGCAGGTTCGATCACCCGTCGGCGCTGGGACATTATCAGCGCGCCGGGTTTGTCGTCTACGCGCGCCAGCAGCTGCGCTTCGAAGACCCGCGCACCCAGGGCATCCTGCCGCGTACCCTGAAGCATCCGTTGCTGCCGCCGCTTGATGTGGCGTAGCATTCAATCGCCTTTGGATCAAATATTTCATTTATGCCGTTTGGTCAAATACGAAATTTACGTTGATCGCGGGCAACAATTCATTAACTCAATCCAACCAGGATGCATTCGAACGATGCAGCCGGACGCGATTGATGGATAATGCTCGCATTTGCACAATCTGGGGTCTTGCGTTCTTCGCCATTCTGCTCAGCCCGATTGTCCTGATCTTCGCGATCCCGCTGGCGATCGGGATCGGGATCGACGTTTTTGACCTCGTCGGCGAGGCGCCCTTGGCGCTCGCGCTGTGCGCCCCTGCGGCATTCCTGCTGTTGCGCCTCGTGTCGCCGCGGGCCGTGGCGCGCCAGCTCGGGGTGGCGCTCTTGCGGTCGCGACTGGCGCTTGATCGCTCGGCCCGGCTGAATTACGCCCCGAAATCGATCAACTGACGCACCGGCGCGGCGGATTTCAATGCCGCGAACCCCTCGTTGATCTCACCGAGCCTGAGCGTCCCCGAGATCAGGTGATCGAGCTTCAACCTTCCCTGCCGCCATAAGGACAACAGGCGCGGCATGTCGACCCGGAAGCGGTTGCCGCCCATCGAGGTGCCCTGAATCTTGCGGTCGCGCAGGAAGTCGAAGCCGTGCAGCTCGATCTTGATGCCGAACGGCACCATGCCGATGATCGTCGCGGTGCCGCCCGGGCGCAGCATCTGAAAGGCCTGCTCGGCGGTCGCCTTGGTGCCGAGCGCCTCGAACGAGTAGTGCACCCCACCCTTGGTCATCTCGCGGACCGCTTCGACGGCATCGACGTTGCTGGCGTTGATCGTGTCGGTGGCGCCCATCTCGCGGGCGATTTCGAGCTTTGAGGGGACTCGGTCGATCGCGATGATCCGCTCGGCACCGGCGAGCGCCGCGCCGTTGACGGCGGAAAGCCCGACCCCGCCGCAGCCGATCACCGCGACCGTCGCGCCCGGCTCGACCTTGGCGGCATTGAATACCGCGCCGACCCCGGTCATCACGCCGCAGCCGACGAGGGCGGCGCGGTCGAGCGGGATGTCGGCGTCGATCTTCACCATCGAATTCTCGTGAACCAGCATTTGTTCGCCGAACGACGACAGGTTGAAGGCCTGGTTCATGTGCTGGCCGCCCTTCCAGGTCATCCGCTGCGCCGCGCCGGCCGGCATCTTGACCTCGGTGTTCTCGCACAGATTCGGGTGGCCGGTCAGGCATTGCGAACAGGTGCCGCAGAACACCGAGAGGCAGGTGATGACGCGATCGCCGGGCTTGACATAGCTGACGCCGTCGCCGACCGCTTCGACCACTGCCGAGGATTCATGGCCGAGGATGCACGGAACCGGGATCGGGTAGAGCCCCTCGATGAAATGCAGGTCGCTGTGGCACAGCCCGGCAAAGGCGGTGCGCAGCAGCACCTCGCGGCTCTTCGGCTTTTCGACTGCGACGTCTTCGATGGTCAGCGGCTGGTTCGGCGCGTGAAGGATTGCGGCTTTCATCGGAGGCTCCTGCGGCTAGGCCGGATTTCGCATGCTAGCGCGCCGCCAGCCGCTGGTCACGCGGCGTCGGCCTCATCCTCCGGCTGCAGCTCTTCGGCGGCTTGACTGCTGATGTACTCCTCCTCCGAAATCGGCATCAAGAAGTCGAAGCCGCCAGGCCCCAGCCGCTCCGCCAAACGTCCGAACCGACTATGGATTGCGCTGGTGTTTCGAGCGGCCCGACCGCGTAGAACGGTTTCCCGTCCAGGCCAAAGGCAAAGGTTTCGGTGCAATCCTCGGCACGGACATCGCCGAAGAGGCGTTCGACCGCGGCAAAATTACGATGCGGGCGCAGCCCCAGCGATGCGGCGTACGCTCTGGCATCGCGCAACAGCTTGCGCGCATAGGCCGGATCGACGGGGACCACCGGGGCCGCCGCCCGCGCCAGTGATATGAATTCGTCGAATTGCGACGGTTCGAGCAAGCTGAACACCACATCCTTGATGCCCAGGGCATAGGTGTCGACAAGGAAGGCGGCCATCGCGATCTCGCCGGTTTCGGCCTCGCGCGCCAGAAACACGGTCGCGATGCCGGCTTCGGATGCGTCCCCGTGGAGGAGACAGCGGTAAAGCGGCCGTTCGGCCAAGCGCCGCACTTTTTCGGCAAACGGCACCGTTGTCGCCTGCTGCCGTTCGGCGAGCACCCTTTTGCGGCGAACGGCCTTTGCCGCACGGCGTTGAGCAATGTTCGCGGCCATGAATTCCCTCCACTCAGAAGCTGCCCGGCCACGGTATTTAGATCATTTATTCGTTGTCTACCGCTGAATGTTGTCCATTATCCTCCGCGAGGGAATCGGCGCGGCACCGTCAAATGCCGCCCGGCCAAGTTTCGTCGCAAGCAGCTCTGCTGGCAGGAATCGACCCAATGAAATGGCGAATCGGCAAGATCGTCGAGCTCAAGTGACCGGCGGCGGCCGGTTCATCCGGCCGCAGGCGACCTATGACGCGGTCGTGCCGACCGCTGGCTGCGGCCACATCTCGGTCACGCGGCCTCGGCCAAACCCGAGCTATAACCCCGGGGCCGGCTCAACGCGCGGCGGGAGGCGGCTCGATATACTCGGAAGCCGGCGGCCCGGCGGGGTGTGGAACCGGGCTTGCGACAGGGGTTGGCGCGGGTGCCTCCACTTCCTCCGCGGCTGCCGCAGGCGCTTCAGGCTCTTGTACCGCCGGCCCGGTCCGCCGCGGCCTGGCCCGGTTCAGTTCCCGCTCGATGGCAGCCGCCCGCAACCCGGCCGCACGCGGCAGGGCAACCCCGCCGCACAGCCGGCTCAGCGACTGGCAGGAGCTGGCCGTGCCTGAAAGCAGCGCGCTCTGCCGGTAATAAACCGCGGCTGCCGCCCGATAGCCGAGGCCCTCCGCCGCCCGGCCGAGATAATAAAGCGACAGATCGTCCTGGTATCCGATGCGCATCGCCAGCCAGGCCAGGTCCTGCCAGCGCGCGCCGGCATCGAGTTGCGCCGCCTGCGGCTGGGTGCCCCGCCATGCGGCAAGACAAGGTTCGCGGCAACCGAGGATCGCCCGGCCGGCTTGCAGCTCAGCCAAGGCTTCCGCCTGCTTGATGGTGTCGCCCCGCTCGGCGCAGCCGACCAAACTCAAGCATGCCAATGCCGCCAAGCCTCGATAGTACCATGTGCGCATCGCCGACTTCCCTGGTTCGGATCCCACTCGGACTCGTCAACCTATCGCGTCAAACCACTCGGGCTGTCCAATTCCCGCTCCCCGACATTGACCGCGGGGCGCCGGCTGTGGTGACAATCGGCGGTACCCGGGTGAGAGGCTCACGAGGGCGCGGCAGCGACGCTCCCGAGCGGGTGGATGACGACTGAGCGGTCTTTTAATGCGATACGTGGCAGCTCCCAACAGTTCCGGCGACGCCAGATCCGCTTCCGAAAACCCGGCGGCGCCAAACGAAACGGCCTCCGGCGCGATCCGGACGCTGCGGGTCCTGCTCGTCGGCACGATCATCGTGCCTCTCCTGTTGGGCGCCTTTGGCGGGTATTTCTCATACCAGGCGAGTTACCACGCCGCCGAGGCGGTGCTCGCCGAGGCGGTTGCCGTCGCCGAAGAGAACACGACCAAGATACTCGACACGCACATCCTTGTCGCGGCGCGCATCGACGACTTGCTCACCGGGCTGAGCGATTCCCAGATCCGCGCCCAGGAAAAAACGCTGCACGAGCGGATTGCCCGACAGATCGAGGGCCTCCCCCAGGTTGCCGCCGCCTGGGTCGTCGATGCCACTGGCAGCGAGTTCGTCAGCGCGCGGGTTTTTCCGGTGGATCGCAATCTCGATCATTCCGGCCGCGAGGATTTTCGCGCGTTGCAGGACGCCCGCCTCCAGACCTTCATCCGGGCGGTGCGCGCCCTCAGCCTCGGCGGTGGCGATTACCAACCGTACTTCACCGTAAGCCAGCGCCGCCAGGCGCCCGACGGCCGCTTCGGCGGCATGATCGTCGTCGCCGTGTCGGGCGCCTATGTCGCCTCGTTCTACAACTCGCTGCTCGGCGGTTCTGCGCAATATGCCGCCAGCGTGTTGCGCGAAGACGGCACCAGCCTGGCACGCTATCCCGAAAGCGCGGAACCCCCGTCGCCGCGGCAACAGGACGAGAGGCTGGCGGCGGCGATTGCCGGCAAGGCGACCGGCGGGGTCATCGCCAGCGGCTCGCCGTTCCGCGGAGAGGGCAGCCTTGTCGCCTATAAGCGGCTGGCGAATTACCCGGTATACGTCACGATCGGCCAGACGCGAGCCTCCATCGTGGGCGAATGGCTCGAGGCCATGGTCGGCTATGCCGCGATCGGCATTCCCGCGGCGATCGGGTTGATGCTGTTGAGCCTGCTCGCTCTGCGCCGCACCCGCCGGGAGCAGCTGGCCATGGCCGAGGCGCGTGATGCGATCGCCCAGCGGGCCGCCATCGAAGCCCAGCTGCACCAGGCGCAGAAGATGGAGGCCGTCGGGTTGCTGACGTCGGGAATCGCCCACGATTTCAACAATCTGTTGACGATCGTCTCGGGCAATATCGCCCTATTGGAAGCCAATCTCGATATCAGCGATGCGAAGCGTCAGAAGTTCATTGCCTCGGCGATCAGCGCTTGCACGCGAGCAGCGGATTTGACCGGGCGTCTGCTCGGCTTTGCCCGCCGCGAACCGGTCGATCCCCAGCCGGTCGATATCAACGAGGTGATTACCCGCATGTCAGACCTGGCATGGCGCTCGCCGAGCGACGATATCGCGGCCGAGTTTCGGCTGTCCGGGGGCCTGTGGCCGGTGTTTGTCGATCCCAACCAGCTTGAGAACGCGCTGCTCAATCTCGCCCTCAATGCCCGGGACGCCATGGCTCGACGCGGCAGCCTGACCATCGAAACCGCCAATCTTCACGTCACGGAAGCTGATGCGCCAACACAACTGGGCGTTCCCGCAGGAGAGTATGTCGCGATCCTGATCAGCGATACCGGACGCGGAATGGCGCAAGAGGTCCGTGACAAGGCCTTCGACCCGTTCTTCACGACCAAGGAGGCGGGCAAGGGGACCGGCCTGGGACTGTCACAGGTGCATGGTTTCGTCACGCGTTCCGGGGGGCGCTGTACGATCAGCACCGAGCCGGGCCACGGAACGACGGTCAAACTGTACCTGCCGCGATATTCAGGCGCGACGGAAGGGCTGATTCCCGCACCGCAACAGGCGTGACCGAAGACGAAAACGGCAAGACCCCCTCCCCTGTCGCTGGCGAGGGTGATGGCCGCGTGGACCGGGACGCAGCGGCGCGCGATGTGAAGCCGTGAGGGGGCCATGCAGGGGTCGGAGATGAAATGGCGCATCGGCAGGGTCACGGTGACCAAGATCGTCGAGCTCGAGGTGACCGGCGGCAGCCGCTTCATCCTGCCGCAGGCGAGCTATGAGGAAATCCTGCCGATCGGCTGGCTGCAACCGCATTTCGCCGACGAGCGCGGCCGGCTCAAGATGAGCATCCATGCGCTCGTCGTCGAAACCCCTGAGCGCCGCATCATCGTCGATACTTGCCTCGGCAACGACAAGGAGAACCGCCGCATCCCGGCCTGGAACAGGCTCCAGGGGCCGTTTCTCGCCGACCTCGCCGCCGCCGGCTTTCCGCGCGAATCGATCGACACGGTGCTGTGCACGCATCTCCATGTCGACCATGTCGGCTGGAACACGATGCTTGTTGATGGCGCCAACGGGACAAAGGCCTGGGTCCCGACGTTTCCGCGGGCGCGCTATCTGATGGGCCGGGTCGAGTTTGCGCATTGGCAGGGCGAGCGCGCCCGCGACGACATGGCCGCGGTCTTCGCCGATTCGGTCGCGCCGATCGATGAGGCCGGCCTCGCCGATCTGGTCGAGACCGATCACCGGATCTGCGACGAAGTGAGCCTGGTGCCCACGGTCGGCCACACCCCGGGCCATGTCAGCGTGCGTATCCTATCGGAGGGCGAAGAGGCGCTGATCACCGGCGATTTCATGCACCATCCCTGCCAGATCGCGCGGCCCGATTGGTCATCGACCGCCGATAGCGACCCCGACGAGGCGCGCCGAACCCGCGAGCGCATGCTGGCAGCGCTCTGCGATCGTCCGGTGCTCGTCGTCGGCACCCATTTCGCCGGCGCCACCGCCGGCCATATCGTGCGCGACGGCGCCGCATACCGCCTCGCGGTTTAAGATTCACCACGGAGACACGGAGGGCACCGAGAACGGCGACCGGCGCGCGCTAACGGCCCAACCACTCCCTGTCATCCCGGCGTAGGCCGGGATTCATGGTGCTGCAACCTGCCGAATGAGCTTGCGTGGCTTTCGGTTCGTGCGAGCGCAGGAATGGATCCCGGCCTGCGCCAGGCCTGCGCCGGGATGACAAACGTTTAGTGCTCCGTGTCCTCCGTGTCTCCGTGGTTAAATCTTGCGCCTCAACAAAAGGAAATCGCGCGTGACGCAACGCATCTTCGACGGGTTGAAGGTCATCGACTGCGCCAGCTTTATCGCCGGGCCGGCGGCGGCGACCGTGATGTCCGATTTCGGCGCCGCGGTGGTCAAGATCGAGCCGCCCGGCGCCGGCGATCCGTATCGCCGGCGCGCCGTGCCGATGCCCGGCAAGCCGCTCAACCCGGGCTTCATCCTCGACGCCCGCAACAAGCGGAGTCTGGCGCTCGACCTGCGCGCCGAAGCCGGCCGCGCGGTGCTCTACCGGCTGGTCAGCGACGCCGACGTGTTCATCACCAACTACCCGCCGCCGGTGCGCCAGCGCCTCAAGATCACCTATGACGATCTGGCGCCGCTCAACGAGCGGCTGATCTATGCCTCGTTCACCGGCTATGGCGAGACCGGCCCGGAAGCGAACAAGCCGGGCTTCGACGCGACCGCCTGGTGGGCGCGCACCGGCCTGATGCACCTGGTGCGCGCCGGCGAACAGGCGACCCCGGCGCGGTCCCTACCCGGCATGGGTGACCATCCCTCGGCGATGGGAACTTATGGCGCGATCGTCACCGCGCTCTATCAGCGCGAGCGCACCGGCAAGGGTAATTACGTAAGCTCGTCCCTCTTGGCCAACGGCCTGTGGGCGAACGGGTGCTCGGTGCAGGCGGCGCTGTGCGGCGACAAGGTCGTGCCGCAGCCGCCGCGCGAGGCGGCGCTGAGCGCGCTCAGGGTGCATTACCAATGCCGCGACGGCAAATGGCTGCTGCTGTCGATCGCCGCCGACGAGTGGCGCTGGGATAAGTTCAAATCATGTTTCGACTCGTGTTTCGGCGCGCCGATCCTCGACGAGCCGCGTTTCGCGACCTCGCCGTCGCGCGATGCGAATGCGCGGGAGTTGGTGGCGATCCTCGACGACTTCTTCGCCCGGAAGGACGTGAATGAATGGCGCGGGATTCTCGACGAGGCCGGCATCATCTTCGGCATCGTGGCTGAAACCCAGGACGTTGCGGAGGATGAGCAGGTGCTCGCCGCCGGTCACCTAGTCCCCTTCGCCGATGCCGATTTGATGACGGTCAACAGCCCGATCGAGATCGCCGGCCAGGAAAAGGTGCGGCCACGCCGCGCGCCCAACGTCGGCGAGCACAGCGCGGAAGTGCTGCGCGACGCCGGCTATGGCGAATCTGAGATCGCCGCGCTGCGCGAAGCGGGGGTCATTGGATAACCGAATAAACTGTCACTAAAAATGAGGAGATTAGGGCGTTGGCAACGTTTATATTTATACGTCGGCGCAAGTTCAGGGCTTTGTCCCAGCGGAGCTGACGGAGAGTCTCCGGGGTGAACGCGTCCCGACGACTCCCGACCGGTTGGTCGTCGAGATCAGCTAGGAAGAGCGTCGTGCTTTCATATGATGATGCAGAGAAAATCCTTGTCAGCCATGGGTGTACGCCGGAGCGGCCCCCAAAAGGTTGGTTTACCCACCCTTTGATCGGCGCGTTCTTCGTCAGTGTCGACAAGGACGGACATTGCACCGAGGCGGAACTTCACCTGATTCTGGCAGACTTAGCCGGCGCATTGCAAGGAGATCGCCCACGCTAGTCAATCCTACGGCCCGCGGCGCCGGATGTCCTGGTAGGGGGTACCGTCCCGGTGCGTATAGACCGCCGGCTTGCCGCCGGCCGGCGCCATCATGTCGATGTCGGAGTAATACGCCATGTCGTCGGCGAGCCGGGTGCCGATTTCCAGCACCGTGGCATCGCCGCCGGAGCGGTTCTGCAGGCAATGACCGTTCGGGTCGTTCGCCTTGAAGCCGGCCGCGTCGCCGGCGCGCAGCAGTTCCTCGCCCGTATCGGTGACCAGGGTTACCTCGCCCGACAGGACGTAGACGAATTCGTCCTGGGCGACATGCCAGTGGCGCTGGCTCGACCAGGCGCCGGGCGGCAGGCGCAGCAGGTTGACGCCATATTGCGTCAGCCCGGCCGCGTCGCCGAGCCTGGTGCGCTCGCGCACGCGGCAGGGCACATCGAACGGCGGCGGGTAAAGCGTGCCGATGATCGGCGTCAGCGTGGCAATATCGATGCGCTTTGGCATGGATCATTCTCCCTTTGGTCAAACTTGCGCCGGTCCGGCTTAGTGTCGAACCAGCTTGATATTGCATCGCACAACGTGTCAACCTTGATTAATGCAATCAAGTAATACAGATGAGCCGGAGCTGCTGAGTGCGCGCGACACCGCGCTGCGGCTTGGGATCAAGCGCGACACGCTCTATGCCTATGTCAGCCGCGGGCTGCTGCGCTCGGTTGGCATGCCGGGCACCCGCGAGCGGGGATACCGGGCCGCCGATGTCGAGCGCTTTCGCGCGAGCCGCGGCGCCGGGCGCGTTGCGCCGAACGAGACGTTGGTTCCGGTCATCGATTCGGCGATCTGCCTGATCGAGAACGGACGCTTTTATTACCGCGGCATCGACGCTGTTCACCTCGCCCGGAGCGCGACGCTCGAAGCGGTCGCTGCGGTGTTGTGGGGCGAACCAGACGCCTCCGTGCCAGTTAATGCCCCTCACCCTCCCACGCCTGCGGCGTGGGCCCCTCCCTCTCCCCGCATGCGGGGAGAGAGAGCCGAGCGCGGCGAGGCGGGTGAGGGGCTGATCCGGGCGCCGCCCCACCCGCCTGTGGGGCCGATCGAGCGCTGCCAGATCCGGCTGGCGATGCTGGCCGCCGAGAACCCCACCGCGCTCGACCTCAGCCGCGCCGGGGTTGTCCGCACCGGATCGATGATCCTCTCGGAGCTGGTGTGCTGCGTCGGCGACACCGCACCCACCCCGGGTCCGGTGCATAAGCGTCTTGCCGCGTCGTGGCATCTCGATGCGGCGGGCGCCGATTTGATCCGGCGGTGTCTCGTGCTGCTGGCCGACCACGAGCTCAACGCCTCGACCTTTGTCGCGCGCTGCGTCGCCTCGACCGGCGCGACGCCCTATGCCGTCGTCTCGGCCGCGCTCGGTGCGCTGTCGGGTCGCCGGCATGGCGGCGCATCGGCCCGCGCCGAGGCCCTCTTTCACGAGATCGGCCGGGACAAGGATCCCCCGGGCAATGATCCAATGGCGGTAATGGCGGCGCGGGTCACGCGCGGCGACCCCCTTCCCGGCATGGGCCAGCCGCTCTATCCCGACGGCGACCCGCGCGCCCTGGCGATCGTCGAGGCAATCACCGCTGCCTTGCCGGAAATCGGCGCCCGCATCGCCGGGACCGCGGTCGCCGCGATGCAGCTGACCGGACAGTACCCGAATGTCGACTTCGCACTCGGCGCGGCGACGACCGCGCTCGGCCTGCCGCCGGGCGCAGCGCTCAGCGTCTTTGTCGTCGGCCGCACGGTCGGCTGGATCGCGCATGCGATCGAGCAGTATGAAAGCCGCGTGCTGATCCGGCCACGCGCCCGCTATACCGGCAAGCGGCCCGGCGTCCCGTAGCCTTGTCATTGTGAGCGTAGCGAAGCAATCTCGTGCCGATTACGCTACATCACCGAGATTGCTTCGTCGCCTTCGGCTCCTCGCAATGACAGGTCATTTGATGACGGCTCCATCATCCGGCGAACCCGCTTGGCCCGACGCCATCTTTGCCGCGCTCAAGGCGGCCGGCATACGGCAGGTCGGCTATGTCCCCGATGCCGGGCACACGCGGCTGATCGAGCGGGTTCAGGCCGACCCGGAGATCCGCGCCGTGTCGCTGACCAGCGAGGAGGAAGGCATCAGCCTCGCCGCCGGCGCCTGGCTCGGCGGGCAGCGCGCCGCGCTGTTGATGCAGTCGAGCGGGGTCGGCAATTGCATCAACATGCTGTCGCTCGCGAAATCCTGCCGGTTTCCGATGATCCTCTTGGTGACGATGCGCGGCGAATGGGGCGAGTTCAACCCGTGGCAGGTGCCGATGGGGACCAAGACCCAGGCCGCGCTCGAATTGATGGATGTGCTGGTCTACCGGGTCGAGCGGGAAGAGGAAGCCGGCGAGACGGTGACAGCGGCGCTCGACATCGCCTTCAACGGCGGGCTCGTCACCGCGGTGCTCTTGTCGCAGCGCCTGATCGGCGCCAAACGGTGGGTGAAATGAGCGGCGGCGCGATGGTGAACGATCCCCGCGTGGATCGCCGCGCAGCGATGCGCACGCTGCTCGACGGGCGGGGCGACATGCTGCTCGTCACCGGGCTCGGCTCGACGACCTACGACGCCGCTTCGGTCGGCGACGACGAGCGCAATTTCTACCTGTGGGGCGCGATGGGCGCGGCGTCGATGATCGGGCTTGGCCTGGCAATCGCGCGGCCCGAGCGTCGGGTGCTCGTCGTCACCGGCGACGGCGAGATGCTGATGGGGCTGGGTGCGCTCGCCACGATCGGCGTCGAGCGCCCGCCCAACCTCGCGCTCGTCGTCTTCGACAACGGACGCTACGCCGAGACCGGCATGCAGGCGAGCCACACGGATGCCGGCGTCAGCCTCAGCGGCGTGGCGCGCGCCTGCGGCATCGACCCGGTGTTCGACATCACCGACGAGCCGGCGCTGAATGCGTTCGCCGCGCGGCTGCACGATTTCGACCGGCCAAGCTTCTTCGATCGGACCGTCTTCGCCCGAATCGCGATCCGGGCGGACGAGCCGCCGCGGGTGTTGCCATCGCGCGACGGCGTCCACCTGAAGAACCGCTTCCGCCGCGCCCTCGGGGTGGCGTGAGAGGCGGCCCTCACCCACCGCTCTCGATCGCGAGCGGTCCCCCCTCTCCCGCAGTGCGCTGTGCGATCCACGGATCTCGAAAGCCGAGGTTTTCAAGGTTTTCCGGAACCCGATCAGGTCTCGGACCGGGCTATATGCGTCCTTCGAGACGATCGCTTCGCGGTCTCCTCAGGATGAGGTGAGCTTTTGATGCCACGAACAAATGTTCCTCATCCTGAGGAGCGCCCAACGGGCGCGTCTCGAAGGACGCACAGCGCCGGTGCCGGCTGTCGCCAATCAATTTGACACGCTCGCCGGGGGGCGGGTTGGGGTGAGGGGGCGGGGCTCGCGGCGGCGTTCACGGCGCTTCGCCCGCCGCCAGGCGCAGGCCGGAGAGGAACAGCTCGCGGTGTTCCGGGTTGCGGAACGGAACGTAGGGCGGAACGACGACCGGGGTCAGCGCCCGCAGCCGCTCGACGATTTCTCGCGCGTCGTCGAGCCGTCCCATATGGGCATAACAGGCCGCGAGAAGGCGGTACGACAGTGCGAAGCCGGGACGCTCCTGGATCGATGCTTGCAGTTTCGCGACCGCGGTTTCGAATTCCCGCTTGAGGAAATAGGCGCAGCCGATCGCCGTCAGCGGCGCGGCAAAGCGGTCTCGCGGATTGAGCCGGAGTGACGTCTCGATGTGTTCAATCGCGGCATCGGGTTCCCCGGCATTCAGCCTAAGTACGCCGCTAAAAAACCAAGCGTAAGCAGAGCTCGGGTTCGTCCCCAGAGAGCGGTCCATCAGCGCGATTGACGCCGCGATGTCCTCGCCGAAATAGCCGAATACGAAGGCCGCGCTCGCCAGAACGAACGGGTCGTTGCCGGCTGCCTGCACGGCCCGGCGAGCGTAATCGAGACCCTGATTGCGTGCAGCGTCGGCGGAGTCCGTCCAATTGTTCAAATGGAGTATTTGATCGCACACCGCTGCGAGGCCGAGAGCCGGAGCGTAGAGCGGATCGCGCGCGATTGCCTGTTCGAGCAACTCGAGTGCTTCGCGGAGTCTCTCCCGTCCCACCGAGTAGAAATGCGGCAGCGCGCGCAGATAGAGGTCGTAGGCGGTCAGGTCATTGGTCGGACGGTCGGACGAGCGGCGCTCCTCAGCGGCTTGCAGGGCGGGCTCGATGACGCCGGCGACGCTGATCGCGACCTGGTCCTGAAGCTCAAACACGTCTTCGAGCGAGCCGTCGAAGCGGTCGGCCCAGAGGTGAGCGCCGGTCTCGGCCTCGATCAGCTGGGCGGTGATCCGCACGCGGTTGCCGCCTTTGCGGACCGAGCCTTCGAGCACATAGCGCACGCCGAGGTCGCGGCCGACCTGCTTGATGTCAACGCTCTGCCCTTTGTAGGTGAAGCTCGAATTGCGGGCGATGACGAAGAGCCAGCGTATCCGGCTGAGCGCTGTGATGATTTCCTCGACCATGCCGTCGGCGAAATATTCCTGCTCC
>CAYMRQ010000126.1:0-13311 GCA_964392845.1 uncultured Rhizobium sp.
CGATGGCACGATTCTACACCGGCTGGCCCCGTTAAGTCCGACAGGCTGCTAGGCGCAAGCTATGCTTGCGCCTAGAGGGCCGATGGGAGGGTGAGGGTATTCATGGTCCGACACCCTCACCCGCCTCGCTGCGCTCGGCACCCTCTCCCGCAATGCGGGAGAGGGGCAAGAGGATCAGTTCAAGCTAAAGCCGAACATCTTGGCCGCGTTGTCCGAGGTGATCTTGCGCAGATCGACTTCGGGCACCCCCTTGAACATCCGTTCGAGGAATTGCTGCGAGCGCGGGAAGGTCGCCTCGGCGTGCGGGTAGTCGCTGCCCCACAGCATGTTGTCGACGCCGATGCGGTCGCGCAACTGGATGCCGAGATCGTCTTCCATGAACTCGACGAACATGTTGCGCTTCCAGTAATCGCTCGGCAGCATTCCTTCGGTCGATTTCCAGCCCTTGGTGAAGACCGGCCGTTCGAGATAGGTGAAGTCCATCTGCTTCAGCCAATGCGGGATCCACGCCGCCTCGTGCTCAACCGAGCCGATCTTGAGACCCGGGAACTTGTCGAACACGCCGGCGAACACCATTGAGCCGAGCGAGTAGCGAACCCAATAATCGGTCGTCGAGCGCCCCGCTCCGGTCAATTCGCTGAGATTCATCGTGAACTCGCAGCCCGGAATGCCGTCGCGCGGCGTGCCGATGTGCAATAGCAGCGGGTGCTTGAGATCCTGCGCCGCCGCCCAGAAACGGTCGTAGACCGGACTGCTATAGGGCTTGTCGACCTGCGGCGAAACCGGAATGAACGAGCCGACCAGGCCCAGCTTGACGACGCGCTCAAGCTCCTTCGCGCCGGCATCCGGGTCGTCGACGTTGAGCATTGCGATGCCCTTGAGCCGCCGCGGATGCGTCTTGCAGAAATCGGCGATCCAGTCGTTGTAGCAGCGGCAAATTTCCGAGAATAGCGCGCTGTCGGGCACGCGGTACCAGAACAGGCCCTGGCTCGGCTGCAACACCGAACCCCAGATGCCGTCCTCCTCGTTCTCGGCGATCATCGCATCGGCGTCATAGGCGCCTTTGCGGACATCCTCCCAGACGCCGAGGAAATCGATCTGCGACGGGTCTTCAAAGCGCTGCCCGGCCTGCATCACCGCGCCCAGCGTGCCGACCTGCTGTCCTTCGAGCATCCAGGCGTCGTATTCGCGCCCGGCCGGGGTCTTGCGGCGTTCCATCCGCGGCGCGCGATCGCGGAACTTGGGAGCGATGCGGCTGGTGTACATGTCCGGCGGCTCGACGATATGGGAATCGGCCGAGATGAGCTTGTAGGCTGACATGCGGAACCTCCCTGGTTCGGCCGGCTCGCGCCGGTCCATGGCCGATGATAACCGAAAACCACCACTGTGAGCGGGTTTTCTGAACAATGTTCAGGCATTGCCGCTCGGGCTGCGCTGTCGCCTCGTCATTCCGCCGCTTGTCGCGCCGGCGCCTTCCCGAGCACCGCCGCCGCCGCCTTCGCCACCCGCGTTCCCTCGAAAAAGCGCGGGTTCTGGGTGCCGAACAGCCGCACGACATTGGCAAAGGCGAAGTCGCGAAAATCATCCGGCGTAATCAGCCCGTCCTCGACCGGCTCATAGGCCTCGGGCACGACCCCGGTCATGTCCGGCACGTCGAAATGGCCGATATCGGAGCTGAAAATCGCGTTGAGCCGGGCGCCCAGCGGGTTGGCCTTGCTGTTGAAGGCCCAGACATTCGACGGGTCGTCAGCCTCGCAGCCGAAATAGAACGGGGTGACAAACAGGTCGCGCCAGTCTTCCTTGCGGGCGATCTTGCAGGCCGAAAAATCGTCGAGATCGGCGACGCCTCCGGTCATCTTGTCGTCGCCCGGATAGGGCCAGCCGTCGCGCTCCTTCAGCGCGGCGACAACCTCGTCACCGCCGTATTTCTCGGCAAGCTCCATCAGCACGGCGCGGTCGAGATTGCGCGGGTCGACCTCTTCGAGCCCCTTCCTGCTGCGCTTTTCCCAATGCCCGATAAGATCGCCGTAGAGCATCGCGGCCCAGCCCGAGCCGCCTTCGAGAAACGCCATGCGCAGCGCCGGAAAGCGGCGGGTGACGCCGCCCAAAAACATCGCCTTGCAGGCGGCGTGGTTGGCGGCGGCGAAATGGCCGATATGGTTGTAGACGACATTCGACGGCGACAGGCGCAGCCCCGAGCGCCGGGCGCCGCTGTGGAACGCGGGGGCGATGCCGAGTTCGAGGCACTTTGCCCAGACCGGGTCGTAATCATGCTCGCTGTCGAGCCCGATCACGTCCTTCCACACCGCGAACCGCGCCGCCTCGCCCTCGACCTTGCCCGCGGCCGCGACCGGGCGGTCCATCAGGCTCCCGAGCATCGCGACCTTGTAGCCGAGCTGTTTCGTGGCGTATTCGAGCTCCTCGATCGCCTCCTCGGGGGTGTGCATCGGGATGATCGCCGCCGGGGTCATCCGGTCGGCGAAATCACGAAAGTAATCGGCGGTGACGATGTTGTAAGCGCGGCTGGCGGCGCGCCGTGCCGGGCCGTCGCCGACCCGCGGCACCCGCAGCCCGCCGGTCGGATAGATGATCGCGAAATCGAGCCCGATCTCGTCGAGCCGCTCGTTGAGCAGCCGCGGGAACAAGGCCGTGGCGAGGTCGCGGGTGTTTTTCGAGGGATGGCCCCAGAACAGCTCCTGGCTGATCCGCCGCCGGCGCCGCTCGGCGACCGACATCGACAAGACGGCGCGCGTGCCGCCGCCGACCGCCGACCAGCCGGCAACCGCCTGGTCGCCGCCGACCTTGCGCAGCTGCTCGGTAAAGACCGGGCCATATTCGACCCAGTGCCCATCGGCATCGATGATCGGATGATCGAGCCGGGCTTTGATCTGCGCGGCGGTCAAATGGGCGCTCACGAAGCACCTCCTTTTTGCGAAGCGGGCGGTCGACACCGCCGAGCCGGGAGGTTCGACGGTAGTGCGATGCGAATTTCGACGCAAGCATGGGCGGGCCGAGTGGGATGCCTTCGACCGCTATTTCCGCGAATGCGTCGAACAGATCGCCGCCTTCGCCGCCGGGCGCTTCACCCACCGGCAGTTGGGGGCCGCGCGCGCGGTGACCCGGTTCGATCGATTATTGGCCGTCGCTCCCTGACAATTCGTAGTCGCGGAAGACCACACATTCGCCGTCGAAAGCAACTTCGAGAGCTCTATTGACCAACTCCCGCATACCGACCAGATGGGCCAAAGCAAGGCGGAAGAGTCGTAGTTGAGTTTCGCGTTCCGCGTTAGGGACGAGGATCACGAGTCCAGGATGGAGCACCTGAGCGGCGTATAGCCGGCGGAAATCACTCGCATCATTGGTGACGAGAATCATGTCGTGCGAGATTGCGTAGGCTGCGACCTGCCAATCCTTCGACGCCGCCCTGCCGACATGTGCAAGATGATAGGCTTCGATGCCGAAGCTCTGGGCTTCGCGAACGAGCGCTGGACTCAGACACTCGTCGACGAGAAGCCTCACCTGTCGCTGAGGTCCCGGAGCGGAATGATCGTCTCTGATACAAGGCGCCAGCCATGCCAGGGTTGCTTCTTCGGTCGGCCTCGCGTGGGATGTGCCTCGGCATAGGTCGGAGCAAGCCGGATCATCTCCTCGGTGAGCCGGGGATAGGCCTCCCCCAAGGCTTCGGCTGTGTCGCCTTGCCTCAAGAGAAATGCGATGTGATGCACCGGAATCCTGGTGCCGCGGAAAACCGGCGTGCCGCCGAGAATTTCCGGGTCGGAAACGACGATCCGTTTTGCGCGGCGCAACTGTTTGAGGCGTTCCCGAAACTCGCGCCGCGGCTCCCGCAGATCGAGCTTCAGCGCACCCACCGTCACCGCGTTGCGATTGGGCGCCGCGGCCATTTCAGCGAACAGTCGCCGGCGGAATTCCGGCGTGGTGTCGGCGGCAAGCCGGCGCTCCAGCGAGAGGTAAACCAACGCCGGCTCGTCGAGAAGTCGCCCGCCACGAGTCCGGCGCGCGGGAACAGTTTTTTTGTCGATGGCGTTGTTCACCGCCTTGAGGCTCAAGCGGCTCAGCACCGCCGCCTCGGCCGGGGTGAACAACTCGGCTTCCGGTTTGCGCATGCTGCGGCTCAAAAATGATCTCTGATAAGAGAATGATTATTGCACCGTGTGGAATCAAGAGAAGCCTACTGTCTCTCCATCATCCGCGCTCCCTTCGGCGAACTCGGTCGGGATCGGGATCGGGCGAAGGCCGGCGGTGTACAGTACATGCGCGAGCGCAGCGCGATCGGGCTCGTCCTCAAGCCCGAAGTCACAAGACCGCGGATCGGGCAACTCGACCGCGTAGGTTATCGTTGTCGCGCGTGCGTTATCGAAACTCGGCGTCGTCTTCCCAGGGATGGAAAATTTCGTCGAGCGCTTCGTGACAGGCTGCATCGAAGGTCGGCGCCTCAATCAACAGGTGCTCATAAATCGGCAAAAGATATTGCCGTTCAATGACGTAACGGGGCATCGGTTAAGCCTCCAGATTGAGCCGCGCTTACAGCGGGGTCTGATCCCCAACTGCCTAGCACACGTTAGCGCGCCACCTGAGTCAAGCCAAATACATTAAAAACATCTCCCGAGTGAGAAAAAATCTACCTCGGGGTATTGCAAACCAATCTCGAGGAGCGTATGACAAAAAACGCCCGCCCTCGAGTTTGAGAGCGGGCGCACCGCGAGAACGAGCTTCACGATTGGTGGTTCGGTCATGATAGCCGGTCACGCGGGGCGGATCAATCCTAACCCAAGGATATGGCAATGCAAATCAACCTTCCTGATCCTCCGCTCCATGAGGGATTTCCCGTTTTTGGTAATTTTGTCAGCCCAACCGAGTTCCAGGGCGTCCTCACCCATGGCCTTTTCAAGGCCGTAGTACCCGACCCACGGCGTCTGGAGGGTCATCTGGCGAAATACAATGCCGATCTGTCGGGGACCGCTAGGCTCCGCAACGAGGTCCAGCGCCTGATCGCTGGCGCTAAGAGGAAAAACGTGGAGCAATACGCCCGCTACGTCATCGAAATGGTAAAGACGGGAGAGGGCTTTACCCCGCAAGTTGTTCTCTATTGCGAGAAGCCTCTCCGAGTCGAAATGGACTCCAATACTGGGTTCTCGTGGATACTGGTTCCGCATGAGCTTAAATTTGTCGCGATTGACGGAGATACCCAGACCACGGCGCGGAACTTGGCCGACGGTCTCCAGCCGGGACTTTTCGACAAGGAGAAGATTAAGGTCGTCATCAAACACGGAACGCCGGTTATCGTGGCGGAACAAATATTCGCCGATTGCAATCGGCTCGGTGTGAAGGTGACCACCAGCATGGCTATTGGCATGGATAACCGTGATGACGCTACAAAGCTTGCCAAATATGTCGCGCAGCACGTTCCAGCGCTAGTTGACAAGGTCAATCGCCAAAAGCGTCAGCTGAGTGTGCACGATAAGGATGTCATCACGATCTCTGCTCTCCGAGCTTCCGTCGTTTGCTTCCTCGAAGGGATCAGCGGCATTCAAAACCAGACGAAACCCGTCGAAATCGACGATGATCACGTCGATGCTCTTCGTGCTGCGGCGGTGATGTGGTTCACGGCGGCAACAACCGCCATCAATGGTGCGTTGACCCCCGAGGAGCGAGCAGGCACGTTCGCATCGGCACCGGCGGTCTGGTGCGCGATCGGTGCGATCGGACACGATACCTTTATCGAACTTGTTGGCGAGGAGCTTGAGAAGTCCATCACACCCGCGGCCGCTGAACATGCATTCAAGGCGGTCGCGGAGTCCAAACTCGCCAAGGTAGACTGGACGCGCGGGGGCCATTGGCTGGCAGTTGGCGCGAAGCAGAGCCTTTCGGGCGCGATCACGTTGGGTGGCCCGAAGGAGACCGGTTCGCTGGTCCACAAGGTACTGAAGGATGGCACACTGATGCAGAAGGCAGCCGTAGCGGCGTGATTCGCCACGACCGACTTGAAAGGGCGCCGTGCGGCGCCCTTTCCTTTTCGGGGTTTCCCTTCCCCACCGCCTCGCGGGCGGCGTGCCAAGATCCGCCGGCATTTTGCGTTGCGTGCGGCCGGGGGTTGGCGTATTTCCGGGCGGTGAGGGGTTCGGCAGACGCCCCTTCAGACGGCGGTCGTCCAAGCTCTGCGCCACTCGCATCGCGAGGAGCGCGCCTTGATGGATGACGGTCGAACACCGCTTACCGGCACCGGCTTTTCTTCGTCCCGGAACGGAGCCCGCGACACGCGGCGCATCCTGGTGGCGCGGGGGTTGCGCGCCTTTGGCGACGGGTTTGTCGCGCTGCTGGTGCCGATCTATCTGATCGAATTGGGCTTCAGCCCGCTGGCGATCGGCGCGATCGTCACCAGCACGCTGATCGGCACGGCATTGTTGACGCTCTGGGTCGGCATGGTCGCCAACCGCTATTCGGTGCGCCGGCTGCTCTTGGCTTCGGCCGTGCTGATGGCGGCGACCGGGGCGGGGTTCGCGGTGACGACCGCGTTCTGGCCGCTCATCTTGATCGCCTTTGTCGGCACGATGAACCCGACCTCGGGCGACGCCAGCATCTTTCTGCCATTGGAACAGGCCGCGCTGGCGCAGACCGCCGAGCCGCGGCGGCGCACCGCCCTCTTTGCGCGCTACAGCGTGATCGGCTCCCTGGCCGGCGCGCTCGGCACGCTGGCGGCGGCGGCCCCCGACCTGGTGGCGGGCACCGAAGGAGCGGGCCGGATCGGGATCATGCAGCTGATGTTCGTCGCCTATGCGGTGTTCGGGATCGTGACGCTGCTGCTCTACCGGCCGCTGTCGCCGGCGATCGAGGCCCCAAAGGATCGGGCGGCGGTGGGCCATCACAAGCCGCTGGGCCAGTCGAAGCGGCTGGTCTACGGGCTCGCCGCCCTCTTCGGCATGGATTCGTTCGGCACCGGGTTTCTCGTCCAGTCGCTGCTCGCGCTGTGGCTCTATCAGCGCTTTCAGATCTCGGTGACCACGGCCGCGGCGATCCTCTTCTGGAGCGGCATCTGCTCAGCCATTTCCTACCTCGTGGCGGTGCCGATCGCCGAGCGCATCGGCCTGATCAACACGATGGTGTTCACCCATCTGCCCTCGAACGTGCTCTTGGCGCTGGTGCCGTTCGCGCCGAACTTGCCGGTCGCGATCGCGCTTCTCCTGGCGCGCAGCGCGCTGTCGCAAATGGATGTCCCGACCCGCAGCTCCTATGTCATGGCGGTCGTCGCGCCCGAGGAGCGGGCGGCCGCGGCGAGCGTCACCGCGGTGCCAAAAACCTTCGCCTGGGCGGCGGGGTCCTTGATCTCGGGCTACCTGCTGACCCTCTCGACTTTTGGTTGGCCGCTGTTGATCGGCGGAATCGTCAAGGGCACGTACGACATTCTGCTGCTCTATAATTTCCGCAAGGTGCGCCCGCCCGAGGAACTCGGCTCGGCGGCCGCCGCACCGCCCGCCCGATGACGAAGCCTTGTCGCCGCGCCAGAGCTGCGATAGGGGTTGGTCGTGGCGGGCGATCGAGCGGAGGATCCGCGATCTGATGACGGCTCTGGTAGGCTGGGCGCGGCGGATCGGGGGCAAAGCCTGATCAACGGCGTCATTGCGAGCAAAGCGAAGCAATCCCGCGCCGAGTGAATCTCAGCCCATCGGGATTGCTTCGTCGCTTTGCTCCTCGCAATGACGATTACCGAATGGAGGACGTCATGGAGTTGGATTTCACCGGCAAGGTCGCGCTGATCACCGGAGCGGCGAACGGGATCGGCCGCGCCACGGCGCTCGCTTTCGCCAAATCAGGCGCCAAAATCGTCGTCGTCGATCGCGATGCGGCGGGCGGCGAAGCCACCGCCGGCATCATCCGCCAGCGGGGCGGCGACGCGCGCTTTGTCGCCGCCGACGTGACCAAATCGGCCGATGTGCAGGCCTATGTGAAGGCCGCGCTCGACGCCTACGGCAAGATCGACTGCTTCTTCAACAACGCCGGCATCGAGGGGAAATGGACGCACACGGCCGACTATGACGAGGCGATGTTCGACCAGGTCATCGCGGTCAACGTCAAAGGCGTCTTCCTCGGGTTGCGCCATGTATTGCCGGTGATGCTGCAGCAGAAATCGGGGGCGATCGTCAACACCGCCTCGGTTGCCGGCCTCGTCGCCACCCCGGGCATGCCGGCCTATGTCGCCTCGAAACACGCCGTGATCGGCCTGACCAAAACCGCTGCCGGCGAGGTCGCGCGCAGCGGCGTGCGGGTCAACGCGGTCTGTCCCGGCCCGGTCGACACCCGCATGATCCATTCGCTCGAACAGCAGATCAGCCCGGGCGACCCGGCAAGCGTTTCGCGGCGCTACCAGGCGGCGATGCCGAGCGGGCGCTACACGACCCCGGAGGAGATCGCCAACATGGTCCTGTTCCTGTGTTCCGACCTCGCCAGCAACACCACCGGCGGGCAATTTGTCGTCGATGGCGGGCGCACCGCGACCGGCGGCTCGGTGACCCAGGCGGCCGAGCCCTGAAGCGACGCTTCAGCTGCGTAGGATGGGTTGAGCGGAGCGAAACCCATCGAATTGCCGGTGGTGGGTTTGGGTGCGCGCAACCCACCCTAAAGGAGCCGAGTGCTGACCCGGTAGCGCCGGTTCATCACCCGCAGGCGGCGCGAGATGACGCGCAACACGGTGATCGAAAAGGCCGGGGTGTTGGCGACCAGAGACAAAAATCTCTGAACGTCGATCTCGACCAATTCGCAATAGGTGCCGGCGATCACCGTCGCGCTGCGCGGCATGTGCGCCTCGATGATCGCCATCTCGCCGACCAGTCCGCCCTCGCGAACCGTCTCGAGAATGGCGCTGCCGCTCAAGATGCGAAGCGTCCCCTGTTTCACGACATACATCGCGTGAGCGTCATCGCCCTCGCGAAACAGGATCTCGCCGGGTTTCAGCGTGACGGTCTTGGCGTCGCCGCAGGCAGCCAGGATTTCTTCGTCGGCGATGTCTTGGATCATGACCGCTTCGGGGGGTTCGATTGGAGATAAAACGTTCGCTCGTCTTTCGTAGAGCCGGCGCTGCGGCTCGGCCGAGGGGAATGCTCGGGCGCAGCATGGAACATTCGCAGGCGCTGCCGCAAGAGGCTGCGCCATTCGACGACAAGATCATCCGAGTTTTTTTAGATCTTCTCCAGGGCTGCCAGCACGCTCGCCTCGGTCAGTAGCTGCGGCAGGACCGTCGGCGTACCCGCCTTGTCATAAAGCAGGTAGAGCGGCACGCCGCTGCGCCCGAATTTTTGCAGGAAGGCGGTAATTTCGGGATTCTGCCGCGTCCAGTCGCCTTTCAGCGCGACGATGCCGCGCTCGGCAAAGGCGCGGCGCACCGCCTGGCCGGCAAGCGCGGTGCGCTCATTGACCAGACAGGTGATGCACCACGCCGCGGTCAGATTGACGAAGACCGGCTGGTGTTCGGCGGCGAGCCGGGCCAGCCGGGCGGTGCTGAACGTCTCGTAGCCGAGATTGTCGCGCTCGGCGGCAGCCGGCACGCCGGCTGCCTCTCCTGCTACCTCCTCCGGGGGCGCGCCGGCCGGGGCCAGCGTTGTCACCAGGATCAGCGCCGCCGCGATCCCGGTCGCCGCGAGGCCGGCGCCGAGGCGGCGTCCGGCCGGTCCGATCGCCCGGGTGCGGCCGTAAATCCATACCGCGAAGCCGACGACAACCAGACCGAGCAGGGCCGAGAACGCGCCTACGGGTCCTACCTCCTGGATCAGCACCCAGATCAGCCAGGCGACCGTGCCGTACAGCGGGAAGGCCAGCAGCTGTTTGAACCACGCCATCCAGATGCCCGGCCGCGGCAACCTCTGGGCGACCCCCGGGATCGCGGTGGCAAGCACAAAGGGCATGGCGAGGCCGCTTCCGAGCGCCACGAAGATCGCGAGCGCGACCGGCGCCGGCGCGATCAGCGCAAAGCCGAGCGCGGCACCCATGAACGGCGCGGTGCAGGGAGTCGCGACGATCGTCGCCAGGATTCCGGTGGCGAAGGCTCCGGGCAGCCCCGCGCGACCGGCGAAACGGTTGCCGATTCCGGAGATCCCGGCGCCGAACTCGGCCACCCCCGACAGGCTCAGCCCCATCGCAAACATGAGATAGGCGAGCAGCCCGACAACGACCGGCGATTGCAGCTGAAAGCCCCAGCCGATCGCGGCGCCGCCGGCACGCAACATCAACAGCACCCCGCCGAGCAGCGTGAAGCTGAGGATGACGCCCGCGGCGTAGGCGATCCCGTGCTGCCACTGCTCGGCGCGGTGGGCCGAGCCGGCGAGACCGAGCAGCTTGAGCGACAGCACCGGGAACACGCACGGCATCAGGTTGAGCACGATGCCGCCGAAGAGCGCCAGCAGCAGCGCCCGCCCCCACCCGACACCCGGCGCGCCGTCGAGCGGCGGCGCCGCGACGCGCGGCGCGCTGATCGAATAGGCCCGGTCTGAATAGGTCTGGCCGGCGCTGCCGCCGCCGCGCAGCACCAGCACCCCGCCCAGCGTCTCCGGCAGGGTTGCCGCGGGGCCGCTCGCCCGGGTCAGCACCAGGTCGAGACCGTCCGCGCGCCGCTCCTCTTTCGGCTCGGCGGCGGCATCGACGACATTGCCGTCGAACGGATAAAACGACGCGGTCGGCCGGTCGATGCCGGCCAGCGCCGCAGCCGGAACGAACAGCCGAAGATTCCGCTCCGACGCCGCGAAGCGGGTCTCGAACCCGGCCGCGTTCGGCAGGCGATCGCGCACCGCGGCGAACAGCGCTGCCGCCGCCGGATCGGCAGCCAGGGGGGCGGCGCTGACCGGCAGGTCGAGTGCCAGCTTTGCTTCGCCCGGGATGCAGATATCCGAGCAGACGAGCCAGGTGGCGTTCGCTGCGAGGTGCACGCCGTCGCCGGGGTTGAGGGTCGCCGGCGCGGCAATCGGCACGAGCAGATCGGCCGACCCGCGATACCCGTAATTGCCGATCGTGCCGAGAACGAAGCGCTCCGGCGCGGGCCAGGCAATCTCGCCGGCGCTGAACCCGGCCGGCAGATCCCAGGCGATCTCGGTCGGCAGGCCGGAATCGCCGGGGTTGCGCCAGTAAATGTGCCAGCCCGGCGCAATATCGAGATGGAGATCGAGCCAAAGCGTCCCGCCGGCCACAATCGAACGCGCCTCGGGGACGAGCCGCGCCGTGACCGGATCGGCGAGGCTTGCGCTGGCGGCACGCGCCGGCGCGGCCACGGCGAATGCCGCCGCCAGCCCCACCATCAAGCCGCCGATGATCGCCCCGATCCGCATCACAACCGTTCGACCTCGATCACCATCGGATCATAGCAGACAAAATGGGGCGATCCCTTGGCGCAACGTCGCCGGGCGCAACGGAGATACAATGGTCGCGAGGTTCGGCCTGCGCTATCGTCGCCGCACATCGCGCGAGAGAGAGGCCTCCGATGAACGACCGTCGCACGCTTGCCGTCGATATCGGCGGGACCGGCATCAAGCTGGCGTTGCTCGACGGCGCCGGACAGATGATCGGCAAGCGGGTGCGCCTGCCGACCCCGGCCGCGCCGGTCGCCCCCCAGGCGCTCACCGCCGCGCTCGATGCCGCTTCTGCCGGGCTTGGCGGTTTCGACCGGGTGTCGGTCGGGTTCCCCGGCGCGGTGCGCGACGGGCGCGTGCTGACCGCCCCCAATCTCGGGACCGAGCTGTGGGCCGGCTTCGATCTGCAAACCGCACTCGCCGAGCGCTGGGGCAAACCGGTGCGGGTGATGAATGATGCCGATGTGCAGGGCTTTGGCGCGATTGGGGGCAAAGGCGTCGAAATGGTGCTGACCCTCGGCACCGGGGCCGGCACCGCGATCTTCTACAACGGGCAGATCATGCCGCATCTCGAGCTCGCCCATCACCCGGTGCGTGGCAACAAGACCTATGACGAATACGTCGGCCGGGCAGCGTTCGAGACAACCGGCCGGACGAAGTGGAACAGGCGGGTCGCGCGGGTGATCGACATCCTGCGCGTTGTGGTGAATTTCGATCATCTTTATATCGGCGGCGGCAATGCCAAGCGGATCGATTTCGCCCTGCCGCCCGATGTCACGATCGTCCCCAACAGCGACGGGCTGACCGGCGGCATTGCGCTATGGCGCGCCGAAGATGCGGCGCGTCATGACGGCACGCCGGCGCGCAGCCGCTCCTCGAAGCGCAGGACAATGCCGGTCGCCGCACCGCCTGTCGCCGGTTCGGCGACGCCTCCCCGGCACGCCCCGCGCCGGCCCGTCGCGGCATCGCGCGGCCAAGGAAGGATCGGGAAGGGACATGCACGGCCGGACAATAAAGGCCTCGCAGCCCAAGACCGCGGTGGCGTTCGCCGTGCCTGCCGGGGCTTGCGACTGCCATGTCCATGTCTTTGGCCGCGCGGCGCGGTTTCCGTTTGCCGCACGGCGCGGCTATACCCCGCCGCCGGCTAGCGCTGTCGAGCTGCTTGCCTTGCAGGAGGCACTGCATCTGTCGCGCGTCGTCATCGTTCAGCCGAGCGTCTACGGCAGCGACAATTCTTGCACGCTCGACGGGATGCGCCGGCTCGGGCCGCGCGCCCGCGGGGTCGCGGTGATCGACGAGGCGACCTCGAACGCCGCGCTCGACGAGATGCAGCGGGCCGGGATCCGCGGCGTGCGGGTCAACCTGGCGACGGCGGGGGAATCCGACCCGGACGCGGCGCGGCACAACCTCGCTGCCGCAGTCGAGCGGGTCGCGCCGCTCGGCTGGCACGTCCAGGTCTATACGCAACTTTCCGTCATCGGCGCTCTGCAGGACGAGGTGCCGCGCCTTGGAGTACCGATCGTGTTCGACCATTTCGGTGGCGCCCAGGCAGCGGGCGGGATCGACCAGCCGGGCTTTGCCGCATTGCTGGGGCTGGTCAGCGCGGGCCACGCCTATGTCAAGGTCTCGGCCGCTTATCGCAGTTCCGACAAGGCGCCGGCTTACGATGATGTGGCACCGCTGGCGCGGGCGCTGATCGCCGCCAATCCCGAGCGGATTCTCTGGGGCACCGATTGGCCGCACCCGCATGCCGCCTCGCCCGGCGCGGCGCTGGACGCGATCACGCCGTCCTACGACATCGATGACGGGCTGGCGCTGAACCAGCTGCGAATCTGGGTCCCCACCGCAACGATCCGCCGCAAGATCCTCGTCGAGAACCCGGCGCGCCTCTACGATTTTTGACCGCCTTAGCCCGCATTTCTCACAGCCCGCCGGTTTATCGGGGTAAATCGATGCGGTTCGC
>CAYMRQ010000127.1:0-12903 GCA_964392845.1 uncultured Rhizobium sp.
GGTTGTCACCGCGACGATGGTGCCTTGTCCTCGCCGCTCGCCCCATAGCATCTCTATTACCCCGAACTCAACCCGGTTGAAAATGTCTGGCGGTTCCTGCGACAAAACACGCTCAGCAACCGGGTCTTCGACACTTATGAGGACATCCTCGACGCCTGCTGCGATGCCTGGAACGCCTTCGTCACAGCCCCAGCGGCCTTATCGCTGCAGAGAGCCGTTGCCACCATTCCCGCGCTCCTGCCTGGAGAGTGCTGCATCCCAGGCATCTAAATCCTCTTCAAGCTGGTTTAAAATGCTGTTCTTCATACCAAGCGGCAGATCCCGGCCCTTGCGATTGGGAATTGATAGTGGCCTCAGGTGCGGAAATGCGTCGCTCCCGTACATTGGATGTTTCCCGCGATTCTCCTTCGTCCTGCCTAACCGTCGAGCAAACCTTTGCAGATCCGTCGCTTTTGGCTGTGAATTACGCAACGCCTCCAGGGGCGCCAACTCTTTCCAACACGCGCGGCGGCTTGCGTCGGATCGTCCGCCGCGCCATTGTGAAGCGGGGGCCGGCCGCCTTTCCGGGCCGGCCCACGACGCCTGTCCCGCACGAGAGAGGTGCCTCATGCCCAGATATTTGTTGATCGAATCGCGCGACCCGTTCGACTCCAACGACACGGGCTTCTGTCGCGATCTCGCAACGCAGCTTGCCGCCGCGAACAACGAGGTCACGGTCTTCCTTGTCCAGAACGGCGTGCTGCCGGCGCGCTCGGGCGTCCGTTCGGGCGATCTGACGAAGCTGGCCGGCGCCGGTGTTCGCGTGCTCGCCGACAGCTTCTCGCTGAAGGAGCGCGGCATCGACGAGCAGCGCCTCGCCGCGGGGATCGCGGCGGCGCCGCTCGATGTCGTGCTGGACGCCCTCGCCGAGGGCGCCAAGGTCATCTGGCACTGAGGGAGGAGACCATGGCCGACAAGAAGACCATCACCATCGCGATCATGGATGCGCCCTACGAGAGCGGGCGTTCGGCGACGACGCTGCGCCTCATCGATCTCGCGGCCAAGCGCGGCTACAACATCAACGTCTTCGCCTATGAGGGCGCGGTATTGCAGCCGTTCGCCGCACAGAAGCCGCACCCCAACGCGGTGCATGGCCGCGATGTCGAGCAAGAAAACCATTTTATCCCGAAGGACGCGATCGCCGCGCTGATGCGGTCAGCGGAACAGAATGGCGGCAAGATCGACTGGGTGAATTGCGGGCTGTGCGTCGACGAGCGCGGCGCCACCGACGCCATTGCCGGCGTGCGGCGCGGCTCGCCTGCCGATTTTTGGCAGATGGCCGAGGGCTCGGACAACACGCTCGTCATCGCCACGCGCTGAGGAGGCGGTCATGAAGACGCTGAGCATCATCGAGAGCGCCTATCGCGCCACCATCGAAGAGCAGGACGATACGATCGTGTGGCTGCATGGCGCGATGAAAGGCGCGGGGGCGGAGCTCGCCGTGCTGCTGCGCGGCAACGCGGTCAACTATCTGGTGCAGCGACAGGATGCCGCCGGCCTCGCCTTCGGTGACTGGCGGCAGACCCAGCCACCGATGATCGCCTCGGACCTGGCTGCGCTGGCCGCCAAGGGCGTCGACATCTGCTATGTCGCCGAGGATCTCACCGAGCGCGGCATCGAGCGCAACGAGCTGATCAACGGCGCTCAGCCCGTGGTGCGCCAGGCCGTTGCCGAGTTCGTCGGCCGCTACGGCCGCGTCTGGTACTGGTAGACCCGCCCGCGCGTCTTTCGCCCGGGCGTCTTTGCCTAGGCGCCGATCTTGCCGCTCACAGCGGGCGGCCGCGGCGGCTCGGCGGCGGAACGCCGGGCGCGCCTGTCGACGGCAACGTATCGAGGGAGGTTCCCAGCGTCGTCGTCAGCGACGATTGGTACGGTGACGGCCCGGTCGGGACAATGCAGGTGGCGGTCGCGGCGGTCGCTTGCATTTCGTTTGGCGCGCCGGGCACCCCGTAGGGAACGGCCGATGGCGGAAGCCCGACCAGCGGCTCGCCGACCGGGCGCAGCACCTCGGGCGGCGGGATGCCGGCCGGCCGGACCATCGCCTCCAGTTGCGCGTTGGTCAGCTTGATGCGGTAGAACTTGTTGTAGAAGTCGCAGGTCGTCGCGCGCAGGTCTTCCTGGGTTGCGTCGGGATAGAACAGGCTCGACAGCCAATATTGCCCGATCAGCCGGTTGACCCCGGAGGGACCCTCGATCCAGCCGAACGGGCTGCTCGGCTCGAGATAGACCCGCTTGTTGCGCACCGCCGAGAGACGCCGCCAGGCCGGGTTGCGCCGCAAAGCGTCATAGAAGCTGCGTTCCGCGGCGATGATGATGTCGGGGTCCCAGCCCAACAGCTGCTCGCGGCTGATCGACACCTCGGTGCCGCGGCCGAGCGGGCTGGCGACATTGATCGCGCCGGCTGCGTCGATCGACTCGCCGGCCGGCGAGCCGGGCAGCGCGGTGGTGAGCCCGTCGTGGCCGCGTCCGTAATAGACATGCGGCCTTGCGTTGGCCGGGCGGATCAACAGCCGGCCGCGCTCGCCGGCGATCGCGTGCTCGGCGTAAAGCCACAGATCGCGGGAATGGCGGTCGTTGACCCCGAGGATCGCAGCGACCGTGCGCAGCATCTTCGGCATGCGGGCAAAGCTGTCATCGACCAGGATGTAGGGGATGCCGGTCAGCCGGGTCACCTGATCGGCGAAGGCGGACCGCTCCAGCGTGACGGAGCTGGCATCGATGATCAGATCGGGCCGCAACTGCCGAGCCGTATCGGCCATGCTCGCCGGGGTCGAGCCGGGACGCCAGTCGAGGACCGGCAGGCGCGCGGCGCGCGGCAACAGCGAGCCGCGCCCTGGAACCCGGCTCAGCCCGGTCAGCTTCTCCGGCGTCAGCACAAACACCAGCACTTCGGCGTTCGGCTCGGCCGGCATGACGCGGCCGATCCGCTCGGGCAGCACGATCCGCCGCCCGGCCGAATCGGTGAAATCGGCCGAGCGGGCCGGCCCCGTCGAGAGGAATACGGTGCCGGCAAGCAACAGCAAGGCCGCGCCCAGGCACTTCTCACGCAATATCGCGGCGGGCAAGCGAACCGGCATCAGCAGCCCTCAATCCAGCCGGGAAATCCGGCGCCGGACTATAACCGCAGCGATCTTGCGTTCAACCCCCCGGCCGCACAAGCACCGCACAAGGCGGCACAAGCCTCACCCTGGAAAAAGCGTAGGAAGCGGGTTTCGCCTGGCCGATAATCGCCCCCGGTCAATGGTCCCGGCGACCCCAGTGGAGCGGGCAGATGAAGATCGAGAGCGTCGAGGCGATTGCAGTTGAGATGCCGCTGCGCAAGGTGTTCAGCGGCAGCGGCTACCGGGTGACCAGCCGCAACACGATCGTCACCCGCATCCGCACCGCGGGCGGGCTCGCCAGCGAGGTCTACAACGGCGACAACCGCGCGCATGGCCGAGAGATCGCGCGAATCATCGAGGACGAGCTGGCGCCGCTGTTGATCGGCAAGGATGCCGGCCGGATCGAACAGCTCTGGGCCGAGATGTTCGCGCTCACGGTGCCGAACCGCGACAGGAAGCAGGTCATGGAGGCAATCGCCTGCGTCGATACCGCGCTGTGGGATCTCCTCGGCAAGTCGCTCGGCGCCTCGGTCTCGACCCTGCTCGGCGGGTTTCGCGAGCGCCTGCCGATCATCGCCATTGCCGGCTATTACGAGGACGGCAAGACCCTGGCCGATCTCGGCCGCGAGATGCAATGGCTGCGCGAAGCGGGGATGGCCGGCTGCAAGGTCAAGGTCGGCGGCCTCTCGGCCGAAGCGGACGCCGCGCGCGTCGCCGCCTGCCGCGACGGCGTCGGGCCCGACTGGATCATCGCGGTCGACTCCAACCGCGGCTGGCCGGTCGCCGAGGCGGTCAAGTTCGCTCGGCTCGTCGAGCGCTATGACATCCGCTGGTTCGAGGAACCGGTCCACTGGTACGACGATGCCGCCGGCATGGCCGAGGTGCGCGCCCGCACCACGATCCCGATCAATGCCGGGCAGAGCGAGATTTCAAGCCACGGCATCCGCCGGCTGATCGCGGCCGGCGCCGTCGACATCGTCAACTTCGATGCCTCGGAATCGGGCGGCATCACCGAGTGGCGCCGCGCCGCCGGGATGTGCGCCGTCCACGGCATCGAGATGGCGCATCACGAGGAGCCGCAGATCGCGGTCCACATGTTGGCGGCGGTGCCGCACGGCACCTATGTCGAATGCTTTCCCGACCCCGAGCGCGATCCCTTATGGGCCAGCTTCATCAAGAACCGCGCGCCGATCAAGGACGGCATCATCGAGGTCCCCAAAGCCCCCGGCTTCGGCCTCGAACTCGACTGGGACATGGTCGAGAAGTACCGGCTGGACCGGTGATTTCCGGTCGGTGTTTTCCTCTTAAAATATAGGCTCGTTCGGGCTCGCGTGTTAAAGATCCGCCCCGAACGCGGCGGAATTGCGCAGACGCGATGGATTTCTCGAACGTCACGATCCTGTGTCTTGGCGACGTGATGCTCGACCGTTTCGCTTATTGCGAGACCGAGCGGATTTCGCCGGAGGCGCCGGTGCCGGTGCTGCTTCTGCAGCGCACGCAGAGCATGCTCGGCGGCGCCGGCAATGTCGCGCGCAACATCGCGGCGCTGGGCGGCAGGGCGGTTCTGATGGGGCTCTTGGGGCGCGATGCGGCGGGTAGCGAAGTCCAGGCGCTGATCGCACAGACCCCCGGCCTCACCGACCGGCACGTGGCGAGCGGGCACCGGCCGACGGTGTGCAAAACCCGCTACCTGGCGGGGCACCAGCAGCTGGTCCGGGTCGATGAGGAAAAGACGCACGATCTCGACCCCGAGGAAGAGGCCGCGCTGATCGAAGCGGCCGAGCGCGCCATCCCCGAGGTCGATGCGGTGGTGCTGTCCGATTACGGCAAGTCGGTGCTCGGCGCGAAGGTGCTGGCTGCCGTGATTGCGCGGGCGCGCGGTCTCGGCATCCCGGTTTACGTCGACCCCAAGAGCGATGATTTCCGGCGCTATCGCGGCGCCACCTGCATCACCCCCAACCAGCGGGAGCTGGCGCTGGCAGCGCATATGCCGGTCGCCACCGATGCGGAAATCATCGCCGCCGCGACCAAGATCATGGCGGATTGCGGCGCCGGCGCCATTCTCGCCACCCGCTCCGAGAAAGGCATGCTGCTGGTCGAGGTCGCGGGCGCGGTCCATCTCGAAGCGGCTCGGGCGCGCGAGGTCTATGACGTGACCGGCGCCGGCGACACGGTGATCGCGGTCCTCGCCCTGGCCTGCGCCGGCGGCTATACGCTGCCGCAGGCGATGCATCTGGCCAATACCGCCGCCGGCATCGTCGTCAGCAAGCTCGGCACCGCGACGGTCGAACTCGACGAGCTGATGCTCGAATTGTCGCGCGACGTGCGCGACAAGGAATGGCACCACGCGAAATATTACAGCGCCGCCGAGGCGGAGACTTTGGTGCGGCGCTGGAAAAGCCGCGGCCTTACCGTCGGCTTCACCAATGGCTGCTTCGATATCGTCCATGCCGGCCATGTCGCGCTCCTGGCGGCGGCGCGCGCCCAGTGCGACCGGCTGATCGTCGCGCTCAACAGCGATCCCGGGGTCGAGCGCCTCAAGGGACCGGGGCGGCCGGTCAACGGATTGGCCGACCGCTCGGCGGTCATTGCCGCCGTCGAGTCGGTCGACGCGGTGATCAGCTTTGACGACGAGACGCCGCTCGAGCTTATTGCCCGGCTGCAACCCGACGTGCTGGTCAAGGGCGGCGACTACACGATCGAGGGCGTGGTCGGCGCCGCAGAGGTCGAGGCCGCCGGTGGCCGGGTCGTGCTGGTCGATCTGGTCGACGGGCGTTCGACGACGCGGCTGATCGACGCCATTCGCCAGTCGCACTCGCCGCAAGAGGCCGACGCCGCCCGCGTCGCGCGCGCCCGGTCGAGCGACGATGCTGGATGATGCCGGTGGTGCGATGCTCGTGATTACCGGCGGCGGCGGGTTTATCGGCTCGGTGCTCGGTGCGGCCCTCAATGATTCCGGCCGCGCCGACCTGGTCATCGTCGACCGCTTCGGCACCGGCGACAAATGGCGCAACATCGCCAAGCGCGATTTTTGCGATATCGTGCGGGTCGACGGGCTTCCCCGGTGGCTTGAGCGCTATGGCAATGAAGTCGAGGCGGTGTTTCATCTCGGCGCCAACTCGTCGACCTTCGCCAACGACGCGGACGACATCATCGCCACCAACCTCAACGCGTCGATCGCGTTATGGCGCTGGTGCAGCGCCGCCGGCAAGCCGCTGATCTACGCCTCCTCGGCGGCAACTTACGGCGACGGCTCGGCCGGGTTCGATGATGCCGGCGGCATCGCCGCATTCAAGCGCCTGCGCCCGCTCAACCTCTATGGCTGGTCGAAGCACGCCTTCGATCGGTGGGCGCTGCGCGAGGCGGCGGCGGGGCATGCGCCGCCCTTATGGGTCGGGCTCAAATTCTTCAACGTGTTTGGGCCCAACGAATACCACAAGGGCGAGATGATGAGCCTCATCGTCAAGAACTACCGGGCTGTTGCCGCCGGCGAGACCATCCGGCTGTTCAAATCGCACCGGCCCGACTATGCCGATGGCGAGCAGCGCCGCGATTTCGTCTATGTCAAGGATTGCGCCGCGGCGATGCTGTGGCTGTGGCAGCACGGATCGGGCGCCAACATCAACGGCATCTACAATCTCGGCACCGGCGAGGCGCGCAGCTTTCTCGATCTGATGAACGCGCTCGGCGCCGCCTGCGGGGTCGCGCCCGACGTCGAATTTATCGATATCCCCCCGGCGATCCGGCCGAGCTACCAGTATTTCACAGAGGCGAAGATGAGCCGATTGCGCCAGGCCGGCTACAGCGCGCCCTTCACCCCGCTCGAAGACGCGGTCGCCGATTGCGTGATGCACCACCTGGCGAAGGCTGATCCGTATTTGTGATTTACTCTGTTCTCAACCGAAAACGCCGCAGAGCGCGCGGGTGAGGGGGAGAGCATGAGTCGCTACCGAAGTCAGGTCCGCGAGGTCATCAATCGCAACACGGTTGTGAACCTCGCCCTGGAGCAAGGCTTCAACGCCTTCCTGCCTGTCTATGACGGTGGGGTAGATTTTATTCTCTACCGCGAAAGCGACGGCTTGGTGCGCAAAGTCCAGCTCAAGGGTCGCTGGATGATCGACAGGAAATATATCGGTCGCGACATCTGGATCGCCTTTCCGATCGCCGGCGACTGGTATTTGATGCCGCACGACGAGATGCTGGCGTCGGCCGAGGCAAACGGGGTGACGCAAACTGCTTCCTGGAAAGAAGGCGGCGCGTACTCCCGGCCTCGGCTATCCGCGGCGGTGGTTGCCCAATGTGCACAGTATCGGTTTGCGCCAATCGCGGAGGTTGCCGCACAGGCGGCAGCCGACGAAGCGGCATGAATCAACTTTTCCCGATCAGCGCGCCCCAACTCCCGGCGATTTTCGTCGCCGCCGGTGAGCGCACCCAGGCGCTTCCTCGAATTCTTCGCCGCTGAATTCGAATTTGCTATAGTGCCGGGATGGTGAAGACGCTCGAACAGGCGCTGGCGCAAGTGGCTGTCCTCCCGGAGGACGACCAGGAGCAGATTGGCCGGCAATTGCTCTCGCATCTCCAGAAGCTACGCCAGCTCCGCGAAGATATTGACAAGGGTATCCGCTCGCTGGACGCCGGCAAGAGCGCGATGCTGGATATCGAAGAATTCCTCCAGCAGCTGCACGCGCGGCATGGCCAATCCTAGACGATCGATCATTTGGTCCACGGACGCACTCACCGATCTCGCTGAAATCTGGATTTATTATGCTGAGGCCGCCGACCAACGGACAGCCGACAAGATCGTCCGCGATATCAACGAAAAATGCCGGTTCATTGAAGCCTACCCTTTTGGAGGCCGAGCTCGCGATGAGGTGCGCCCAGGACTCCGGTCAATAGCGGCGCCTCCATACATCGTGTTTTACCGGGTGGCGGAGGAAAGCACAGAGATCGTGCGCGTGTTGCATGGTCGCCGCGACATTGACGAAGTCTTTGCCGGCCCACCCGGCGATCAGTAGTGAAAGGGGGCCTGACCGAGCGGGCGACGCTGCTAGATCAACGGCGCAGCCGACCCAGCGAAAATGAATTGCTGGGGAGGCGGGGCAAGGCGCACGATCCAATTCATCATCTTCGCGCTGGGAGGATAGTTCGATGCAAAGCAGCAGGCAGTGGGTCGGCAGCTGGGCCGCGTCTCCGGCGCCGTCGGAAAGCGGCGTTGCCTTCAACAACCACACGCTGCGGATGAACCCGCGGATCAGCCTCGGCGGCGAGCGGCTGCGGGTGCGGATCTCGAATGCCTATGGCAATCGCCCGCTGGCGATCGGCGTCGCCCGGATCGCGCTGCGCGACAAGGGCCCTGCCGCGATCCCCGGCTCCGATCGCAAGCTGACTTTCGGCGGCGGCGACGGCGCCGTGATCGCCGCCGGAGCGGTGCTGCTGAGCGACCCGGTCGAGCTCAATGCGCCGGCGCTCGCCGATCTCGCGGTCAGCATCCACCTGCCCGGCGAGGTACTGGCGAATTTCTCAATCACCGGCCGCTATGCGAGGCAAACAAACTACATCTCGCCGCCGGGCGACTTCACCCGCGAGGCGGTGATGCCGGTCGGCAACCTGACCGACCAGTGGTATTTCCTCAGCGGCGTCGATGTGCTGGGCGGGAGCGACGCCGGCGGGGTGGTCACGCTCGGCGACTCGCTGACCCACGGCAACATCTCGACGATCGACGCGTTCTGCCGCTGGCCGGACCAGCTCGCCCGGCGCCTTATCGAGCGGGCCAATAGCTCAAGGGGCCGTCCGATCGGGGTGATGAACCAGGGCCTCGGCGGCAACCGCATCCTGCACGATCTTCGCGGCGCCAGCGGCCTGCGCCGCTTCGACCGCGACGTCCTGGCCCAGCCCGGGGTCACTCACGCGATCGTCATGCTCGGCACCAATGATTTGCGCAACCGCTGGGCCAAGCCCGAGGAGGAGGTCACCGGGGAGCAGATGATTGCCGGCCTCCAGCAGATGGCGGTACGCGCCCACAGCCGCGGCATCAAGCTGATCGGCGCGACCCTGACCCCGTTCGGCAACGAGACCTTCATGGCCAATGCCTGGAACCCGACGCGGGAGAAGCACCGGGTCGCGGTCAACACCTGGATGCGCGAAAGCGGCGCCTTCGACGGCGTGGCCGATTTCGATGCCGCGCTGCGCGACCCCGAGCGCCCGACCCAGATGCGGGCGGTCGACGATTGCGGCGACGGGCTGCACCCGAGCGACAGCGGCTACTGCAAGATGGGCGACGCGATCGATCTCTCGCTGCTCGATTGAGGCCCGCCTCAACGCTGCTACAGCAGGTCCTTGATCCCCTCATAGACGGTGCCGGCCGTCTTGCGGTAGGACACCGGGCGAATATGCAGCGCGTCGAAAAAGTCCTGGCGAAAGTCGGCGATCTGCTCGGTATCGAACGCGGCATGAAGATCGATGAGGCGCACCCCGGTCGACCGTGCCACCTCGCGCACGATCGCGTTGCGTTCGGTGATCAGATCGAACAGGTATCGTTGCACGTCGAGCGAATAGGGTATCTCGCCGATGAAATGGAACACTGGTCTGCGACGCCTGAAATACGGCGATAGATCCTGATCGACGATTTTTCGGTTGAGCGCGGTCGGCATCGTGACGAGGACCGTGTTCGGCGTCTTTTCCAGGAAAGCGAGGAGATCGGCGCGAACCCGCTGATTTGTCGCGAGGGGTGTTGGATTGCGCGCTTGCGCTTGCCGGATTGCCGGTGACGGCTGGCGCGAGGCTGGCAACGCCTTGCCAACCCAATGCAACAGCGCGCCCCGACCGCCGCGCCGGCTGGCGGGCCGTGATGCGATGTTCATCGGGTGCCAGCCGAGCATCACGATGTTCAGCGCCACCGCATTGGCCCGGTTGAATGCGGCTGCCCGGCGCAGAATGTTGTCGTAGGGGTCGGCCTCGATCCCGCCATTCAGGAATTGATAGCCGGGTCCGAACTCATCGAGCAGGCAAGGCCAGCCCCAGCGAACGCCGAACACCACCGAATCGCCCCACACAACCGCCAACTTCCGCGACGCGTCGCGGGCGGTGCCCTTCAATCCCAGTTCGTTGATCTCGAATGCGACCGACCCTCGGCGGTCGAGCAGGACCAGGTTCGGCCGCAAGGTCATCGTCGCTTCATCAAAACAGAGACGCTTGATCGCGTTGCTCTGCGGGACCAGGTGCACGGTCTTGGGCAGGTGAGCCGCCGCCGCGCTGATCATTGCACCTCCTTCTCGACGAGAAACTCCTCGATCGCGAGGCTGTCGATGCCCGATGCGAAAAACGTCTTCAGCGCGTCCGATGGGCTGGAAACGATCGGCTCGCCGCGCAGATTGAATGACGTGTTGATCAAGACCGGCACCCCGGTCCTCCGCTCGAATGCCTCCAGGATACGGTAAAGGTAATCGTTCTGCTCGGCCGAGACGGTTTGCACCCGGCTGGTGCCGTCGACATGGGTGACCGCGCCGGTCAGTTGCGGGCGCAGGGCCTTGTGCGTGTAGAGCATGTAGGGGCTTTCCGCCATGTCGAGCGTCTCGAACCAGTCGCCATAGGCCTCCTTTTTGACGACCGGAGCGAACGGACGGAATTCTTCGCGAAATTTGATCTTGGCGTTGAGGTGGTCCCGCATCTCGGGCCGCCGCGGGTCGGCGAGGATCGATCGGCCCCCGAGCGCGCGGGGTCCCCATTCGTCGCGACCGTGGAGGATCGCCACCACCTTGCCCTCGGCCAGCCGCTCGGCGATGTCTTCGGCGATCGCCGCGCACTGCCGAAATGGAACCCGGCTCAGCGACAGCGTGGCTTTTATCACCGGCGCGGGATAGCTCACCCCCAGATAGGGCGACAGAAGGTGGCGCTGGCAAGCCGCGCTCTCTCGCCCCCGCATCACCGATTGCAACGCGGCGCCCATCGCGCCTCCCGCGTCCCCGGCCGCCGGATGGACCCAGGAGCGGATGCCGAAATCCCGGATCATGCGGGAATTGGCGGTGCAGTTGAGGGCAACCCCGCCGGCGAAGCAGAAATCCCTGGTGCCGAATTCGCGGATCAGCGGCGGCAGCATGTTTGCCATGGCCGCTTCCAGCGCCTGCTGCACCGAGGCTGCGAGATCCTGGTGCTGTTCGGTTATCGGCTCGCCCGGAAGCCGTGGCGCCATACCCAAATGCGCGACCAGCGCCGGCGCGTAATGCCGGTCGCGCGAACAGAAATCGAAGAAATGCTGATCGAGCGTGAAGGCACCATCCTCGCGCAGCCGCAATATCGGGCCGACCAACTTGTCGACCAGGGTGGGCCGGCCGTAGGGCGCCAACCCCATCACCTTGTACTCGTCCTCATTGACGGTGAACCCGAGGTAATCGGTGAAGACCGAGTAGAACAGCCCGAGAGAGTGCGGGAAGTGGATCGAGCGCATCTTCACCAGGCGATTGCCTTCGCCCAGATGCACCGTGGCCGTCTCGTATTCACCGACACCGTCGAGCGTCAAGACGATGGCCCGCTCGAACGGCGAGGTGAAGAATGCCGAGGCCGCGTGCGAGCGGTGATGCTGCGAGTGTTCGATGCCGCCCTGAAACCCGAGATGCTCGCGGATCTGCTCGGCGATTGGCAGCTTGTATTGGACGAAACGGGGAATGTCGTCGGTGAACATGCGGCGCGACCGCGGCCAGCCGTCGATCACCTGGTCCCACAGCCGTTGCAGCTTGAGCGAGGGGTCCTCGTAGAACACGATCCTGTCGAGGTCGTTGATGCCGATGCCGCAGGCTTCGAGCGCATGGCCGATCGCCAGTACCGGGAATCGGGCATCGTGCTTGACGCGGCTCAGCCGTTCTTCGTGGATGGCAAATTTGATCTCTCTGTCGTCGAGGACCGCGACCGCGCTGTCGTGGTAGTAGCAGGAAATCCCCATCACCAGCATGTCACCGGCCCCGATCCGCGATGATCCAGCCGGAGCGGCGACAACGGCGGCAACGGCGGGCCAGCGCCAGTGGCGCGAGCAGCAAGTAGATGAGCCGGAGACGGCACTGTCGCAGCGACACCGCAGCGCCCGTTACGCGAGCGGATAGGTGATGATCGCCTCGCCCGGGGCTTGCGGGATATCGAGAGCCCGAACCTCGCGCAGGTACCAGGCGAGCAGCAAGCGGCGCGCCAGCATCATCCAGCCGATAATCGCCGCGCCCATAGCCAGGAAGACCCAAATCATCTCGTTCGCCCGCATGCGCGCGCCGCGCTCCGCAAAACGATAGCGAGGCTCGTCGAATCCTGCAAGGCAACCACCTCGGGGGGTTTCGGGGGGCTTCACGTGGTGTCGCGGCGCCCGCGAGGGAGTGGATCTTTATTGTCCTGGGGCGTGCGAGCGATCATGCTGTCGTCATGAACGGCCGCCGCCGTCGCTTACGCGAGGGCGCGGTGTGCGACCCTTAGCGGTCGACCCAGTCGGTTGAATAAATTCACCACGAAGACACGAAGGGAGAATCGAGAATTCCGGTCGAGATTGCTTCGTCGCGGTGCTCCTCGCAATGACAAATCGTTTTGCTGTTATTGCGAGCGGAGCGAAGCAATCTCGATGTCCCTTCGTGTCCTTCGTGTCTTCGTGGTGAATAACGGAGGGCGCGGCGATGCAGACGGCAAAGAGCAAATACGGCGTCGGCGCTTCGCTATTGCGCAAGGAGGATGACCGTCACCTCCGGGGCCGCGGCGAGTTTGTGTCGGACATCCGATTGCCCGGCACGCAGGA
>CAYMRQ010000127.1:12913-13234 GCA_964392845.1 uncultured Rhizobium sp.
GTCTTTCTGCGCAGCCCGCACGCCCATGCCCGGATCCGGTCGATCGCCGTCTCGCCCGACGCGCGAGGCCGCGTCTTCACCGCGGCGGATCTGCCCGACATGCAGCCGATCCGCATCGTGACGCACGCGGCCGGCGCCAGGACGACCGCCTGGCCGCCGCTCGCCACCGACAAGGTGCGCTATGTCGGCGAGGCGATCGCCGCCTGCGTCGCGCCGACCCGGGCCGAGGCGGAAGACCTCGCCGGCTCGGTCACGGTCGATTTCGAGCCGCTCGAGGCCGTCGTCGACGCGCCGGCCGGGCTGCGCGGCGGCGGCGCTCTC
>CAYMRQ010000128.1:0-13147 GCA_964392845.1 uncultured Rhizobium sp.
AGCGGCGCCGGCGGAGCGACAAAGGCGCGCGGCGGGCGGCCGCGCCGAGCCGGCTCGGCGCGCGGCGCAGGCTCGGCACTGGCGCCGGCATGGCGCAGCACCTCGTCCTGAGAGACGCCGAGGAAAGCGGCGATCTGCACCGCCTCCAAGAGTTTCATCTGGCGCTCGCCCTTTAGCATGCGTGAGACCGCCGATGCGGCCAGGCGCAAATGGCGGGCCAGATCGGCCTGCGATGCGCCGGCCCGCTCGAGAGTCTGCTGAAACCACATCGTGTCCATGATTACCGCCAGCGTAATTGTGTCATTGACATTGGCTTCAATTGATAATATATGTAGCATGCGGCTTTGACAAGGGGCGAAGCGCATGTGGGACGAAATTCCAGGAGTGCGGGAGCGCGCGCGGGGCGATGAGGAAGACGACGCCGGTTGTGCGTTCGTTATCGACGGCACCGACTCAGTCCCGGGCCGCGCGAATTTCTGCAGCGCGCCGCGTGAGCCCGGCTCCGCCTATTGCCCACGACACCACGCCTTATGCTATCTCCCCAAAGGCGGCCCAGCCGAGATACGACACCTGCGCGAGATCGAAGCGCTGGCGGAAGCGGTCGGGGGAAGGCAGGGACGCCCGGCGCGGCACCCTCCAGAGCAACTGTTGCGCCGGCTCGACCGCATTGCTCGGGCATTTTCGCGACTATATCGTTCACCAATTGTTCTGGAGACCCAGATGGCGATGCAGCGAACCTCTAGAACAGCGACCGCCAGCGTACAAGACGCCGGGCCGACGCCGGAGCGCCGGCAGCATGGCATCATCGAGCGGCCGGAGCGGGCGATCGGCGATGCAGCAGGCCATCCCTCGCGGCCTTATCGCGCGGTCGACACGCTCGCGATCATGCAGCGGCGCGGCTCGATCACCGCGGGCATGAGACAGGCTGGCGAGGATTTTCGCGCCCGTTTTGCGCTCGCTCAGCTCGACCCGCTGCGCGCGCTCGACCTATCGCGTCTGCGCCTCGGCGAGCGCAGCCTGAGATCCGACAGGGATGGTCCCGCGCTGCGCATCGAGGCCGCGCGAGCGACCGTGTGGCGCGCGATCCAGGCGGTCGGCGGGATCGCTTCGCCGGCGGGGTCGTGCCTCTGGCATGTCCTGGGCTGGGAGCGCTCGCTCAAGGAATGGGCGCTCGAGCAGGGCTGGAGCGGGCGCCGGGTCAGTCAGGAATCCGCTTCGGGCATTCTCATTGCCGCGCTCGGTGCTCTAGAATCGCATTTTGGCATCGCACATAAATTATCTTCTACGCATTTTTATGTTGA
Source organism: uncultured Rhizobium sp. (assembly GCA_964392845.1). Lineage (GTDB taxonomy): Bacteria > Pseudomonadota > Alphaproteobacteria > ATCC43930 > CGMCC-115725 > DATARH01. The sequence continues at coordinate 1,302 of CAYMRQ010000128.1, forward strand.
CAAATCCGGATCGATGTGATATAAGATAGCCACACTGACGGAACTGGGCGCGGCGGCGGCGCCTCATTGCAATCTCGGTAGAGCGTCCTTCTTGGCAACTCGGTCCCCGCGGCGCGGCAGTTCCCGACCGGCATCGGGCAAACCTCGCCGCGGGACGAAGAGCCGGGTGCAGGAGGACGCGCTCCCCACCGATCTCGAAGAGATCGCGGAGCGCGCCGCCCGGCTCGGCATCACCGCCGAGCGCGTCCTCCAGGAATATGCCCACATCGCCTTTGCCGATTTGCGCCACATCGTCGAGTGGGGTCCTGACGGGTTCCGGATCAAGTCTCCAAACGAGATGAGCGGCGAGGACAGCGCCGCGATTTCCGAGATCGTTCCCGGCATCGATCCAGGCCATTCCCGGGTCAAGCTTTACGACAAGAAGGCGGCGCTCGACGCGATCGCGCGGCATCTCGGCATGTTCCCGGCGCCGCCGCGGCGGCGCGAGGACGCGGCTCCGGAGGATGAGGGAGAGGATCCTCGTGAAGTCCTTGAACGCCGCCTGGCTCGCCTCGCTGCCGCCGCCGGTGAGGAGTAACCTCGTCTGGTCGCTGACACCGACGGACGCCGACGAATTCAACTACGATTGGTCGCGCTGGGCCCGGGTTAGCCAGAGGCCGCCGCCGGGCGACTGGCGGGTATGGCTGCTGCTGGCCGGCCGCGGTTTCGGCAAGACGCGCACTGGCGCCGAACTGGTGCGGACCCGTGTCGGGGCGCACACGGCGCGCCGCATCGCGCTGGTCGCGCCGACCGCGGCTGATGCGCGCGATGTGATGGTCGAGGGCGAAAGTGGGCTGCTGGCGATCGCGCCACCGTGGGACCGGCCGCTCTACGAGCCGTCGAAGCGCCGGCTCACCTGGCCCAATGGTGCGGTCGCGACGATGTTCAGCGCCGACGAGCCGGAACGCTTGCGCGGTCCGCAGCATGATTTCGCCTGGTGCGACGAACTCGCAGCGTGGCGTTATCCGGAAGCCTGGGACATGCTGATGTTCGGGCTGCGGCTCGGCGATGATCCGCGCGCAATCGTGACCACGACGCCGCGGCCGACAAAGCCGATCCGCGCCCTGCTCGCCGACCCGAAGGTCGTGGTGACCCGCGGCACGACCGCCGAAAACCGCGCCAACCTGGCGCCCGCCTTCCTCGACCAGATCGTGCGACGCTATCAGGGAACCCGGCTCGGACGGCAAGAGCTCGAGGCCGAGATGCTCGACGACATGCCCGGTGGCTTGTGGCAGCGCGGGATCATCGAGGCAACGCGAACGCGCACCCTGCCCGAACTCTCGCGGGTCGTCGTCGCGATCGACCCCGCGGTCTCGGCGAGCGAGGATGCCGACGAAACCGGGATCATTGTGGCCGGCCGGGACGCGGACGGGCACGGCTATGTGCTCGCCGACGCCTCGGGCCGCTACGCGCCGGCGGAATGGGCGCGCATCGCGATCGCCGCTTACGGCGCACACCAGGCCGACCGCGTCGTCGCCGAAATCAACAATGGCGGCGAGATGGTCGAGGCGACGCTGCGGATGATTGACCCGAACGTGCCGTTCAGCGCGGTCAGGGCGACGCGCGGCAAGGTCGCGCGGGCCGAGCCGGTGGCCGCGCTCTATGAGCAGGGCCGCATTCACCACATCGGCGCTTTCCCGCAACTCGAAGACCAGATGTGCTCGTTCACCACCGACTTTGACCGCAAGGCGACCGGCTACTCGCCGGACCGGGTCGATGCGCTGGTTTGGGCTTTTACCGAGCTCTTGGTCGAGCTCCGCACGGGGGACGGAATTTTCGAGGCTTATCGGCGGCTTGCCGCAAAGGAGAATGAGGCTCCATGACGCTGCTCGTTAAAGACGCCAACACCACGGTGCAGTCGCTGGCGACCGAGGTCGATGGCAACGGCAACCTCGTACCGGTGCACGCGCCGGCCGCGACCGATGCGCAGGGCGTATCGACGCCGGTCGGGCCGCAAAACCCGCTGCCGGTGATCAACACTGCCGGCGCCGTGGCGAGCGACGGCAGCGGCACGGTCGCCACCGGAGGCAGCGCCCAAACGCTGTTCGGCGGGATCGTGCCGGCGAACGGGTTTCTTGTGCAGAACAATTCGTCGGCGGCGTTGTGGATCTCGGATGTCGGGGTTGCCTCGGCGGGCGGCGCCAGCATCCAGATTGCCGCGACTGGCGGCACCTTCGCGACTCCCTCCGGGTACAAGCCCGCCGGGGCGGTCAGCCTCTATGGCGCCACGACCGGCCAGGCATTTGCCGCGCGCCGGTGGTGATCGCGATGCGGCCGACGATATGGATCAACCGTGGGCTTACGGCAGCAGCGCTGATCGCGGGGGTTCTGGTTGCCTGGAGCGCGCTGGCGCAGTCGCCGGGCAGCTTCTCGACGCTGTCGACGACCGGGACGGCCACGCTGAACGGTGACGTATTGGCCTGCTCGGGGCGCCCTTGGATCGATGTGAAGTGCAACGGCGCGGTCGGTGACGGCAGCAATGACGATACCAGCGCGATCAACACCACGATCGGCACCGCCGTCACCAACAACTGGCCGGTGCACATTCCGGCCGGGATGTACAAGGTCACCTCGCTCCTCACGATCGATTACGCCGGCCAGGCGACGAACGGTTTCCGGTTGATCTCCCGGGGCGCGACGATCGACGGCCGCACGATCGCCTCGGGCCCGGTGCTCCAGGTGGAATGCTCGGGCGGCACGGTGCCGAGCCCGGCCGGATGTTTTTATTTCCGTCAGGAGGGCACGCTCTCGATCCTCGGCAATGCCGCTTCCTACCCCTTCGTCATGGGCAAGAGCGACTTCTCGGACGCGCACAACTCGGCCAGGATAGATCACCTGACCGTCAACAACGCATCCACCGCGGCCGGCGCCGGCGGGTGCCAGTTCAACTACGTCCTCGACAGCGATCTCTGGGCGGTCTGCGTCTCGGCCGGCGGCGCGGCCGGCATGGCGCTCGAGCAGACCCAGTTCTCGCGGCTCAGCGGGGCCGGCACGGCAGAGGCGACCGGCGGGCGCGGTCTTGTTCTGGAAAACGGCTTTAACAACTCGAACATCTTCTTCGGGCTCGATCTCGAAGTGTCGCCGACCTGCCTGTCGATCACCTCTACCCATGACGGGATGAACACCTTCATCTCGCCCTATTTCGCTTGTGTCACCGCGGTCAATGCGACGGGGTCGACCCGCAACCTGCTGATCAACCCGACCTATGCCGGCAGCGTCGTCAACCGGGGACCGCTCTCGACCGGGATCCAGGTTATCGGCTCCGGAAATCATGTGCCGTGGCAGTTCCCGGCGGTGGCGAGCATCACGCTGGCGCCGATCGACGCCGGTACGCAATTGTCGAGCTTTAACGCGCCGGGCGCCTCGATGGCGGTGACCCTGCCGAGTCCTGCGGATGCTCAAGAAGGCTGGCGGATGGGCTTTGCCAGCGACAACGGCAAGGGCATGACGATCACCGCGCCGTCGGGCTCGATCCTGTCGGGCGGCAAGGCGCTGTCGAGCGTCACCCTCGGCACCGGCAATTACGAGTATCTCGGGCTGGAATGCGACGGCAGCAATTTCCGGGTCGTTGCCGCCACCCGCAACACCAGGCTGGTCAACGGCTTCGAGCCGCCGCCCTGGCCGGCCAACTGGCTCTATCCGGCGACCTCCGGGTATGCCGCGGGGCTCGCGGACAACGGCAACATTCTGTCTAGCTTCAACACGTCAGGCGGCCTCACGGTTACCCTGCCGTCGACGACGAGCCTGCCGAATGGCTGGTCGATGGGGTTTGCGACCGACGCCAACAAGAGCCTGACTGTCAACGTCAACGGCACGGCGGGCGGGAATCTGCTGTGGCCCGGGTCGGGCGCTTCGGCGACGACGCTGTCGCTGGCCGACACCAGCCAGGGCGCCTACGAGTTTCTCGTCCTGCAATACGACGGCAGCAATTTCCGGGTCGTCGAGGCGACGCCGGCGACGGGCCAGGCGATCGGTCTGATCGGCAGCGCCGGGATCAGCCATTGGAGCTTCCCGGCGGTCAGCGCCTACGCCGCGACGGCCGCCGACAACGGCAACGTCGTATCGAGCTTCAACAGCCCGCTTTCCTACATGGCGGTAACCCTGCCGTCGACGACCGCGATCAGCATGGGCTGGACGATCGCCGTCGCCAGCGACGCCAACAAGGCGCAATCGGTCCAGGTCAACGGCACCTCCGGCGGCCACATCCTGTTCCCCGGCTCGGGCGCGACGACGACCTCGGTGTCATTGGCCGCCGGCGCCTATGAGTACCTGGCGCTCAGCTTCGACGGCTCGAACTTCCGGGTGACCGCGGCGACGCCGGCGACCGCGACGCTAATCGGCATGACCGGATCGGCGCCGGGCATCAACCGCTGGAACTTCCCATCGGCGGCGACCTATGCGGCGGGGCCGTCCGACAGCGGCAACGCGCTGTCGAGCTTCAATACCAGCGCCGGGCTCACCGTGACCCTGCCGTCGACGACCGCGATCAGCATGGGCTGGATCATGGGGTTTGTCACCGACAACAACAAATCGCTGACCGTTCAGGTCAACGGTACCTCCGGCGGCCAGATCCTCGAGCCCGCGCGCGGCGGCGCCTCGGTGACCTCGATCGCATTGGCGAGCGGGCAGAATTACGAGTTCCTCGCCGTGCAGTTCGACGGCTCGAACTTCCGGATCGTCGAACTGACGCCGCAGACCCTCAACACCTTGGGCGGCCTGATCACCCCCGGCACTCCAGCCACGAGCTCGGCGGCATGCAACACCGGACAGCTCCAGGCCGACAGCAACTACCTCTATTTCTGCACCACGCCCAATACCTGGAAGCGATCAGCCTGGAGCAGCTTCTGATGCCTCCCAAAAATGGTACTCGCAAGCCCCTGACCGCCTCCTACACCTGGGGCCAGCAGGGTCTCGAGGCCCAGTTCGGCACCGTGTTCCAGCCGGGCCAAGGGATCTTCTCGCCGGGCTATCCGCTGGCGCCGTCCGAGCCTGAGCGGGTGCGGCTGTGGGATTTTCCGGGCGGCGTCAACACGATCTACACGCCGCGCGCCTATGAGCCGATCTCGTTCGACGAGCTGCGCGCGCTTGCCGATGCCCATGACATCACGCGCCTGGCGATCGAGACCCGCAAGGACCAGATCGAGAAGCTCGACTGGGCGATCAAGCCGCGCATGACACAGCGTCCGGCCGCAGACGCGGTGACACGCAGCGCACAGCTCGCCGATTTCTGGCGCCAACCGGACGGCGAGCGGCCGTTCGCGAGCTGGCTGCGCGAGCTTCTCGACGACGTTCTGGTACTCGATGCTCCGGCACTTGAGCTGCGCCGCAACCGCAGCGGCGAGATCATCGGTCTCGATGTCGTCGACGGCGCCACTATCAAAGTGCTGTTCGACGAGACGGGGCGCCGGCCCAGGCCGCCGGCACCGGCTTTCGAGCAGGTGATTCACGGCCGGCCGTGGAAGCTGTTGACGAGCGACGAGCTGCTCTACCTGCCGCGCAATCCGCGCCCGCACAAGGCCTACGGCTTCAGCCCGGTCGAGCAGATCATCATGACCGTCAATATCGCGCTGCGGCGGCAGGCGATGCAGCTGCAACACTTCACCGAGGGCAACGTGCCGCCCGGGCTGCTGAACGCACCGGACGGGTGGAATGTCGAACAGATCCGGCAGTTCCAGGAATGGTTCGACAGCGTTCTCGCCGGCAATACCGGTGCGCGCTCGCGGCTCGTATGGGCGCCAAGCGGGGCGAAGTACCAGCCCTTCAAAGAGGCACCCTACAAGGACGAGTTTGACGAATGGCTGGCGCGCATCGTCTGCTACGCCTTTTCGTTGCCGTCGACCGCCTTTACCCGGCAAGTCAACCGCGCCACCGCAGCGACGGCGCAGGAGGCCGCGCTTGCCGAAGGGCTGGCGCCGCTGATGGGCTGGGTCAAGCGGCTCGCCGACCACGTCATCCAGGACCGGATGGGCCATGCCGACCTCGAATTCGACTGGGTCGATCTGCGCCCGGCCGACCCGGCCGAGCAGGCGAAGATGCTCGACGTCTATGTCCGGGACGGGATCTACACGGTAAACGAGGCGCGCGACATCCTCGGCTTCGAACCGGTCGCCGGTGGCGAACTGGCGATGGTCTATGGCAGCGACGGGCCGGTCTCGCTCTCTGCGTCGGCGCGCCGCGCGTCGGTTAAGCAACCCTAAAAACGCACAGCGCCAGGTGAAGCTAAATTGGGGCCGCTCGCACTCCCCCGCATCCCGTGAATATCCCGGTAACTGACGGTAATCCCAGCATGACCATCTCTCCGCGCGGCCTCCGGGCCGCTTTCTTTTTGACCGCGTTCGCCGTCACCGTGAGCCCCCTGATGGACTTGATCGGCCGCGCGTCGGCGCAGAGCAAATCCATCGAGGTGCCGGCGCGCCGCCAGCTCGGCGCCACCGAGCCGATGGCCTCGCCCGGCAACAGCGGCGCCGATTACAGCGCCAATGCAGGATCGCTGGCGGGATTGACCCTGCTCGCGACAATTCCTGCACCGTCGGTGCCGCGGCTCGGCGGCGTCATTCAGGCGCAATGCACCGCCGGGCTGACGGTCGTGCTCGACGATCAGGGAGGCGTCCTGACCTCGACGATCATCGTGCTCGCCGGGGCAAGCGCCAACGGCGGACAAGGAGGCTCGCTCGACCTGGCAGGGATGCCGCATACCGGCCGCATTCGGATTTATTCAAGTTCGTCGAGCTGCCAGATGGCCGCAAGGAGCTGGTGACATGATAACCAACCGCTCCCTTCTCGCGGCGCTGCTCGCGACAGCTCTCGCTCTGCCGCTCGCACCGGCTCTGGCCGGGGTGAATCCCCTGGTTGGTGGTGGTGGTGGCGGCGGCGGGATGAACACCGACGCGTCGAACGCCGTGTTGCCCACCGCGCGCAACAATTTAGGCGCGGCGGCGGGCAACGGGGCCAATGTCGTCAAGGATTACGGCGCCGATCCGACGGGCGCGGTCGATGCGACGACGGCGTTTCAGACCGCGATCGACGCGGCCTGCAACAATGCCAGCCCGGTGTTCCAGTCGAAGGCCGTCTTCATCCCCGGCGGGCTCTACACGCTCAGCGCCAAAATCTCGGTCACCAACGGCTGCTGGATCCACGGCCAGGGCGAATTGCAGGGCGGCAAGAACGCCGCCGGCACCGTGCTGCGCACAACGATGCCGATGGCTGGCGACCTCTTCGAATTCAAGGGCTTCGGGCAATTCCGCCTGTCCGACCTGCGGATCGACACGACCGGCGGCTACCAGTCGGGCGGCGCCAGCTATTGCCGGGTGCAGGCCGCCGGCTCAGGCTATGCGCTCGACGACACGATCACCCTAACCGGCGGCACTTTCTCCACCGCGACGGTCTTGAAGGTGACCGCGCTGTCGGGCAGCGGGGTGACCGGCTGCGTCATCACGACGCCCGGCGTCTACTCGGTCGCCCCCTCGGCGGTTGCGGCGGTGGCGCAGGGGTCATCGTCCGGGGCCGGCACCGGCGCCACGTTCAACATGGTGTACGCCAATTCGGCGGCGGTCTCACTTAGCGGACCGAAAACCACGCTAACCGCCGACGCAGCATCGGGCGCGACCAGCCTGACGGTCGCCTCGATCGCCGGCTTTGCCAATGGCAACCAGATTTCGATCGAGCAGGACAACGGCGTCTACAAGACGACGACGATCTCCGGCGCACCCTCGGGAACCACGATCGTCCTGGCGGCGGGTCTCACCTTCAAGGCCAGCGCTAATCACCCGGTCTACAACACCTATGCCTCGGCGCCGCTGATCGAGAACCTGACCTGCATCAGTTTCTGGGATTGCATTCGCAACGAGAATGCCGCCCGGCTCACAGTGAGCAACTCGCTCTTGCAAGATTACGGGCACGACGGCATCATCATCGTCCAGGGTGCCAACCCCGACAATGGTGGGCACAGCTTCGCGGGCACGACAGCCTGGGATCAAAACCGCGGCACCTCGAATGCCGGGCTGGAGGTGCTGGCCGGCGGCGCCATCAACGCCAGCGGATCATATTTCCAGCGCTCGAATTACAGCGTTCTGGTCAACAGCTTCTTCGGGCCGACGGGCACGCTGCTGCTCGGCAACATCTCGGCGGAAGGCGCGCTCATATGTTCGGTCAGGCTGCACCAGGCGGTCAGCGGCATCGAGTACGCCAATGTCTCGGTCCAGGGGGGCGAATTCTCCAACGTCTCGTCGCCGGGGCTGTCGGCGCAGCATTTCTGCGTCGATGCCGGCACGCCGGATACCAATCCCAAGTGGGTCCGCAACATCGTCTTCGCCAACAACCACGCGAACAGCTACATCAGCGCGGCGGTGGCGCTGGTTTCGGTGCAGGACGGCGACAACATCGTCGTCTCGGGCAATGCGCTCAACAACAACAACACCGCCGGGCCGACCGGGATATCAGTGGGCGGCGCGGCGACGCGCGTCACCGAGATCGGCAACCAGATCACCCTCTTCCCGAGCGGCGCCTATGGCACGATGGCGACCGGCTCGCTGTCGCCGGTGGTGGCGAAGGGTGCTCTCTCGGCCGGCGGGGCGTTCACCTATGCCCTGAGCCTCCTGGGATCGAACAGCTATCCGATCCTGGCCGCGGCATCGGGCGCGACCGGGATCATCATCAAGCCCAACGACGATGGGAGCAAAGCGGTCCTGCGGATCGACCCGGTGTCGTCAACATCGACCTCGCTCAGCGCCGTCGATGCTACCGGGGTCGGCGCCTACCAGGAGTTGCGCCTTAACGGTTCCGTAATAAGTCTGCGCAATGCCGGTTCGCAGGTCGGCACGATCACCGCGACCGGGCTCAATTCGGTGGCGATCGGCGCGACGACGCCAGCGGCCGGCAATTTCACCACGCTCGGCGCGACCGGGGCGATCACCGGCCAGGTCAAGACCCTATCGAAGACCAGCGCCTATCCGGTGGTGGCCGGCGACAGCGGCACGCATTTCGACAATATCGGGGCCGGCGGGTCGGTGACCTTTACGCTGCCGGCGGCGGCGGCCGGGCTCCATTATTGCTTTCTCGTGTCGGCGGCGCAGACCGTCGTCGTCACCGTGCAGACCGGCGAGAAGATCGCGATCGGCGCGACCAACAGCGCGGCCTCCGGCAACATCACGGCGACCACGGCCTTCGCGAGCACCTGCCTGGAGGCGCATGCCGCCTCGCAATGGGTCGCCAGCGCGATGACCGGCTCGTGGGCGGTGAACTGATGCCACGGATCAGGAATAATCAGGGATCAGGGATCAGGAAGATGGCTCTCCTCCTGCGCCTCATTGCGCTCTTTCTGCTGCTGAGTGCGCCGGCCTCGCCGGTCGCGGCGGCGGAGGTCATCGGCTCGGTCAAGGTCGACGGCACCAGCATCACCGCCACCAGCGACGGCACGCTGAGCGCGGCGGGGGGCGGCTCGGGCTGTCTGGTTTCGGGCGCCGCCGGCTCGGTCTACAACACCGGCTCCTCGACCTGCGGCACGCTGGCGGGCACCACGACGACGGTATTGCACGGCAATGCCGCCGGGGCGCCGAGCTTTGCCGCGATCGGCAGCGGCGATCTCGCGGCCAGCCTGTCCTTGACCACGCCCACGCTCGGCGTGGCGACGGCGACCAGCGTCAACAAGGTGGCGCTGACCGCGCCGGCGACGAGCGCGACGCTGACGATCGCCGACGGCAAGACGCTGACCAGCAGCAACACGCTGACCCTGACGGCGACGGATGGCTCGACGCTGGCGATCGGCGGCGGCGGCACGCTCGGTTCGATGGCCTATCAGGCGGCGAGCGCGGTAGCGGTTACCGGAGGGACGGTTGCCGGGCTGACCGGGCTGGCGATCCGCGACACCTCGGCGGCTTTCGACCTGACGCTGGCGGCGGTATCCTCAACGGCGCTGACCGCGGGCCGCACGCTGACCGTCGATGTCGTCAACGCCGCGCGCACGCTCAAGCTCGGCTCGAACCTGACGATCATCACCGATCCCGGCGCGGTCAGCGGCGCGGTCAAGGGGAGCGCCGGCACCTTTACCCAGGCCGCGTGCGCCGATCTGTCGAACGGCGGCACCGGCTGCTCGGCCACGATCGCGAACTATGCCCCGCTCGCCTCGCCGACGTTCACCGGCACGGTGACGGTGCCGGCCGTGGTCAGCGCGGTCTCGACGCAGAGCGGCACGAGCTACACGCTGGCGGCGACCGATTGCGGCACCCTGATCAACTTCACCAGCGGCTCGGCGATCACCCTGACGACGCTGAGCACCTTGCCGGTCGGCTGCCATATCGTGGTGCGCCAGGGCGGCGCCGGCCAGGTCACCGTCGCGGACGGCTCGGGCGCCACCCACGTCAGCGCGTCGAGCTATACCAAGACGCGGGCGCAGTACGCCAAGATCCTGTTGTCGGTCAACGTCACGACCGTCGTCGATATCGATGGGGACGGGGCATGATCCGCGGCCTCGCCACGGTCTTCGCGTTGCTGATTGCGGCGATGCCGGCGCAGGCGGCCGTCACCTTGCAGGAGGGCGAGGTCGGTATCGTTCATGGCTGCGACAGCGACTTTCTGCGCCGGATCGTCGTGCCCGGCAAGGGCGAGCGGCCATTGGTTGCGCTGGGGCCCGGCGAATGCGTCCTGGTGCAGCCGCAGGCGGCATTCGCAGCGCTGAGCGATGCGGCGATCCGAGCCGCGATTGCGCAGGCGACGGGCAGGCCGGCGCGCGCCTATGGCGACGATCGCGCCGTCGTGGTGGACGACAAGATTGCGAGCGTGATCGCCGTCGTGCTGGCCGACCCGGCGGTGGATTTGATCCCCGGCAAGATCGTGATGCTGCACCCGGAGGCGGTTGTCGGCGACCAGTATCAGGCCGGGGAGTTCAAGCGGCTCTATGCCGTGGTCGACGATAAGACCGGGATGGTCATCGAAATTGCGCTGTTGCCGCTTCCTTCGGAAGGCCCGGTTGCGCCGGCCAAGAGCACGCTGTATCCGGTCGGATCGCTGAAAGTGGGTGATGCGGTGCCGATTGACGCAAAGCCGATCGCGCTCGCGGTACCGAAATGAGACGGATCGCGCTTGTCGCCGCTCTGCTGCTGGGGCTGGCGTGCCCGGCGGCGGCCACGCAGGTCATCCTGGTCAGCGGCACCTCGTATGCGATCCCCGGCGACTGGACCAGCACCAACACAATCGGGCTCATCGGCGGCGGCGGATCGGGTCGCGGCACCGGCGGTGGCGCCGGGGCCTACTCGGAAGTATCGAGCCTGAGCCTCTCCGGCACCGTCGGCTATGCGGTCGGCGCGGGCGGCTCGGCGGGCGACGGCGGCGACACCTGGTTCTGCAACGCAGTGACGAATTGCGCCAGCATTGCCGGGTCGGCGGTGCAGGTCGGCGCAAAGGGCGGGCACGAAGGGGTTTACGGCGGCTGCGGGTGTGGCGGCGATGGCATCCATGGCATAGGCGGCGACGCCGCGGCTGGGGTCGGCACGACGAAATACTCCGGCGGCAACGGTACGAATACCGCCATCTTCGACAGCGGCGGCGGCGGCTCGGCCGGCCCCACCGGCGCCGGCAAGAACGGCGGTCTCGGTCAGCAATCGAACGATCACGTGGGCGGCGGCGGCGGCGGCTCGAACGGCGGCACCTCGACCAACGGCGCGAACGATAGCGGCAACAGCGGCGGCAACGGTGGCAACGGTACCGGCGGCTCGGGCGGTGGCGCGGGCGGCGCGGCCAATTCGGGAGCGCCCAGCGCCGGAACCGCGGGCGGCGGCGGCGGCGGCGACAGCGTGCTGGGAACCACCGGCGGC
>CAYMRQ010000129.1:0-605 GCA_964392845.1 uncultured Rhizobium sp.
CCGCGATGCGGGTGAGGACCCTGCTTCATGTGTTCGCGACATTCGCGGCGGGGGGACCGCAAATGCGGTTCACCCAGATGGCCAATCATCTCGGGCGAGCCTATCGGCACAATATCGTTGCCATGGACGGTGTTACCGACGCGATGGGGTTGCTCGCGCCCGAACTCGACGTGGAGCTGCTCGCCGTGCCGGTGCGATCGGGACACAGCTGGACCAACCTGAAAATGTTCCGGAGGATATTGCGGCGCGTGCGTCCGGATTTGCTGGTCACCGCCAACTGGGGCTCCATCGAATGGGCAATCGCCAATCTGGTCAGCGGGGTTCCGCATCTGCACCTTGAAGACGGCTTTGGCCCCGAGGAAGCCGAGCGACAGCTTTTCCGCCGTGTCTGGACGCGCCGCCTGGTGCTGCGCCGCTCCACCGTGGTCGTGCCGTCGCGGACGCTCTATGCGGTTGCCCGGGATGTCTGGCGACTCCCCGCATCGCGGCTGTTCTACGTTCCAAACGGCATCGATTGCGACCGGTTCGGTACGATCCCAGACCCGGTCTTCGCGGCGGCCGCCGGGATCAAAGGCGATGTCCCGGTGATCGGCACCGTCGCTCGA
>CAYMRQ010000129.1:615-3406 GCA_964392845.1 uncultured Rhizobium sp.
GTCGTCTGGTCGACGCGTTCGCCGAAATCTTACGCCGGCGCCCTGCCATCCTGGTCATTGTCGGTGATGGACCGGCGCGGCCCGCCCTTGCCGCGCGGGCAAAAGAGCTGGGGGTCGACAGGTCGGTCGTGTTTACCGGAATGTGCCCGAATCCCGAGCGATTGCTGCCATCGTTCGCCGTGTTCGCCGTGTCATCGGACACTGAGCAGATGCCGCTCTCGGTGCTGGAGGCGATGGCCGCTGGCCGACCATTGGCGGCAACCGATGTCGGCGATCTCCCTCATATGGTTGCCGAAGAGAACCTCCCTTTTATCGTCGAGAAAAATACCGCAAAACTAGGCTCGGCTATTCTGAGCCTGTTGGACGACCCCGTGCGCGCCGCCGCCATTGGAGCTGCCAATGCGCGCCGTGTGCGCGTGCTGTTTGATCAGAAGGTCGCAATCGCTCAGTACCGGAGGCTCTTCGATGGCGAGGTGCCGTGCCGCAGGTCCTGAACCGCACTCGGATCGCGGGGTGCGGTCGCGACCGCCGCGTTCTCCAGGGCGATAAGCGCGCGGCGGCATTCGCCAGGTGACGGCGCGGCTCGGCCGCTGCTATCATCGCGCGGGGGTAACGGGGGATCGAGCGATGCGGCTCATGGTTGTCCGGACGGTGCTGATCGGGCTTGCCGCGGCGTTGTCCGGTTGCGTCGAGGTCTACGGTCCCGCTCCGTTCGATCTTGCGCTGTCGCGCGTCGATCCGGCGGACGCGGCCGAACGCGCCCTCGTGGGCAGCGTGCTCGGCGCGACGCTGGGCATCGCCGTCGGCGCCGCCGTGTCGATCAACCCGGCGATCGGCGCGGTCATCGGCGCCGGGAGCGGCGCGGCGATCGGCGCCGCAATCGGGGCCGCGACGGCGCAGCCGCTGCCCAGCTATGCGCCGATCGCGGTGCCGGCGGTGGCCGCTATCCCGGGCTTTTACGATGCCTGGCCGCCCGGCTATCACCAGCCGTCGATCGCCTCGCAGACGCCGCCGCCGCGCCCCGGCTGAAGCCAAACCCGGCGTCGCCCGCGACGCTGCCAACCAGGCGGGCCACAATCGCCGATGCCGCTCTTCGCGATCCCGTTTCCTGCGCTCGACCCGGTGGCGGTGGCGATCGGACCGCTGGCGATTCGCTGGTATGCGCTCGCCTATATCGCCGGGATCCTGATCGGCTGGCGCTATTGCCTCGCTCTCGCGGACCGTCCGCCCCGCCCCCACCCTAACCCTCCCCCGCGTGCGGGGGAGGGAAGGGTGGGGGTCGAGCGCAGCGATATCGACGATTTCCTGGTCTGGGCGACGCTCGGAATCGTGCTCGGCGGGCGCATCGGTTACGTGCTGTTCTACAAGCCTGGCTATTACCTCCTTCACCCGCTCGAAGCGCTCTATCTGTGGCATGGCGGGATGTCGTTCCATGGCGGCGCGATCGGCGTCACGACCGCGATCTGGCTGTTCACCCGAGCGCGCACGATCCCGTTCTTCGCGTTCTCCGACATCATCTGCGCGGCGATCCCGATCGGGCTGTTTTTCGGGCGCGTCGCGAACTTCATCAATGGCGAGCTGTTCGGGCGGGTAACCGATGTGCCCTGGGCCATGGTGTTTCCCGGCGGCGGCCCGCTGCCGCGCCATCCGAGCCAGCTTTATGAGGCGTTTTGCGAGGGCCTCTTGCTGTTCGTCGTGCTGTTCGTCGCCGAGCGCAGCGCGGCGCGGCGGCATCCGGGGATCCTCAGCGGCCTGTTTCTTGCCGGTTATGCGGTGGCGCGGATGTCGGGCGAGCTGTTCCGCCAGCCCGATGTGCAGCTCGGCTACCTGATTTTCGGCACAACGATGGGTCAGCTGTTGTCGATCCCGGTGTTGATCGCCGGGATCGTCCTGATTGTGTGGGCACGGCGCCAGCCGCCTGTCGCCGACGCGCCGCGGTGACCGGCGGCGGGTGAAAATGGGCGAGCTGGCCGCCAGAATTGCCCGCCGGATCCGGCGCGAGGGGCCGCTCACGGTCGCGGCCTTCATGGCGATCGCGCTGCATGACCCCGATTGCGGCTATTACGCGCGGCATGATCCGCTCGGCGGCGCCGGCGATTTCATCGCCGCGCCCGAAATAAGCCAGATTTTCGGCGAGCTGATCGGGCTGTGGTGCGCCGATCTCTGGCGGCATATCGGCAAGCCCGATCCGGTGATTCTGGCCGAGCTGGGCCCCGGAAGCGGCGCGTTGCTCGGCGATTTTCTGCGCGCCGCAGCAACCCTGCCCGAGTTCCGCCGGGCGCTCGATTTGTACCTCGTCGAGGCGAGCCCCGTGCTGCGTGCCCAGCAGCAGCGCCGCCTGGAGAGCGCGGCACCGCATTTCGTCGCGAGCATCGATGCGCTGCCGCCGGGACCGCTGCTACTCGTCGCCAACGAGTTCCTCGATGCGCTGCCGATCCGCCAGCTGGTGCGCGGCCGCGTCGCGTGGGCCGAGCGGGTCGTGACGCTCGATGCCGGGGACCGGCTGGTCTTTGCCGACGGGCCGGAAAACCCGGCGTTGAGCCTGCTGGTTCCGCCTGAGCTGCGGGCGCGGCCGCCCGGCACGATCGTCGAGATCTGCCCGGCGGCGGCGGCGCTCGCCGTGTCGCTCGGCGAGCGGCTGGCGCGGCAACCGGGCGCGGCGCTCTTTGTCGATTACGGCTATTTCCCGAGCGCGCCCGGTCCGACCCTCGCCGCGGCGCGCCGGCACAAGGCGGCCGCATTGCTCGACGAGCCGGGCAGCGCCGATCTCAGCGCCCATGTCGATTTCGCC
>CAYMRQ010000129.1:3416-8646 GCA_964392845.1 uncultured Rhizobium sp.
AGCGTCGCTGCGGCGGCACGCGCCGCCGGTGCCGTCGTCCATGGCCCGGTGTCGCAGGGCCGGTTCCTCGCCGCGCTCGGGGCCGAGGCGCGGCTCGCTGCGTTGTCGGCCCGGGCGGATCCGGCGCAGCGCGTTGCTCTGGAAAGCGGTCTTGCGCGCTTGATCGATCCGGCTCAAATGGGCAATTTGTTCAAGGTCCTGGCCTTGACCTCGCCGGGTCTGCCGGCGCCTGCCGGCTTTGACTGACGACCGAATGATGATGACGCTCAGCGCCCTCGACGGCGATCCGGGGATCCGCCACGCCTTCTTCACGCGACGGGGCGGGGTCAGCCGGGGCCTGTTCGCCTCGCTGAACTGCGGCTTCGGCTCGCGCGACGATCCAGAGAAAGTCGAGCAGAACCGC
Organism: uncultured Rhizobium sp.; assembly: GCA_964392845.1. GTDB lineage: Bacteria > Pseudomonadota > Alphaproteobacteria > ATCC43930 > CGMCC-115725 > DATARH01. The sequence continues at coordinate 3,820 of CAYMRQ010000129.1, forward strand.
GCGATCGCGGCGGCACAGCTCGACCTTGCCGCCGATCGGCTGGTCACCTGCCACCAGATCCACGGCACCGCGATCGTCACCGTCGAGCGGCCGTGGCGCCGCGCCGCCAACCCGCCTGCCGATGGCATGGTGAGCGCCATGCCGGGCATCGCCCTCGGCGTGCTCGCGGCCGATTGCGCGCCGGTATTGTTCGCCGACCCGGCAGCCCGGATCATCGGCGCCGCGCATGGCGGCTGGCGTGGCGCACTCGCCGGGGTCATGGAGGCGACGGTCGCGGCGATGGCGGCGCTCGGCGCGGTCCCCTCGCGGATCCGCGCCGGGATCGGGCCGTGCATCGGCCAGGCTTCCTACGAGGTCGGGCCGGAATTTGCCGCCGCCTTTGCCGCCGCCGATCAGGCGAGCGGCAGTTTTTTCAAGCCGGCGGCGCGGCCCGGCCATTTCCTGTTCGACCTCGGCGGCTACATCGCCCATCGCCTCGCCCGGCTCGGCCTTGCGGCGATCGAGCGCGCACCGCACGACACCGCAGCCGAAGAGGCGCTGTTTTTCAGCTATCGGCGCGCCTGCCTGCGCGGCGAGCCCGATTACGGCCGCGGCCTCGCCGCGATCGCGCTCGCCGAATAGGTTTCGCGCGATGCCGTATCTGGTCCTGTTCGCGGGTTTTTGCCTTCTCGGCCTGCTTGCGACCTGCGTTCTTCTATGACCGGCGCGCGCAATCGGGCCGGCCGGTCGGCGGTTTTAGCCCTACTCGTGCTGCTCGCCGCCTGCCAGCCATTGCCGCATCCCTTCGCCGATGATCGCCCACCCGCCGCGCTGTTGAAGGTGCGCGACGTGGCCGGGGTGTCGATCGCGCCCGTCGAGGGCCAGCCGGCGGAGGTCGCCGAGAAGCTCGGCGCGGCGGTGGCGAAGGCGCTCTTGAAGCGCGAGATTCCGGCCAGCGACAAGACCACCAGCCTGCGCAGCTATCAGCTTTACGGCCGGGTGGCTGAATCCCCCCCGCAGCGCGGCAACACGACGGTCAACGCCTATTGGCGGCTGTACGATGCCAAGGGCCGGACGGTCGGCGAGCACAGTGCCCGGGTCGAAGCCGAGGCCCGCGAGTGGGAATCCGCGAGCGCCCGGCCGATCGAACTTCTCGCCGGGTTGAGTGCCGACGGGCTCGCGCCGCTGCTCGAAGAGGAAGCGCCGGCCGCAGCCGCGAAGGAGCCCGAGGGAGCCAGGCGCACCCGCATCGCGATCGGCAATATCAGCGGGGCGCCGGGCGACGGCGCCAAATCGCTGGCGGCCGCGGTGGCGATGGTGTTGAAGCGGCAGGATCTGGCGATTGTCGAAAAGGGCGACAAGGCCGACCTCATGATCGATGGCGAGGTCAGCGTAACCCCGGTCAAGGCGAACCAGCAGCACGTCAAGATCGTCTGGCATGTCCGTCGTGCCGATGGCGCCGAAATCGGTACTGCCGGTCAGGAAAACGACGTGCCGCGCGGGCTCCTCGACGGGCCGTGGGGCGATCTCGCCTACAACATCGCGCTCGCCGCCGGCGACGGGCTGATGCAGCTCGTCGCCCGCGGCGCGCCCGAGGCGAAACCGTGATGGCTCAGACCGGGCGCTCGCCCTCGATCGTTACCCGGTGCATGATTCGGCGCTGGCCATGGTAGTCGTTGATTGCGTTGTGCTGGACGCAACGGTTGTCCCAGAACGCGATCGAATTGGGCCGCCAGCGGAATCGGCAGGTGAATTCCGGCCGAACCGCGTGCTGGCATAGAAAATCCAGCAGCGGCGCACTCTCGGCCTCGGTCATGTCCTTGAACCGGAGGGTGAAGGTGCGGTTGACGTAGAGCGCCTTCTTGCCGGTCTCGACATGGGTGCGCACCACCGGGTGCTCGATCTCGGCTTCCGCTGTCTCGCTGAAATTGAAGCGCATCGAGGACGGGCCATAATCGTGCGCGCGCTCGGCATTGGGCCCGTAAGGACGGCGGGCGCTGTGGATCGCCGTCATCCCGTCGAGCATTCGCTTCATGCCGTCCGAAAGCGCCTCGTAGGCGAGGTATTGATTGGCGAACAGCGTGTCGCCGCCATGGTCGGGCACATCGAGGGCATAGAGCACCGATCCCAAGGACGGGCGTTCGAGGTAGCTCACATCGGTGTGCCAGCCGCCGCCGAAATTGCGCTTTTCCCCGGGCTCTTTGCGGACCTCGAGAATCTCCGGGTATGCCGGCATCGCCTCGACGAAATCATGGATTTGCAGCGCGCCGAAGCGGTGTCCGAAGGCGAGGTGCTGCTCCGGGCTCAGGTGCTGGTCGTGGAAGAAGATGACGAGATTTTCGAGCAGCGCCGCGCGGATCTCTCCGATCACGCCATTGGATAGCGGACGGGAAAGGTCGACCCGCGCAACTTCGGCGCCGAGCGCGCCGGCTATTGGTTTTACCGAGATCGTCTGCTGTGCCATGCGGCCGTCCCTCCGCTTCGGGTGCATGCCCGAAAGCCAAGCTTCTCATGTTGCCGTGTTCGGTTCCAGCGCCGGCGCACAATCACGGCGGCGGCGGTGCGGCGGGCTCGTCGGCTTCCTCGAAGGCGGCGAGGCTCTGTTCGATCGTCTCGCGCGGCAGATCGCGGGTGATGAACACGATGCGGGTGCGGCGATCCTCGCTCGGCCAGGCGGGGAGCAGCACCGGCGGGTGGAACAGGTGCTGCACGCCATGCAGCACGACCGGCTGCTCCGGGCGATCGGCGAGTGCGACGATCGCCTTCAGCCGCAACAGATCGTCGCCGCGCATCGTCGCCAGCGCATCGAGCCAGCCCGACAGCGCGCTCCACGAGATCGGCCGCTCGCGGATGATGCAGAAGGCGCGGATGCGCTCGTCATGACGATTAACATCGTGCCCATGGGCGCCGTGATGGTGGTCGTCCCCCTCGGCCGCGTCGTGCTGCGCCGCAACCGCCTCATCCTGCAGCCAGCGCTGCACCTCGACGCTCTTCGTCTGCGGGTCGAACAGGCCCAGGCCGAAGAGGGCGCTCGCATCGATCGCGCCGTGCGCCGCCCGCAATCGCGGGGCGCCGGGATTGAGCGCCATCAGCCGGGCCTCGAGCGCGGCCAATGCGGCGGGCTCGGCGAGATCGGCCTTGGTGACGATCAGCCGGTCGGCGACCGCGGCCTGCTTCACCGCCTCGATCTGGCGGTCGAGCGTGGCGGCGCCGTTGACCGCATCGACCGTCGTCACCACGCCATCGATCATGTAGCGCTCGGCGACGATCGGGTCCGAGAGGAGCGCGTGCAGCACCGGGGCGGGGTCGGCCAGCCCGGTCGTCTCGATGACGGCGCGGGTGAAATACGGCACCCGCCCCTTGACCCGGCTGACGAACAGATCGGTCAGCGTGTTGGCGATGTCGCCGCGCACCGTGCAGCAGAGGCACCCGCTGTTGAGCAGCACGACATCATCGGTCGCGCTCTCGACCAAGAGGTGGTCGAGGCCGATCTCGCCGAACTCGTTGACGATGACCGCCGTCGCCGCCATGCCGGGCTCTTTCAGCACGTGGTTTAAGAGGGTCGTCTTGCCGCTGCCGAGAAAGCCGGTGAGCACCGTCACCGGAATGCGCGAGGCGGCATTTACCCCTGCCATGAGCCCGGCTCCTTTCTCCAACCCGTGCGGCCGGGCGGATTTTCCCGCGTTTCGGCAACGCCGTCGAGGATTGTGGCAACTTCTCTGACGAAAAACCGATGACCCCTTTGATATGGCGCGCCGCAGGCGGGTGAAGCGGGCGCGAAATCGCCGCCGCCGCTCTATCACGATGCGAGGGCGTTGCCGTCCCACCCGCGGCGGCGGCTAGGTGCGGGCGGGGCGCCTCGGCTGAGCAGGGCGCTGTTCCTCGATGTCGAGACGAGCCGGCCATCGCGCAGGTAAAAGATGCGGTCGAACCGATCGAAGACGGTTTCGTCGTGGGTCACGCAGAGGATCGCGGCCTGTTGCTCGGAAGCGATCCGGCGCAAGAGGTCCATGACGATGCCGGCCCGCTCGCTGTCGAGCGGGGCGGTCGGCTCGTCGGCGAGGATGATCTTGGGATCATTGGCGAGGGCGCGGGCAATCGCCACCCGCTGCGCCTCGCCGCCCGAAAGCTGCGCCGGCATGTGGTTCCTGCGGTTCCCGACTTGGAGGTAGTCGAGCAGGGCGGTGGTTCTGGCGCGGGAATCAGCCGGTGACGCGCCGGCCAGTTCCATGACCTCCATCACGTTCTCGGCGCTCGTCAGAAAGGGAAGCAGATTGTGTGTCTGGAAGATGAAGCCGATCTTTTCGAGCCGCAGCCGGCGCAGATCACGGCTCAACCAGCGCTCATCGTAAACGATGTCCCCGTTCAGGCTCATCCATCCGCTGCTCGGCTCGGTGATGCAGCCGACCGCATTCAGCAACGTCGTCTTGCCCGAACCGCTCGGGCCGACCAATCCGACGACCTCACCGGGAAACACAGAAATGGTGATGTCGGCGAGCGCATCGACGCGCGTAGTGCCCGCGCCAAAATGCTTTGAGATCGCGCGCAGTTCGACGAGAGGGGTCAGACTGTCAAGCTCGGGCATCGTGCTATCCCGCAAGCGCCTTGGCCGGATCAATTTTGATCGCGGCGCGAACACTGAGGGCGGATGCCAGCAGGCAGACCACCACGACGACGACGAACAGGACCGCGAGGTCCAGCGGCTCCATCACAACCCGACGCGGGAAATAGCCTCTGAACGCTGCGGTCAGCGCCACGCCCAATCCAAAACCGCCGACACCCAGGATCAACGCCTGCTGCACGATCAGGCCGATTATCGTGCGGTCTGGTGCGCCAACCAGTTTCAAG
>CAYMRQ010000129.1:8677-13096 GCA_964392845.1 uncultured Rhizobium sp.
TTGCGATCGAGCGCAGCTTGTCCATCGTCAACGTATAAACAATCAGCGCTATGATGACCGTCGACACCACGAGTAAGACCGCCATGAACATGCCAAGCTGCTTTTGCATCCTGCTGATGACAAAAACCGTGAGATAGTCTTCCTCCTGCTGTTGGGTTACAGCGGAAAGGTGTTTCCACCGCTCGATTTCTCCGGCAACAACAGCTTTCGAGACGCCCGGATGAAGCTGCACCAGGACGGCATTGACATCGCCCGTGACAGGCTTGCTTCGTCCTGCCGCGTTCACACGCCGTTGCAGCGGCGGCGCGACATCAAACTGAATGGCCTGAGCGTCAAGCAGGGTGACCCAGGCGATCGGATCGCCCCCTGAGTTCACCATCCCCTCCGTCAGCCCGACCACGATATAGCGATCGCGATAAGGCCCGAGCGGCACTTCGTCACCGATGCGAAGACCGGACGACGCATTGACGACCATTTGATAATGGCTTTTGGTGCTTCCGTGCCCGGCAACGAGGGATGGTGGCCCGCCGAGCCGGCCCGGCTCGTAGCCCAGCAGGTAAAGCCTTAGAGGCTTGCCATCTACCGTAGCCTGCACGGTCTGAAAGGTGACTGCGCCCGTGTCGGCCACGCCGGGCATGCGTCGAACCAAGTCCCGGGTATCGCGCGGAATCCGCGACGGTTCGGCGAATGGACCCTTGGTGCGCGGCTGCACGACCCAAAGATCGGGGCTGGAAGCGCGCGGCAGTCGAAGCGCATCATCGAGCGCGCCCTCGTAAATCCCGATCATCACCACGACAATCCCGAGCAGCCCGCCCAGGCCGAATGCGGTGAGCACGAAGCGAAGCCCGTTGTGCCGTATGTCACGGATGGCGAGGTTCATTGGGCAGGCCGCTTCGCGACAACCGCGGCCCTGTCGACCCGCATCCCGGCGACGGGCGTGATGACCACCATCGCGTCGGGGGGCAGCCCGTCGAGAAGCGGCAGACGCCCATCCAGCAGTTCGGGACCGAAGATCAATTCGCGACGCGCGAGCCGACCGTTCTCGACGGTCCAGACGGTGCCTCGCCCGTCGCGCAGATCGCTGACGGCGCTCGGCAGCACGAGCACGGCGCGCGGCAAGGTGCCGGTGGTGATGACGGCCTCGGCCTGCTCGGCGAGATGGATGTTGTTGGGCACCTGATCGAAGGCGACATTCACGAGGCGTTCCTCGTTCACGGCGTCGCTTTGGATCTCGATCTGCTCGATATGGCCGGGGAGCGGTTGCGCCGGGTTCGACCGCAGTATGATCTCTGCCGGTTGGCCGATGCTCAGCCTACCAGCCAGCCGTTCATCGACATAGGAGCGCACCCATACCGTGTCCGCGGCAATGAGCGTGAACACGGACTGGCCGGGGTTGGGCATACTGCCAAGCTCAAGGTTGCGCGAAATCACCCACGCATCGTAAGGCGCGCGCAGCGTGTGGGTGGCGAGGATTGCTTCCTGAAATGCCTGCTGCGCCTCGGCGGACTGCAATGCCGCCTCTGCTACCAGCACCCCAGCCTTCGCGGACGCGAGATTGCCGGTGGCGACGCGAGCAAGGGCGTCGGTCGTCTGTGTTTCCTCGACGGTCGCAAAGCCCTTACCGACGAGCGCGGCGCGGCGTCCTGCGATGGATTTGGCGTTGGCGAGGTTCGCCGCGATGCCCTCAACATCGGCCTTGGCCTTTTCGAGACCGGCACGCGCCTGTGCTACCCCTGCCTTGGCCACGGCGACTTGCGCCTCCATGTCGCGCACGTCGAGTTGGGCGAGCACCTGACCAACTCGCACCCGGTCGCCCTGATCGGCACCAAGCGCGACGAGCACGCCCGCAACCTCGAAGCCGATATTGGACTGGACGCCCGCGCCGACCGTGCCAAGCCCGAACACTTGCTGCCGCACATCTGACTGCACGGGCGCAACCGACACCGTGACCGGGCTAAAGAAGGCGAACCACGACAGGAACCCAACGACAGCAAGGGTGACCACGGCGACTAAAGCCCACGCGATGTGTCGCCCTCGGTGCGGTGTGCCCTGCATTGCGCCACGCCGTTCAGTCGGGATCGCCTTGCCGACCTCCGGGATGGTGGTTCGGAGAGTGACGGGATAATCAGCCGAGCGCGTATCAGTCATGCGGTCAGCCTCTACTCCCTGACGGATCGAATGACCTTGATCCAGGTCAAGAGGCCGGGAGAGGACGGGGGGTCGGCTCCCCACGCCCTTCCGAGGCCCGCCGATTTTAGTGCTTGTGGGCCAAGTGCTCGTGGTCGAACTCGCCCTTCGCCATCGCGAGATGATGTGGCTGATGGTGCGAGCCGCTCGCCAGTAGGCCGATAAAGCCGAGACCGCGAATATGCTGGATTTCCTTCGGATCGGTCGCGGTGACGGTGAGCAGTTCGCCATTTGTCAGCGTCGCCGTTTTCGCGGTCCAGCCGTTCAGGCGGTTCACGGTCTGAGCGTAGGCCGGGATCATCCGTTGGATGGCGACGAGAGTGCGCCCGCTGCCGGTGACCGCGATCTCCAAGCCGCCGTCGATCTGCTTCGGGGCGGCATCGGCTTTGAGCGTGACCTCATTCATGTCGATCAGGTGTTGACGCAGCGCTTCGAGATCGACCTTCGACCAGTCGGTCTTCGGGTCAGCGTCCAGAATACGCACGACTTCCTGGACGGCCCCGAAAGCGGCCTGACCGGGCATCGTCGGCGTTGTCGAGGCCCCGTGCATACCGCCATGACCGCCCATCGGCATCATTCCCTGGTGCTGGCGCATCATCTCCTGCATGTGCTCCGGTCCCATCGGATGCTGCCCGGACGCCATCATCTGCTGCATGTGGCCGGCCCCATCGAATGATGGTCGGGCATCGTTTGGGCAATCGCGACGCCCGTTGCGGCTACGACGAGCACCGCACCAATGGCGACGAGCTTACGGGTGGAAAGCATGGAAAAACCTCATGGGGGTTGACCGCGGCACTTTATGCGGTAACCGTCGCCGCCCTGCATGATTGAGATCATGCACTCAGCGATTTTGTTGAACGGCCTTATCGAGCGTTGTCGCGCGTCAGCCAGTGAATGTATCGGGCGGCGGCGAGGCCGACCGGATTCGCAAGAATCTCTGCCCCGCCGCGCCCGCCCCGGCTTATGATGGTTTCTCACGCCAATCCAGCCTGCGGGTGGGAGAACATGAGCGACGTTCAGCATTTCATCAACGGCAAGCGCGTCGGGAACGCCACTGGCGGGTCGAGCGGGCGCTGGGGCGATGTGTTCAATCCGGCGACCGGCGAGCGCGCCCGGCGCGTTGCCCTGGCCGGCGCCGCCGAGGTCAATGAGGCAGTAAAGGCGGCGGCGGCGGCGTTTCCGGCCTGGGCGGCGACCCCGCCCTTAACCCGCGCGCGGGTGCTGTTCAAGTTCCGCGAGCTGATCGAGCGCGACGCCGACGCGCTCGCCCAAATGATCACCGACGAGCACGGCAAGGTCCTGTCGGATGCCCGGGGCGAGGTGACCCGCGGCGCGGAGGTCGTCGAATTCGCCTGCGGCATCCCGCATCTCCTGAAGGGCGAGGTCACCGAGCAGGTCGGCCGCGGCATCGACAGCTGGTCGGTGCGCCAGCCGTTGGGGGTCTGCGTCGGGATTACCCCGTTCAACTTTCCCTCGATGGTGCCGATGTGGATGTTTCCGGTGGCGATCGCCTGCGGCAACACCTTCATCCTGAAGCCCTCCGAGCGCGACCCCTCGGCCGGGCTGCGCATCGCCGAACTGTTGCTGGAAGCGGGCCTCCCGCCCGGCGTTTTCAATGTCGTCAACGGCGACAAGGAGGCGGTCGACGCGCTCTTGGCTCACCCCGATGTCGACGCGGTAAGCTTTGTCGGCTCGACCGCGATCGCCAGCCACATCTATGCGACCGCCGCGCAAACCGGCAAGCGCGTGCAGGCGCTGGGCGGGGCCAAGAACCACATGGTGGTGATGCCCGACGCCGATCTCGACCAGGCGACCGACGCCCTGATGGGTGCGGCCTACGGCTCGGCCGGCGAGCGCTGCATGGCGGTCAGTGTCGCGGTCGCGGTCGGCGGGGTCGGCGACAGACTGATGGACAAGCTGGTGCCGCGGGTGCGCGCGCTCAAGATCGGCCCGGGCACCGACCCGGAGGCCGAGATGGGGCCGCTCGTCACCGCAACGCACCTCGCCAAGGTCCGCTCCTATGTCGATCTTGGCGTCAGGGAAGGCGCGAAGCTCATCGTCGACGGGCGCGGCCTCAAATTGCAGGGCTATGAGGACGGGTTTTTCCTCGGCGGCTGCGTCTTTGACGATGTCACGCCCGAGATGCGCATCTACCGGGAGGAGATCTTCGGGCCGGTGCTGGCGGTGGTGCGCGCGCCCGATTTCGAGGATGCGGTCAAGCTCGTCAACGAC
>CAYMRQ010000130.1:0-13007 GCA_964392845.1 uncultured Rhizobium sp.
CGACCATGCCGTCGGCGAAATATTCCTGCTCCGGGTCGCCGCTGATGTTCTGGAATGGCAGGACAGCGATCGACGGCTTGTCGGGGAGCGGCAGCGCGGCTTCGGGCATCGGCTTCTCCTGCGCCGTCACCCGGTAGACGCGCACCGGGCGCGTGATGTTCTTGACCTGCTGGTGCCCAAGATCGGTGAAGGCGAAGGGCAGGCGGTCGCGCACCTGGTCGTGCACATTGTTGGAGATCAGCACGCCGCCCGGCTCGGCCAGGGCTTCGAGCCGCGCCGCGATGTTGACGCCGTCGCCGAAGATGTCGCCGTCCTCGACGATCACGTCGCCGAGATTGATGCCGATGCGGAATTCGATGCGCTCGGCGGCGGGTACCGCGATGTTGCGCCCGGCCATGCCGCGCTGCACTTCGACCGCGCAGCGCACCGCGTCGACGACGCTGGGAAACTCGGCGAGGAGGCCGTCACCGGTCGTCTTGACGATGCGGCCGCCATGCTCGGCGATCTTCGGATCGACGAGGGCGCGGCGATGCGCGTTGAGCCGTGCGAGCGTGCCTTCCTCGTCCGCCCCCATCAGCCGCGAATAGCCGGCGACATCGGCGGCCAGGATCGCGGCGAGCCGGCGGGCGGTGTTCATTTCTCCGGCACCCCCGCCTTGCGCAGACCTTCGCGTATTCGGTCAGCCACCTCTCCGGTGAGCGGCTGGTTCTCATTCATCCGGGTCAGCGAGAATTCAGGTTGGAGGCGGAGCAGTGTTTCCCGCGCCTCCGCCGCCGCGGCCAGATCCCCCTCCATCGCCAGCGCCGCGATCAACGTGGTGTGTCCGGCGGTGTGTCCCGGACTTTTCTCGATCGCGTTGCGTGCCCAGGGGACGCACTCTGTGTAACGCCCGGCGGTGAAATGGACGTTCATCATCGCAATCGACGCATAGAGGCCCACAAGCCGGTCGCGCGGGCTCAGCCGCAGCGCGTGCTCGGCGCTGTCGACGGCCTCCTGGTGCGCCGCTTGAATGGCGAGCGCAGTTGCAAGCAAGGCGTGAGCCAGCGCGAAGTTCGGGTTCAACTCCAATGCTCGGCGCGCTGAACTGGCGGACTCGCTGGGGTGACGCAATCGCTGCTGCAGCATGCCCTGTGCGAAATAAGCCCAGGGGTCGCGGTCGTCGAGGGCGAATGCAGTCTGCATCTCAGCGCTGACCTCGGGCACGACCGTTCGCAAGTCGCCCGAATACACGGTACGACGCAACAGCGCCCAGGCTAAGAGGCTATGCGCTCTTCCGTAGCCGGGCGTGATCGCGATGGCCCTGCGGCATAACGCTTCGGCCTCGGTGTTTTCGTCGCGGGTGCCCTGGCCGATCAGGGACAGCGCACGGATCACGCATTCCCAGGCGTCGAGGCTGTCGGGCGGCTTGCTCTGGCTGCGGACCTGCTCGGCCGCATACAATTCCGGCTCTATGGCGGCGACCACACGCTCGGTGATCTCGTCCTGCACCGCGAAAATGTCGGCGAGGTCGCGGTCGTAGCGCTCGGCCCAGACATGGTTGCCGGTTGCCGCTTCGACCAGCTGCGCGGTGACGCGAATACGGTTGCCGGATTTGCGCACGCTGCCTTCGAGCACATAGCGCACGCCAAGCTCGCGCCCGACCTGCTTTACGTCGACGGCGCGGCCCTTGTAGGTGAAGGTGCTGTTGCGGGCGATGACGAAAAACCATCTGATCCGCGACAGCGCGGTGATGATCTCCTCGACCATGCCGTCGGCGAAATATTCCTGCTCCGGGTCGCCGCTGATGTTCTGGAACGGCAGCACCGCGATCGACGGCTTGTCGGGGAGGGGAAGCGCCGACGGTTCGGTAGTCCCCACCCGCGCGCTACGCGCGCTTCCCTCCCCCGCAAGCGGGGGAGGGTTAGGGAGGAGGCTTTTCGCTCCGACCCGAAAGACCCGGATCGCCTGGGCGATATTCTTGACCTGCTGGTCGCCGAGGTCGATCAGCGTGATCGGCAGCTTGTTGCCGATCTGGTCGCGCGCGGCGCCGGACAGGCAGATCGCGCCGGGCTCGGCGAGCGCCTCCAGCCGGGCGGCAATGTTGACCCCGTCGCCGAGCAAGTTGGCGCCGTCGACGACGACATCGCCGACATGGATGCCGATGCGAAACTGCATCCGCTCGGCGGCGCCGTGCGGCGCGCTGTCTTGCGTCATCTCGGCCTGCGCCATCGCTTCCTGCACCGCGACCGCGCATTGGACGGCATCGACCGCGCTGGCGAAATCGGCGACGACGCTGTCGCCGGCGGTGTTGAAGATCCGGCCGCGATGCCCGGCGATCAACCGGTCGATGATCGCGCGCGATGCCTTGAGCCGAGCCACCGTGCCGGCCTCGTCGGCTCCCATCAGCCGGCTGTAGCCGGCGATGTCGGCGGCAAAAATCGCCGCGAGCTTTCGTTCAACCGGTCGATCGGGCACGATTCGAGCCTCCCCGCGCGGAGTATAGCCCGACTCTCGCGCCCTCAGACCACACCCGCCGCGCGCATCGCGGCGATTTCTTCGGCCGAATAGCCGAGTTCGCGCAGCACCGCATCGCTGTCGCCGCCAATTTCCGGTGCCGGACGGCGCAGGCGGCACGGCGCCTGCGCGAACTTGATCGGAAAGCCGAGCATCCGGACCGCGCCGTGCCCGGGATGATCCTGGGTCAGCACCATCTGCTGGTCGATCACCTGCGGGTCGGCGAAGACTTCACTGAGGCCCATGACCCGGCCGCACGGCACCCCGGCGGTGTTCAGCGTGGCGATCCAATGTTCGGTCGTGCCGGTGGCGAGCCGGGCCTCGATCTCGGCGTTGATCGCGGCGCGATTGGCGACCCTGAGGTCGTTCGTGCGAAAGCGCGGGTCGTCGCGCAACTCGGGAGCGCCGAGCGCATCGACGAGGCGCTGATAGGATTGCTCCTGGCTCGGCGCCAGCGCGACCTCGCCGTCCCGGGTGCGGAACATACCGTAGGGCGCGACGATCGCATGGTCGTTGCCGGCGCGCGGCGGGTCGTCGCCGGTTGCGAAATGATTGGCGGCGAGAAAGGCGAGGAGGCTGATGAGGCCGCTGTTGAGGCTCGAACCGACGCTGTCGCCGGCGCCGGTCCGGCCGCGCTTGACCAAGGCGGCGCAGACCCCGATCGCGCCGTAGAGCCCGGCGACGAGATCGGCGATCGGCGGCCCGTCGGCGGCGCCGGTCACCGCCATGAACCCGCTCATCGCCTGGGCGATGAAGTCGAAGGACGGCCGGTCGCGATAGGGGCCGGTCGTGCCAAAGCCACTGATGTTGGCGTAGACGAGATCGGGCTTCAGTTCTGTGCGGCGCGCCTCGTCGAAGCCCATCTGCGCCATGATTCCGGGGCGGAAGTTCTCGACCAGCACATCGCTTTGGGCGATCAGCCGGGCGAGCACCGCCTTGCCCTCCGGCTCGCGCAGGTTGAGCGAGAGCGAGCGCTTGTTGCGGTTGAACGCGGCGAAATACCACGAGAGGCCGTCGCGCATCGCGCCCTGCGTGCGCAGCGGGTCGCCGACGCCGGGCGTTTCCACCTTGATCACCTCGGCCCCCATGTCGGCCAGGATCATCGTGCAGAACGGCCCGGCCAGAATGCGCGTCAGATCGACGATGCGGATACCCGATAGCGGCACGCGGAAGCTCCCTGCAGAAGGCGGCATCGAGCCAATACTACCGGAACGATTGGATCATCGCCCTGCGTCCTTCGAGACGGCCGCTTCGCGGCCCCTCAGGATGAGGTTTTTTCTTTATGCCATAAACAAACTAACCTCATGCTGAGGAGCGGCCCGGCGCCAGCCGGGCTGCGTCTCGAAGCGCGCCGGTTATCGATGCAGCCCGACCTGGCATGACCACTCCGATCACCCTGGACGACATCGAAGCGCTCGCCGTTGGGGCGTGGATCCTCGGCACTGGCGGTGGGGGGAGCCCGTATCTTGGCCTCCTCAACATGCGCCGGCTTTATGCCGAGGGGCACCGGGTCGAATTGATGTCGCCGTTCGATCTCGCCGACGAGGACCGGGTCGCGGTCGTGTCCAACATGGGCGCGCCGCTGATCGGCCAGGAGCGCCTTGCCGACAGCCGCAACATCGCCCGCGCCGTGCGGATGCAGGAGGAATATTCCGGCGAAAAATTCCGCGCCGTGATGTCGCTGGAGATTGGCGGCGGCAATGGCATCCAGCCGCTGATGGCAGCGGCGCATCTCGGGCTGCCGGTGGTCGATGCCGACACGATGGGACGCGCCTATCCCGAGGCGCAGATGACCAGCGTCGCGGTCGGCGACCTCATTCCGTACCCCTGCGCGCTCTACGACCCGCGCGGCATCGAGGCGATCGTGACGCAGGTGCCGAGCTGGCAGTGGATGGAGCGGGCGAGCCGCAAGATCTGCGTCGAGATGGGCTCGATCGCCTCGACCTGCAAAGCCCCGCGCAGCGGGCGCGAGGTCAAGGAATGGGGCATCCACTTCACGGTGTCGAAGGCGATCGGCATCGGGCGGCGGGTGCAGGAGGCAAAGCGGCGCCACGACGACCCGATCGCCGCGATCCTCGACGAGGCGAATGGCAAAAAGCTGTTCCGCGGCAAGGTCGTCGACGTCAACAGGCGGACGACCGAGGGGTTTCTGCGCGGCCGCGCCGCGATCGAGGGGCTCGACGAGGACCGCGGCAGCCGGCTTGAGATCGCCTTCCAGAACGAATGGGTCGTCGCCTGGCGCGACGGCGTGGCCGTTGCAATGTCGCCCGATTTGATCTGCGTCCTCGACACGGTCTCGGGCAATGCGTTCGGCACCGAGACGATCCGCTACGGCATGCGGGCGACGGTTGTCGCGTTGCCGGCCCCGCCGGTGTTCCTGACGCCGAAGGGGCTGGCGCATGTCGGCCCGCGCGCCTTCGGCTACGACATTGATTTCCGCTCGGTGTTCGAAGAGGCCCCTCACCCTCCCGCCGCTGACGCGACGGGTCCCTCCCTCTCCCCGCAAGCGGGGAGAGGGCCGGGGTGAGGGGCATGCGGCGCATCGGCATCGATGTTGGCGGCACCAACACCGATGCGGTGCTGCTCGAAGACGGGCGCGTCGTGCATGCGGTCAAGACGCCGACCACGCCCGACGTGACGGATGGCATCGTCACCGCGCTCGATCTGTTGTGCCGCCACCCCGCGGTGGCGCGCGGGTGCATCGACGGGGTGGTGATCGGCACGACGCATTTCGTCAATGCCGTGGTGCAGCGCCGCCAGCTGGCGCGCGTCGCCGCGATCCGCATCGGCCTGCCGACCGGCGCCTCGTTGCCGCCGTTCTGCGACTGGCCCACCGACCTCGCCGCGCTGGTCGAAGGCGCGGTGTTCATGCTGGAGGGCGGGCATGATTACGACGGCCGCCCGATCATGCCGTTCGACGACGACGCCATGCGCTCCGCGGCGCGGCAGATCCGCGACAGCGCCCTCAGTTCGGTGGCGATCGCCGCGGTGTTTTCGCCGCTCGACCCGAGCCACGAGGAGCGGGCGCGCGCGATCCTCGCCGAGGAATGCCCCGATGCCGCGATCACCCTGTCGCACGATCTCGGCCGCATCGGTCTCCTGGAGCGCGAGAACGCGGCCCTCCTCAACGCCGCACTCGCCGATCTGGCGCGCGTCACGATCGCCGGGTTTCGCGAGGCGATCGCGGCGAGCCATATCGCCGCGCCGCTCTATCTGACGCAGAACGACGGCACCGTGATGTCGGCCGAGACCGCCGCCCGGCTGCCGGTCATGAGCTTTGCCTCGGGTGCGACCAACTCGATGCGCGGCGCCGCGTTCCTGTCGGGGCTTAGCGATGCAATGGTCGTCGATGTCGGCGGCACCTCGACCGATGTCGGGCAATTGCGCCGGGGGTTTCCGCGCGAAGCCAATTCGGTCGTCGAGATCGGCGCGGTGCGCACCCTCTTCCGCATGCCCGACCTCCTGTCGATCGGCCTCGGCGGCGGCAGCATCGTCAGCGAGACG
The DNA here is from genome assembly GCA_964392845.1 of uncultured Rhizobium sp. Lineage (GTDB taxonomy): Bacteria > Pseudomonadota > Alphaproteobacteria > ATCC43930 > CGMCC-115725 > DATARH01. The sequence continues at coordinate 5,998 of CAYMRQ010000130.1, forward strand.
CCGCTGCGGGTCGGGCCGGCCAGCGTCGGCTATCGCCTGTCCGAGGAGGCGCTGGTGTTCGGCGGCGCCACGCTGACCGCGACCGACGCCGCGGTCGCCGCCGGCATCGTGCAGATCGGCGATCCGGCGAAGGTGGCCGGGGTGCAGCGGGCGCTGGCGCGGGCGGTGCTCGACGAGGTGCGCGCCAAGCTCGAAGACACGATCGACCGGGTGAAGACCGAGGCCGGCCCGGTGCAGCTGATCGCGGTCGGCGGCGGCGCCTTTCTGGTGCCCGACCGGCTCCTTGGCGTGTCGCAGGTGATCCGGGTGATGCATGGCGATTGCGCCAATGCGGTCGGCGCTGCAATCGCGCAAGTGAGCGGCGAGACCGATCAGGTCTATCGCGAGATGACCCGCGCGGCGGCGATCGCCGCGGCGGAGGCGCAGGCGATCGAGCGCGCGGTCGCCGCCGGCGCCGAGCGCGCGAGCCTGGAGACCGTCGATGTCGAGGACATGCCGCTCGCCTACCTGCCGGGCAGCGCGCTGCGCGTCCGCGTGCGGGTAGCGGGGGAGATGCGCGGCCCGGCGAGCTAATCCAGCTTCGCCAAGAAATCAACCGTCGCGGATCGCCGGTAATCGGTTCTATGCTCAGTCCGACACCTGCTCAGGGCAGCCCTGTTCAGGCTGTCGGGCCTGCGTTGTACCATCTGATCAGGTGAGATATGGGGTGGTTTCGGAAGAAACAGAACGGCGAAATGACCGAACCACCGACCAAGGCCGAGCAATGCGTTATAGTTCATGTGCGGTTGTCGAGTCCCGGCTTTGGCACTTCTGAGGAAAGAGATTCAATTCATAAAATCTCGGAAATGTTAGCGGAAGCAATCGTCGTACACAGGGTAGGCGAGTTTGACGGAGATGTTTTGGAGACGGTGCCTGTGAACTGTTTATGTATGGGCCAGATGCTGATAATCTCCTTAAAACAATATGCCCAATACTTAAGGCTTGGGAAGCCCTAAAGGGTGGGTATGCTGTCAAACGGTTCGGGCCACCGGGTTCAAGGAGCGAGAAAATCGAATTCGACTGATACTCTCCAAATGCTCTCGAATCTTTGATGTGCCGGCCTTAAGGGGCGGCAGGGAGCGGTGTCAAAACCTGGCCAAGCTGAACCGTGTCGATCTGGCCTTCCCGATGCGCTACAAGCGCGGCAGCGTTCAGCGCCACCCATTGGAACACCGCCGCTTGATCCCCAAGGGAGAGTCGGCCCGCGAGTACACGCGGAGAACGGTGGACAGCGATAACCGCCGTATTTGCCGCCTTCATCTGGTTCCCGTGCGTCATGTTGACCTTGACCCGCACATCATGGCGCGCGTTGCCACGCGGGCTGACCCATATGGTCATCGGCAGGCCCGTCGTCGCAGGGAACAGGTTTGCCATCTCGAAGAGGTCTTCTGCCTCGGCTTCCGGCGGCACGGCTTGCCTCATAGATCCAGCACCAGCAGCTCGCTCTTTGCGCGCGAGCAGCAGATCAGCATGTGGGTCTGGCGCGCCACTTCGCCGAGGATCGGGTCGCGGTGATCGGGCTCGCCGGACAGATAGCGCGTCATGCAGGCGGCGCAATAGCCGAGCTCGCACGAGGTGCGGGTCTCGACGCCGTGGCGCCGCAAGACGCTGATGATCGTCTCGCCGGGCGGCACCTCGTATTCGGCGCCGCTCTTGGCGAGCCGCACGCGAAACGGCCGGTCGTCGTCGTACCGGGCCGGCGGCGCCGCGCCGGGCCCGGAAAAATATTCGTAGTGCACGACCCCGGCCGGCCAATGCGCCGAGGCCGCGATGGCGGCTTCCATCATCCCCCGCGGGCCGCAACAGTAGACATGGGTGCCGGGCTGCGGCTCGGCCAACAGCGCGGCGATGTCGAGCCCCTTGGCCGGGTCGCCGCCATCGTAGTGAAACACCACCCTGCCCTGCGCCGCCAGCAGGTCGAGCTCGTCGCGAAACGCGGTCCTTTCGGGCGACCGGGTGCAGTAATGGAGGCGGAACTCCGCCCGGCGGCGTTTCAATTCGGCGAGCATCGCCATGACCGGGGTGATGCCGATGCCGCCGGCCAGCAGCAGGTGGCGCTCCGCATCCTCGGCGAGCGGGAAATGGTTGCGCGGCAACGCCACCTCGACGATGTCGCCGACCCGAATTTGGTCATGCAGATGGCGCGAGCCCTCCCCGAGCTTCTCGCGCAGCACGGCGATGCAGTAGCGCCGCCGCTCGGCCGGGTCGTTCCACAGCGAATAGTCGCGCCACACCTGGTCGCCGAGCCGCACCCCGATATGCGCGCCGGCGGCAAAGCGCGGCAGGTCGCGCCCGTTCGGATCGACGAACTCGTAGCCGTTGATGTCGAGGGCGAGATAGGTGATCGAGCGGATGCGCAGCTGCATGTCTCGTTATCCACGCGAATTCGGCGCGATGCAAACGACAATCATCGGCAAATTCAGCTCCCCGGCAGGTCGCGGGCCTCGGGCAGGAAGAGATCCTGCCAGGATGGCGGGCGGCGCTTCAACCGGCCAATTCGGTGCATAAAATCCGCCAGATGCATCACCCCAGCCGGCGCCGCCGTATAGGCGAGATCCGGATCGCCGATCATGTCGGTGAGGTCCTCGATCGGGATATCCCCGTCCTTGACCATCGCGGCAAAGATCTCGGCGGCCGCGCCCGGGTTGCTCTTGATGAAGTCGCCGGCGGCCTGGAGGGCGGAGAGGATCGCCGCGCAGAGCCTCGGGTTGGCGGCGCGAAACCGCATCGTCGCGACGAGCACCGCTGCGCTGTGCGGGCCGGCGATGTCGAAGGAATCCATCACCCGGTGGATCGCCGGATTGGCAAGCTCGTCATCGGCATAAGGGGTGCGCGAGAAATGCGCGTCGATCTCGCCCTTGCCCGAGATGAGCGCGGCGGCGGCCGCGGCATCGGGTCGCGCCAGCGCCAGCGGGTCGAGCTTGTCGTAATGCTCGGGGCCCCACTCCTGCGCCGCCGCCAGTTCCAGCATCAGCGCCGGCCCGGAAATTTTCAGCTCGGGAACCGCGATGCGGTCGGTGGCGCCGAAGTCGCGGATCGTATGGACCGCCGGGTTGCGCGTCACCAGCACATAGGGACGCTGGGCGAGTGCGCCCAACGCCCTCACTTCTCCCGGAGTCCCGGCGGTCGCGTCGGCAGCGAGGAGAAACGGGGCGAGGTCCGCCGCGACCAGATCGCTCTCCCCGGCGGCGAGCGCCTCGATCGCGCCGGTCTTGCCGGGTGCGCTCCAAAGCACCGTGACGGCGCCGAGGCCCATCGCTTCGGCGGTCCGTTCGATCAGATGCTGGTGCTCCATGACCAGCAGCGGCAGCGCCACCAGATCGAGCGGCCGCAGCAGCCGCAGCTCGGCGGTCTCGGCGCGGGCTGGCCGGCTGCCCGCAAGGGCCGCGAACACACAGACGGCCAGGATTAGGACGCAGTTTCCAGCGTGAGCCCGCTTTCCCGGCGAAAGCCGGGACCCACCCGGCCACCAACTCGCAGAGGGACAGGTGGGTCCCGGCTTTCGCCGGGAATGCGGTTGAATTAGCGGGTGGTGGCCCATCGCGCTACGCTGGGCGCCAGGCCAGCTTCTCGTAATAAGCGGCGGGGAAGCCGGCCTGGTCGCGGGCCTCGCGGTTGAAGGGCGGCTTCAGCGCGCCGCTGAAATACCGACGGACGCGGTCGTGAAAGGTGCTTTGCGGGTCGAGGCCGCGCTCGCGGCAGAGGCGCTCGAACCAGCGCACCCCGACTGCGACATGGCCGATCTCGTCACGATAGACACGGGCGAGAATTGCGGCGCTCTCGCCATCCCCGGCGCGCTCGAGGCGCAGGATCATCTCCGGCGTCACGTCGAGCCCGCGCGCTTCGAGCACCAGCGGCACGATCGCGAGGCGGGCGATCAGATCGTGCACGGTGGCCGAAGCGGCTTCCCACAGCCCGTCATGCGCCGGCAGCGCGCCATAGGCGGCGCCGAGCCCGGCCAGCCGGGTCGAGAGCAGCTGAAAATGCTCGGCCTCCTCGGCCGCGACGCCAAGCCAATCGTCGAAAAAGCCGCGAGGCAGGCCGGGGTCGGCGAACCGCGCGACGAGATCCCAGGCGAGATCGATCGCGTTGAGCTCGATATGGGCGAGCGCGTGCAACAGCGCGACCCGCCCCGCGAGGGACCCGAAATTGCGTCGCCTCGGCATGTCGCGCGGCGGGCGCAGCACCGGGCGCGCCGGGCGCGCCGGACGCGGCGGCGGGCTCGCCCGTCCGATCGCCAGTGAGCCGGCGCGCCAGCGCACCGCCAGCGTCCGGCTCAGCGCGACCTTTCGCGCCGGATCGGCGGCATTCAGGATTGCTGCCGCACCTTCGGCCAGGCTGCAAAAGTTCGGTACTGACTCACTTTCAGGCTGCATCAAGACGGCGCGTGCTTCGAGACGCGCCCGTTGGGTGCTCCTCAGCATGAGGGAGGTTTTTGACGGCATCGGAATGAGGTAACTCTATGATGGCATTAAGAAAGAACCTCATCCTGAGGAGGCGCGAAGCGCCGTCTCGAAGGACGCACCGCGTTCATCCTGATTTCCAGGCAGCCGCGATGGGCTCAAAGCGCCTTCGCCGCTTGCAGCACTTCGGCGACGTGACCCGGCACCTTGACCTTGTGCCAGACGTTGCGCACCACGCCATCCTTATCGATCAGGAAGGTGGCGCGCTCGATCCCCATGTATTTGCGGCCATACATGCTTTTCTCGACCCACACGCCGTAGGCCGCGGTGACCTCTCCCGCGGCATCGGAGCCGAGGATGAACGGCAGCTGGTGCTTTTTCTTGAACTTGTCGTGCGAGGCGACCGAGTCGCGCGACACGCCGATCACCACGGCGCCGGTCTTGCCGTAATCGGGGACCGAATCGCGGAAGCCGCACGCCTCGGCGGTGCAGCCCGAGGTGTCGTCCTTCGGATAGAAATAGAGGACCACCGGCTTCCCGCGGAGCCGCGCGAGGCTGACCGTGCCGTTGCCGTCGGTCGGCATCGTGAAATCGGGGGCCTTGTCGCCTGGTTGGAGGCTCATCGCACCATCTCTCCTTTAGCCTTTTGGCCTGTCGCATTTTCGCGGGATTGCATCATGCGCCGCGCCGCCAATCGTGACGGGCGCGCGATCAGCCGGTCGTACCACGCGCGCACGCGGGCGCAGGCGGCCGTCATATCCGCGTCGAGCCGGGTGAAGTCAACCGCGCCGGCGCAGCGCGCCAGGGTGGCGCCGGCAGGGCCGGCGAGCGCCGCCCGGTCCGGCACACCCTCGAACAACAGCGCCAGCAGCACTCGCAGATGGCGCAACAGGGCGAGGGCGTCGCCCAGTTCGCGCACCCCCTGCGGCGGCAGGGCGCCGACCGCGCCGAGCGCGGCAAGCGTCTCGCTGGTCCCGCGCTGCAGCACTTCGGGCGTCCGCGCCGCTTCGCGCAGCATCAGGTATTGCACGGCGAATTCGAGATCAACGAGCCCGCCGCGCCGGTTGCGCAGATCCCAGGGCGAGGGGCGCGGCAGGTTCGCCGCGATGCGTCGGCGCATGTCGGCGACATCGGCGAGGAGGCCCTGCGGATCGCGCGGCGCGGTCAGCGCCGATGCGATCGCCGATGCGATCCCCTCGCACAGAGCCGCATCGCCGGCGATCGGCCGCGCCCGGGTCAGCGCCATGTGCTCCCAGGTCCAGGCCGAGTCGCGCTGATATTGGGCAAAGGCGGCGAGGCTCGACGCGATCGGGCCGGATTCGCCCGACGGCCGCAAGCGCATGTCCACCTCATAGAGGCGACCCTCCGCGGTCGGCGCGGTAATCGCCGAAATCAGGCGCTGGCTGAGCCGGGCGTAGTAGGTCGAGAGGGCGAGCCCGCGCGGTCCGGGTGAGCCGGCGCTGTCCGGCGGGGCGTCGTAGATCAGGATCAGATCGAGATCGGAGGCGAGGGTCATCTCGCAGCTGCCGAGCCGCCCCATTGCGACGATCGCAAAGGCGCCGCCCGGCACCGCGCCGTGGACCCGCGCGAAGTCGGCGGTCACCGCCGGCAACAGGGAAGCGAGCGCGGTCTCGGCAATGTCGGCGAGCGCGGCGCCCGCCCGCTCCCCGTCGGTGCCGCGGCGCAGCAACTGCACTCCCACCTGAAAGCGCCGCTCATTGGCCCAGCGGCGTATGAGGTCGAGCATGTCCGCGAAATCGCGCGCGCCGGAAAGCACACTCGCCAGATCGCCGGCAAGCCCGGCGCAATCGGGCAGCGGCGCCGAAAATTCGGCGGTCAGCACCGCATCGAGCAAGGCCGGCCGCTGCGCCAGGTTTTCCGCCAACAGCGGCGCCTCGGCCATGATGTCGGCGACCAGCGAGAACAGTCCGGGATTGGCGTGAAACAGCGAAAACAGCTGAACCCCGGCCGGCAGCAGCGAGAGAAACTGGTCGAAGCGCAGGACCGCCGTATCGGGATGCGCGGTTGCGCCAAAAACCCGCAGCAGTTCGGGGACGAACTCAGTCAGGATCTCGCGGGCCCGCTGGCTGCGGGTCGCGCGCATGCGGCCGTGATGCCAGTCGCGCACCATCGCCGCGACCCGGGCCGGGTCGGCAAAGCCGAGCCGCGCCAGGGTGGCGAGCGTGTCGGGGTCGTCCTCCGCGCCGGTGAAGACCAGATTGCCGGGCCCCGAAAGGCTCGGTGCTTCCTCGAACAGTTCGGCATAGTGCTGCTCGACCGAGGCGAGGTGGGCGCGCAGATCGGCCGCGAATTGGTCGCCATCGGCATAGCCGAGAAAGCTCGCGAGCCGGGCGATGCCGCCGCGATCGGCCGGCAAGCGGTGGGTCTGCGCATCCTCCACCATCTGCAGCCGATGCTCGATCCGGCGCAGAAAGCGGTAATCGGCGATCAGCGTCTCGGCGGTTCGCTGGTCGATGCGGCCGCTCGCCGCGAGGCGGCGCAGCGCCGTGCAGGTCGGTGCCGCCCGCAGCCGGTGCAGCCTGCCGCCCCAGATCAGCTGCTGTGTCT
>CAYMRQ010000131.1:0-12788 GCA_964392845.1 uncultured Rhizobium sp.
CGCGCTCCAAGGTGATGTTGAAGTTCTGGTCCTGGGCGCGGGCGCCGTGATAGGCGAGGTTAAGCGCCTCGTCTACGAGGCCGTTGAGGTCGACATTGCGGCGCTCCCCGGTCGCGCCGCGCGAATGCTCCAGCATGCTGCGGACGATGCCGTCGGCGCGCCTGCCGTGCTCGGCGATCTTTTCGAGGTTGCTGGTCAGCATCCCGATCGTCTCGTCGATCTCGGCGCGGGTGTCCTCGCCGAGCCCGGCGAGGGCGGGCGCCGCCGCCGCCTTCAGCTCATCGAGCAATTCGACCGAAAGGCCGGCGAAATTGTTGACGAAGTTGAGCGGGTTCTTGATCTCGTGGGCGATCCCGGCGGTCAGCTGGCCGAGCGAGGCCATCTTTTCGGCCTGGATCAGATTGGCCTGCGCCGACTTCAGCTGGCGCAGCGCGGCCTCTGCGGTGTCGCGCGCCGCACGGATCGCTTCCTCCGAGCGCCTCCGTTCGGTGACGTCGCTGTAGATCAGCACGCAGCCGCCGCCCGGCACGGCGTTGCGGCGCACCTCGATGATCCGCCCGTCGGGACGCTCGCGCTCGAACCGCGTCTCATGGTCGGGAATCGCGATACTCCGACCGAGTTCCGCTTCGAGATCGGCCGAGGCGTACTCGCCGCGCTCGGCGAGATGGCGGAAATACTCGGCGAGGCTCGGCCGCTCGGCGAGAAACGCGTCGGGCAGCTCAAGCAGCTCCTGGAAATTGCGGTTCCACGCGGCGAGGCGCAACTCGCCGTCGAACATCGCGACGCCGTCGCCCATGTTGTCGAAGGTGACGCTCAACTCGGCCTGGCGCTGGCGGATCTCGCCGAGCAGCCGCGCGTTCTCCATCGCGATCACCGCCTGCGCCGCGAAGTTCTGCAACAGCGCGATTTCCTTATCGGCAAATGGCCGTACCTCCTGGCGGTAGATGGTAATGACGCCGAGCAGCGACGCATCTTTCCTAAGCGGAACGACAATGCCGGTGCGCCCGCCGCCGAGGTCAACGAGCGCGCGACGCAGCGGGCTGGTTTGATACACTTCGCCGTCCCGCAGATCGTCGACCTGCACAAAGGGCTCCCCACGTAAGATGCGGGCGTACATCCCGAAGGGACCCGGCTGGTGCATCCGCGGCAGATATTCGGCGAAACCGGGCGGTAGACCCTGGTGGGCTACTTCTTCGAAACGTTCGCCGTCATAGGTCATCAGGTAGCCGAAGGCAGCAGTGCATAGACGCATCGCCTTTTCCAGCATTGCATCAAACACCGGCGCGAGCTCGCCGGGCGACGAATTGATGATCTGCAGGATCTCCGCGGTCGCGGTCTGCTGCTCCAAGGCTTCGCGCGTCTCGTTGATCAGCCGCGCGTTTTCGATCGCGATCACCGCCTGGTCGGCAAAGGTGCGGACGAGGTCGATCTGCCGCTCGGTGAACGGCTGCACCCGGGTTCGCCCGAGGTTAATCGTGCCGACCACGACCCCCTCGCGCAACAACGGCACGCCGAGCGCGGTCCGGGTTTCGCCGAGCTTAACGACTTCGGCGAAGGTGTATTCCCGGTCGGAGGCGAGGTCCGTGATGTGGACGACCCGTCCCTCCAGTGCGGTCCGTCCCGTAAGGGTGCCGCGGTCCGCCGGGATCAACCGGCCTAGAGCGATCGTATCGTATTCAGGCGAGGCGGCGAAGGTTGACACCATCCGGTAAGCCTCGCCCTCGCGGTTGGTGATAATTGCGTGATCGGCGTCGCACAGCCGCACGGCGGTTTCGGCGATAGTCTCGAACACCGGCTGGATATCGAAGGTTGACTGGCTGATCACCTTGAGCACGTCGCTCGTCGCGGTCTGGTATTCGAGTGATTCCTGAAGGTCGCCGGTGCGCTCGCGCAATTCGCCCAACAGCCGGGCGTTCTCCATCGCAATCACCGCCTGGGCCGCGAAATTCTCCAATAGCGCGATCTGCTTGTCGGTGAACGGCCGCACTTGCTGCCGATAGACATTAAGCGTACCCAGCACGGTATTGTCGCGGCGGAGCGGGAGCGCCAGTAGGGTGCGAGCGCCGCCTATATCGACGAGCGCCCTCCGATACGGATCGCCCGATCGATATGGCTCATCATCCTTGAGATCGAGAATATGTACAACTCGTTCTCCGCGAACGAGGCGCGGACTTGCCGCGCCCGGTCCCGGCTGATCCGATGTCCTCGTAAGGTATTCCGCAAAGCGCGCCGGTAGTCCCCTGGTCGCGCCGGTCCGGAAAGTTTTGCCGTCATAGGTGAGCAATACGCCGAATGCAGCGCCGCACAACGTCATGGTCTTGTCGAGCATCGCGTCGAACACCGGAGCGAGGTCGCCGGGCGACGAATTGATGACCTGGAGGATCTCGGCGGTCGCGGTCTGCTGTTCGAGCGCTTCGCGCGTTTCGGTCAGGAGCCGCGTGTTTTCGATCGCGATGACCGCCTGGTCGGCGAAGGTGCGGACCAGCTCGATCTGGCGCTCGGTGAACGGCTCGACCCGCTGCCGCGCCAGCGCGATGACGCCGATCGGCTCGCCTTCGCGCAACAGTGGGACGCCGAGTGCCGTCCGCATCTTGCCGAGCGTGATTGCCTCAGGAATGTCAAATTCCCGATCGGTAACCACGTCGGCGACATGGACAATCCGGCCATCGAGGGCCGTTCGGCCCGTGATGCTGCCGCGCCGGGGAGAAGTCCCCCCCGGAAACCGATCCCGCAGGAACGCCGAGTATTCCGGCGGAAATCCAAACTCCGCCGATAGCCGGTAAGCCTCGCCGTCACGGCGGAAAATGTACGCCATCTCGGCCTCGCACAGGCGCGCCGCGGTCTGGACCAGCGTATCGAACACCGGTTGGATATCGAAGGTAGACCCGCTGATGACCTTGAGCACATCGCTCGTTGCGGTCTGATATTCGAGCGATTCCTGGAGATCGCCGGTGCGCTCGCTCAATTCGTTGAACAGCCGGACATTCTCGATCGCGATCACCGCCTGGTCGGCGAAGGTCTTCAAGAGGTCGATCTGTTTGTCGCTGAACGGCTCGATCTCGTTGCGGGCGACGTTGATCGCCCCGATCGGATTGCCGTCGCGCAGCATCGGCACCGAGAGCGTCGTGCCTACCCCGGCCTGGGCGATGCTCATATGCTCGAATTCGGGATCGGCGGTCAAATCGGCGACATGCACCACCGCCCGCGTCAGGATGGCGCGCGCCGTCACGCTGCCGCGGCCGGGGGGGAGCGGAAATACGCCGCGGATCGCGTCGAACTGGGCGGCAGTCAAGCCGTAATGCGCGACAAAGTGGATCAGCGAGCCCTCGAACCGGAATACGTAGCCGGTTGCCGCGCCGGACAGCGTCGTCGCGGCGGCGGCGATCGCGTCGAAGGTCGGCTGGACATCGGTCGGCGAACTCGAAATGACCCGCAGGATCTCGGCCGTCGCGGTCTGGCGCTCCAGCGCCTCGCGCTGTTCGGTCAGGAGCCGCGCGTTCTCCATCGCGATCACCGCCTGTGCAGCGAAATTCTGCAATAGCGCGATCTGCTTGTCGGAGAACGGCCGCACCTCCTTCCGGTAAATCATGATGAAGCCGACCAGCGCCTCATCCTTGCGCAGCGGCACGACAAGCGCGGTGCGGGCGCCAGCAATATCAACCAGCCGCCGCCGATTTGGCTCTCCAGCATGATAGGCATCCTCGGCGGCAAGATCCGCGATATGGACGAACCCCTCGCCCTGCACCAGCCGGGCGGGTCCGGTGCCAGGGCCGTAGTGCAGCGGGCTCTGCATCACAAGCTCGGCGTAGCGCGCGGGAAAGCCCTGCATGGCGACGGCATTGAAGTGGTTCCCGTCATAGGTCCACAGGCCGCCAAAAGCCGCTCCACACAGACGCATCGCCTTTTCGAGCATTGAATCGAAGACCGGCGCGAGATCGCCGGGCGATGAATTGATGACCTGCAGGATCTCCGCGGTCGCGGTCTGCTGTTCCAAGGCCTCGCGCTGCTCGGTGATCAGGCGCGTGTTCTCGATCGCGATGACCGCCTGGTCGGCAAAGGTGCGGACCAGCTCGATCTGGCTCTCGGTGAACGGCTCGTGCTGGTAACGCGCGAGATTGATCGTCCCGACCACGACCCCCTCGCGCAAGAGGGGAACCCCGAGCCCGACACGGAATTGCCCGAGCCTCAGCGCTTCCGGCAAATCGTAGTCCGGGTCGGCGGCGGCATCGGTCATGTGCACGACCCGGCCTTCAAGCACGGTCCGCCCGGTCAAGGTGCCGCGGCCGGGGGTGAATGATTGCTGTCCTATGAACGCTTCAAATTCAGGCGAGGCCGCGAAACTTGCCGCGCTCCGATAAACTTCGCCCTCGCGGCTCGTGATCATTGCCATATCAGCGCCGCACAGCCGCGCGGCCGTTTCGCAGACGGTGTCGAGCACCGGCTGGAGATCGAAGGTCGAGCGGCTGATGACCTTCAAGACATCGCTGGTCGCGGTCTGGTATTCGAGCGATTCTTCGAGGTCGCCGGTGCGCTCGCGCAATTCGCCCAGCAGCCGGGCGTTCTCCATCGCGATCACCGCCTGCGCGGCGAAATTCTGCAACAGCGCGATCTGCTTGTCGGTGAACGGCCGCACCTCCTGGCGATAGATCGTGATAGCGCCGAGCAACTCGGCATCCTTGCGCAGCGCCACTCCCACATAGCTGCGGCCGCCACCCAATTCGACGGTCGCTACCAGCCCTGGTGCTCCCCCCCGATACGCCTCGCTCTCGACGAGATCGGCGATGCGCACGACGTTTTCGCCGCGAACAAACCGCTCCGCCACCCCTCCCGGTACGGGTCTTATGGCGGTTTCACGGAAGAAATCCGCTAACGGGTCCGGGACGCCACGCAAGGCAACCGCCCGGAAGGCCTCACCGTCATACGTATACAGCTGCCCGAATGCGGCCTCGCACAGGCGCATGGCCTTATCGAGCATCGCGCCGAACACCGGCGCGAGCTCGCCGGGCGACGAATTGATGACCTGCAACACCTCCGCGGTCGCGGTCTGCTGCTCCAGCGCCTCGCGCTGCTCGGTGATCAGCCGCGCGTTTTCGATCGCGATCACCGCCTGGTCGGCGAAGGTTCGCACCAGCTCGATCTGACGCTCGGTGAAGGGTTGCACCCGTTCACGGCCCATCGTGATGACGCCGATGACGCTGCCCTCCCGTAACAGTGGCGCCCCCAATACGGTGCGGAGTTTCCCGATGGTGACGGACTGCGGCAGGTTGAATTCCGGGTCGGCGGCAATATCGGTGACTTGAACGACCCGAGCCTCGAGTGCGGTCCGGCCGGCCACATTGCCGCGGGTCAACGGCAACAGCCTTCCCTTGATGAATGCGTCGAACTCGGGCGAGACCGCAAAGGTCGCCATCACCCGGTTGCCGCTGTCCTCGCGACTCGAGATGAAGGCGGTCTCGGCATCGCAGAGCCGCGCCGCGGTCGCGACGATGGTCTCGAACACCGGTTGGATATCGAAGGTGGACCCGCTGATGACCTTCAACACATCGCTTGTCGCGGTCTGGTATTCGAGCGATTCCTGGAGGTCGCCGGTGCGCTCGCTCAGTTCGTTGAACAGCCGGACATTCTCGATCGCGATCACCGCCTGGTCGGCGAAGGTCTGCAAGAGGTCGATCTGCTTGTCGCTGAACGGCTCGATCTTGTTGCGGGTGACGGTGATCGCCCCGATCGGATTGCCGTCACGCAGCATCGGCACCGAAAGCGCGGTGTGCAGCCCGGACTGGACGAGGCTCATATGCTCGAATTCGGGATCGGCGGCGGGATCTGCGACATGCACCACCTGCCGCGTCAGGATCGCGCGCGCTGTCACGCTGCCGCGGCCGGGCGGGAGCGGCAACACGCCGCGGATCGCGTCGAGCTCGGCGGCGGTCCAGCCGTAATGGGCGACAAGGTGGATCAGCGAGCCGTCGAACCGGAGGATGCCGCCGCTGGTCGCGCCGCACAGCGTCGTCGCGGCGGCGGCGATCGCGTCGAAGGTCGGCTGGACATCGGTCGGCGAACTGGAAATGACCCGCAGGATTTCGGCCGTCGCGGTCTGGCGCTCCAGCGCCTCGCGCTGCTCGGTCAACAGCCGCGCATTCTCCATCGCGATCACCGCCTGCGCCGCGAAATTCTGTAAGAGCGCGATCTGCTTGTCGGTGAACGGCCGCACCTCCTGGCGATAGATTGAGAGCGAGCCGAGGAGCTTGTCCTCGTTGTGCAGCGCTACTGAGACGTAACTCCGGGCGCCGCCGAGACGAACGATCGCCAGCACCCCGGGAGCGCCGCGGCGATAAGCCTCATCTTCGACAAGATCGGTGATGAAGACGACTTTCTCGCCGTGCACGAATCGCTCAGCGACGCTTCCTGGTGCCGGTATCAGCGGCTCCCGCAGAACCTCGGTCAGCGCCGCTGGAGCTCCCCGCCAGGCGACCCGATGAAAGCGCTCGCCGTCCCAGGTTTGCAGGATCCCGAATGCCGATTCGCACAGAAGCAGCGCCCTGTCGAGCATCGCTTCAAAGACTGGCGCGAGATCGCCAGGCGATGCGTTGATGACCTGCAGGATCTCGGCGGTCGCGGTCTGCTGCTCCAACGCCTCGCGCAGCGCCTGCTCATTCTGCTTGCGCTCGGTGATGTCGCTGACGGCGCCGACCAGGCGGATTGCGCGACCCGCCTCATTGCGGATCGGAAGCCCGTGGTCCTCGACCCAGCGATATTCGCCGCTGCGCACCAGGATGCGGTACTCGCAGGTCACTCTGGGCGACTCGCCCTTGAAGCAGTTCCGGATCGCGCTGCGATAGCGCTCGCGGTCGGCCGCGTGGACCAGCCCGTACCAGTCTTCAGAGCTGAGGCCAGGACCGTCGAACCGGAAAATCTCCATCAGCCGAGGCGAGACGAAGAGGGTGTTCTGCGCGACGTTCCAATCGTAAATACCTTCAGCGACCGCCTCGCTGACGAGCGAATAGCGTTCCTGGTTGTCGCGCAACGCCTGCTCGATGGCTTTTCGCTCGGTCACATCGGTGATGGCGCCGACCAGCCGAATCGCCCGGCCCGCTTCGTTGCGGACCGGCAGCGCCCGGTCCTCGATCCAGCGATAGGCGCCGTCGCTGTGCCGGACCCGGTATTCGTAGTCGAGCCGCGCCGTCACCCCCTTGAAGCAGTCGCGCAATGCCGCCCGATAGATCGGGAAATCCTCGGGATGCACGATGCGGTTCCAATCGTCCGCGCCGAGGCTGCGCCCCTCGAACCCGAAGATCTCGATCAGCCGCGCCGACGGCGACAGCGCGTTGCGCTCGATATCCCATTCGTAGACGCCTTCGGCCACCGCCTGGCAGACGAGCGCGTAGCGCTGCTCGAAGCCGGCATCCGCCGTCGTTTCCTTCGGCATCGCAGGAATGGCTGGGCTGGTCTTGGCGACTACACGCGGGCGAGCAGCGCGCATCCTCATATTCCCCTCGGCGTGACGCGCCGAGGATAGTCCTTGAGGATTGCCGCGGGATAGCCGGTTTTCCCGGTGACCGGCAGGCGGCGCGCCTACACCCCCAGATAGCGGTGCTGCAATTCGCTCGCCGCGGCCAGTTCGGGCGAGGAGCCGGACCATACGGTGCGGCCCTTTTCGAGGATGTAATGGCGGTCGGCGAGGCGTAAGAGCGGCGCGATGTTCTTGTCGACGGCGAGGATCGCCTGGCCGCCGGCCCTCAGGGTGGCGAGGACCCGCCAGATCTCGTCTGGCCGAGGAGCGTCACGACCTCGCCGGCAGCGACCGCGACATCGACGCCGAACAGGACCCTGCCGTCGCCATACCCGGCTTCGAGCCCGCTAACCTCGAGCATCGCGCGGACCCTCCCTCGCCCCGCTTGCGGGGAGAGGGTTGGGGTGAGGGGCGCTCCCGGCGGCTATTCGGCCGCGGCGCGCGCCGGCGCGGCGGTGCCGAGCACCGCTGCGGCTTCCTTGGCGACGACCGTGCCCTCGAAGAAGCGCGGGTTCCCCGCGCCCCACAGCCGCACCGCATTGGCGAAGGTGAAATCGCGGAAATCGTCCGCGGTGACCAGCCCGTCCTCGACCAGCTCGTAGGCCTCGGGCAGCACCTGGCGCATGTCGGGCACGTCGAAATGCCCGACATCGGAGCTGAAGATCGCGTTGATCCGTGCGCCGAACGGGTTGACCTTGCTGAACGCCACCGCATTCATCCGGTCGTCGGCCTCGCAGCCGAAATAGAACGGGGTCGCGTAGAGGTCGATCCAGTCCTGTTTCCTGGTGATCTCGCAGGCCGCGTAATCGTCGAGCACCGGAACCCCGCCGGTCAGCGAGTCCGCCTCCTTGCTCGGCCAGCCGTCGCGGCGCGCCAGCTCGGCGGCGATGTCGTCGTATTTGTACTGCTCGACGAGGCTCTTGAGCAGCGCGCGGTCGAGCTTTGTCGGGTCCATGTATTCGAGGCCCTTCTTGCCGCGCCGCTCCCAATGCTCGATCAGATCGGCGAACAGCTGGCAGCCCCAGCCGACCCCGCCTTCGAGGAAGGCGAAACGCAGATCGGGGAAGCGCCGCGTCACCCCGCCGAGGAAGAGCGCCTTGGCGACCGCATGCCCGGCGGCGGCGAAATGGCCGATATGGTTGAAGGTGAAGTTGCTCGGGGAATTGCGCAGGCCAAAGCTGCGGCCGCCGGTGTGGAAGGTCGGCGCGATCCCCAGTTCGCGGCACTTCTGCCAGACCGGGTCGTAATCGTGCTCGCTGTCGAGGCCGAGCTGGTCGAAAGCCGCCGCGAAACGGGCGACTTCCGGATCCGCCCCCTGGCTGGCGGCGAGCGGGCGCCGGATGCCGCTGCCGAACATGCCGACCTTGGCGCCGAGCTGTTTCGTCGCGTATTCGAGCTCGGCGATCGCCTCCTCGGGGTTGTTCATCGGAATGACCGCCGCCGGGGTCAGCCGGTCGCCGAGGCCGCTGAAATATTCCGCCGTGACGATGTTGAAGCCGCGGATCACGGCGCGCCGTGTCTCATCGTCGGGGATGCGCGGGATGCCGAGGCCCGCGGTCGGGTAGATGATGCCGAAATCGATGCCCAATTCGTCGAGCCGGTCGTACAGCATTTTTGGCATCATCGCGGTGGCGCGGTCGCGCGTGTTGGTGGATTGCCGCCCCCAAAACCCTTCCATCGCCATGCCGCGCTGCTGGCGCTCGGCGATCGTGAGGCGCAGCGAATCGGGGATGCGGCGCTGTGCGGCGAGAAACCCGTCGGCCGACTTGTCGCCGGCAACCTTGCGCATGCGCTCGGCGAACACCGGGGTGTATTCGATCCAGTGGCCGTCGCCGTCGATCACCGGGTGGGAAAGCTTTGCGTGGATCTCTCCAGGGCTCGCATGCGCGCTCATGATTTTCTCCCGAGAGGCGGCGATGATTGCCGCCCGATTGCCGGGGCAAGCCTAAAAGCGGCCGGCCCCCGAGTCAAACGAGCGACGCGGCGAGTGGGCAACACCCGAGCCGGCGCTGTACGTCACCCCAACAGCAATCACTGCGACGGGGACCGTCGCAGCGATGTGGCGCAGGTGTCAAATGGGGTGTGGGTCACCCGGGAGGCGCGAGGCCTCCCGGGTTGCCTGATCAGCCTACTCGGCGGCCATGTGGAACAGTTCCACCATCTCCTCATAGACCGCCATGTTCTTGCCGAAGGAGATCGCCGCGGCCTGGGCGCCGCAAACCAGGTGCATCGCGCGCCATTGCTCGTGGGTGGCGTAGTATTCTTCGACGATCGACTGGTGGTGCTTGAACGCGTGCATCTCGGTGAAATTGTCGTGGCACACGATCTCGGCGAGACGCGCAATGAACGCCTCAGGGTCGTAGCCGCACTGCACATATTGCTGGGCCAGGTTCACGGTTCCCTTGACCTCGGGCACCGCCCGCATCTGGCCCAGATTGGAGACCGTCGACCAGTCGGTTGGCGGCTGGTGGTAGATGCTGTGGGTGATCGCGTCGAGCAATTCCTCCTGCGACCGCGGCGGCAACGCGGCGACGGCTGCCATGTCGGGCTGCAGGGTGGGCTCCATCCGCATCGCGGTCGAGCGGATCTCCGGGCCTGACTGCCAGGTCAACAGCAGCATCACCTTGTTGCGCATGCTCAGCCCGTCAAGCCTGAGCAGGTAGCGCCGCAGATTGACGCTGGTATGCAGGTGGACATCCATCGGATTGCCGCAGAGCGAGCGCAGGAAGAGACCGGCGGCGCCGATCGACAGGGCTTCGCCGGCGCCTTCAAGCGACAGCCCGTCCGCCAGCGCCTTGGCCATCAGCTTCGGAATGTCGGCAAAGACGTCGATCCGCCTGATGGCTTCCCCAAGCTCGCCGATCGCCGGCACCTCATCCTCGCCGCTGCGTTGGCGCAGGATGCGGTTCAACAACTGGTGCTCCTCGATCAGTGCTTCGATCGCCGGCAGCGGCGAGGGGATCGGGTTTGGCGGGGCGACCGGATTACGGGTCACAAAGCGCACCACTGGCCGCATCAGCAGCGGCATCAGCTCCTTGTCGAGAACGCCGGTCTGGATGGCCCGCCACATCGTGCCGGGGAACATGAAGTAATGGTCGTCATGGAAATTTTTCGGGATCGCCACGCTCATCAGCAGATCGAACGCTTCGATCGGCGGCGCGTTTTCCCAGAGCCACTGGAAGAGATGGTCCGCGTTGTTGCTTTCGCCGCGACCGACCGCCATCAGGAAGGCCGCCTTGGTCCCCTCGACCCCGCCGGCATCCAGCGGCTCAAACTCCAGCAACTGGTACGGCCCCATCGCCGGGTGGTGGATGTGCTTGTTGGTCAGCGCCACGTGTTGCAGCACCGGGACAAACCGGTCCTCGCCCTCCAGGCGCTCGATCAGCTTCGAAATTGCGTAGAGACCTGCCAGCGGGTGCAGCGGGCCGCCGTGATGACCGGGCGGCATTTCGGTGGAGCGGGTCACCGCGAGGGCAGAGGCCGTCAGCATGGTCTGCGTCGGTATTCCGGCACGCAGCTTTTCGAGGGTGCGATCCAGGATCTCATTCGGGGGCGTTTCCTCGATAAACTGGACCAACGGCTCGATGGTGTCGGAATATTGGACACGCTGCGGCATGGTGAACCCTCCGTAAGTGCGGTCATTCCTGGTTCGTTGAGTTTAGTCTTGCGATCGGCGCGGCGTCTGTCAACCGGCGCAAACTCTCCTCTCCCATGCGAAAGGCAACGGGGCTCGGGGAGTGCGCCGGAATCGTTCAAAAGCGTGGAGCAAAGGCTCGCCCGGCAGGGGAGCAGCTCAGATCACAGCGCGCTTAGCGGCTGAGCCAAATAAATCAACGTTTTCAACGGATATTCGAATTCCTTCCCGGCATTCCCGCCGCGGCGTCTCCGTTATTCCGGGATGGTCAGGGCGATCAGCGTGGCAGCGGCGCGCTCGGTCGAATCGAGATGGCGGCAGGTGTCGATCAGCCGGTCGAACTGCGCCTCGCCGATCGCCAGGCCCGGGGCGATCGGGCGAATGCGCCGAACTTCTTCCTCGAAGTCCCAGATGAATTCGCGCCCGGTTCCTTCGCGGGTGAACGAACGGCCGTCCTTGGTGAAGATCGTGATGCGCGGGCCGAACAACGCGCGGCGCACCGTCGGGATCAGGGTCACCCGGTGCATCAGGTCAATGACTTCCGGCGGGTCGCTCTCACCCGGCCCCGGCTGCCCGCCGCGCAACAGCGGATAGCCGCGCGCGACCGCGCCATAGGCGGTGAAATACTGGGTGCTGCCGACTCCAGGGGGGATCTCGATCCCGCGGCTCGGGAAGAGCGGGCTCGGATACTCGGTCTCCAGCCAGTTGACCACGGCCTCGATGCGGTCGATCTGCGCGTAGGTGATGCTATGCTCGGCACAGAGCGCGGCGGTCACATCGATATGCGCGATGTTGTAGCCGGCCGTCGAATAGATCCGGTAGAGGGTTTCCAGGAAGATCCACTCGCGCCCGAGGTCCTTGGTGATCCCGGCGAGGTCGGCGTGGTTGTCGCCGGTGAAGCTGTAGCGCAATTGGCCGCGGTTGTTGCCGGCATAGGCGTGGTAAAAGCCGGCTTCGCCCTCCAGCACCGTTTCGCCGCCGGGAATGCCGCTCTTGCCCAAGGCGACGGCGAGGAGGGCATTGCGCACTGCGCCGCCCTCGCGCAGCAACCGGCCGCCGCTGCGCGCGCCTTCGAGGTTGCCGGAAGCGAGGTTGACGCATTGCGCGATGGTGCCGTGCACCCGCTCGGCGTCGAGGCCCTGAATCTTGGCGGCCGCCACGGCTGCGCCGAAGATGCCGAACACCGGACTGGCGTGAAAGCCGCGCGCCATCACGGTCGGGATGAACTCGGCGGCCATCCGCTCCATGACCTCGTAGCCGGCAGCCACCCCGGTCAGGAACACCTCGCCGGAGGCGCCCGCCACCTCGGCCGCGGCCAGCGCCGCCGGCAGGATCGCCGTGCCGGGATGGGTCAGCATGCGGAAGGTGTCCCACTTGCCGCCGGCGAAGATCGTTTCGGTGTTGACGAAGGCGGCGCCGCCCTTGGTCAGCCTGGCGCCGCTGCACAACGCGCTCGCCGCCCCGCCGCCGCCCGCCTCCTCCTCCTGCATCAGCGCCAGGGCCTGATGGCTCGCCGGCATCGCATGCGCGACGAGCGCCGAACACAGCGCCTCCAAGGTGACGCCCTTGGCCCGGTCAACCACCGCCGGCGGCAAATCCTCATAGCGCAGATTGGCGGCGAAAGCGGCAAATTCTCGGCTCAGTGAC
>CAYMRQ010000132.1:0-12782 GCA_964392845.1 uncultured Rhizobium sp.
GCCGTCGGCGCATTGCCAATGGCGACCACCGCGCCGGCGAGGTGCGGGCGCCACAGCTCGACCGCGGCAGCGCTGCGGGTGGTTTGCCGCGTCGTCGCGAGCGCGGGAACCGCGGGATCGTGCAGGGTGCAGATCACCGGATTTGCGGCGGGCAGCCGGTCGCGGATGATGCCGGAAGCGACCATCGCGCTGTCGACGAGGACCGCGGCGCCTTTCGCCAGCGCGTGATGTCCGGCGGTAACGGCGCCACGCGACCAGGCAAGATCATCGAGGATCGCAACATCGCCGGCGGCATGGGCGAGCCGCACCGTCAACGGTCGCAGCGCCGGCGGGAAGCGCGCGAAATCGGCCTCGGCGCGGATCAGCGCAAAGGACCGGCGATAGATCGCCGCGGGGTCGCGGAGGTAGGTGTAGGCGGGCTTCTTACCCTCTCCGCCCTTCAGGGGGGAGAGGGAGGGGCCCAGCGCGGAGCGCTGGGGGGGTGAGGTGGGTATCGGTTGGACCGCGAGCGTCTCGCCCACAGATGCGGCCTCTCGGCGAAGCGGAGCTTCGCCTGACGGCGACAGCGCAAGCTTTGCTTGCGCGAGAGCCGGGACGGAAGCGGTCCGAGGCGACCGCTCTGACATCCCCCACCTCACTCCGGCCCTCTCCACCCCCAGCCCCCACCCTTCCCTCCCCCGCATGCGGGGGAGGGTTAGGGAGGGGGTTCTCTCCGCCCCCGGGGGTGGAGAGGGAGTGGAACGCCGGCGCCCCGGCGCCGTCACGCCCAACGTCCAGGCTTCCTCGGTCTCGATGATCCGGCGCTGCGCGTCGCTGAGCTTCGGATCGCCGGCGAACCAGGCGGCCAGTTCGCCGGCGCGGTCGCACGCCGCGAAGATCTCGGCGACGGTGCGGACCTGGGCTTTGTCGTTCGGCGGACCATGGTCAGGTCTGATCCTGTCTCTCCACCATGACGGCCAGACCTCGGCAAAGACAATTTGCGCGTCGGCCGGAAGGCGTAGCCCGGTCTCGAACGGCCAGATCCGGGCGCGGTCGGCCCATCGCGGATCGCTGCGCAATCCCCGCACGACCGGAATACCGGTCAAGCTCTGGCTGCCCACCGATCCGGTATAGGCGAGCTTCCAGCACGGTTGCGCCCCCACCATCCACTCGTCGATCAGCCGGCGTTCCTTCAGCGGCTCATCGCTTGTATGGCCCCGGTGATGGCGCGGACCGAGAAAGTCGTGCGTAAACCCGGCCGGACAGCCCCAGAACGGAAATCGCCCTTTCCCGTTTGAGACGCGGCGGTTGAGCGTTGCACCGACCTCGAAGCGATCGTTTTTGTTGTTTTCATTGTCGTGCAACAGGCCCGCTATCTCATCCCACAGGGCGCGCCACGGTGTCCCGGCGAGGCCGAGCCGGGCGGCAAACCCGGCGGGGTAGCCGAACGGAAAGTCGAAGCCGGCGACGACCCTCTCGTCGCGCTCGCTTGCTTGCGCCAGCATATCGGCGAGCACCGCTTTGGCCGCATGGCGGGTCGGGGGATTGCACAAGGTCTCCCCATCCGCGCCAAGGCGGCAGATCCAGATGCTGTCGCGCCCGGTCTTTGGCTGGTTGGCCGCGCTCCAGTCGACGATTACATAGTGGTCGAACAAAGCCGGCATTTGCGCTCAACCCTCATGGTCGCGATGGTGAGGGTGGTCGTGATCGCGGTCGTGCGGATGCGGATGATGATGCTCGATAGGGTCGGTCCCGCCGCCGCGCACGTGATGGTGATGGCCCTGTTGCGGCGTGCCGACCGCGTCGTCGTAGCCGATTATCCGCGTGCGGTATTTGCATAACTGGCAGTTCATCTTCGGCTCCCCGGCGGTGAATTCACCGACGCGGTCGACAAAAGTATCGATCACCCTCTGATGGTCGCGCAGATAGAGCGCCTTGACGAACTCGATGTCGGGAAACCGTGCCGCGACCTGATCGGTCTGGGCGTAGATGCGTTTGACCAAAACGCCGGTGAACAGAAAATACGGGAACACGACGATGCGGCGGAAGCCGAGCCGCGCCGAGCGTTCCAACGCGGCATCGACCCGAGGATCGGCGACGCCGCTGAACGCCGCCTCGGCCCAGCCGAAGCCCATGCCCTCCCACAGCATGCGGGCGATCTTGGCGATGTTGGAATTGGCGTCGGGGTCGTTGGTGCCGCGGCCGACGACGACGAGCAGCGTGTCCGAGCGCCCATCCGGCACCGAAGCGGCGATCCGCTCGGCAGCGGCGTCGAGCAGCTGGGGGTCGATCGCCAGGTCGCGGCCGAGACGCACCTCGATGCCGGGGTTGTCGGCCATAAAGCTGTTCATCTCCCACGGCAGGTCATTCTTGACGTGGCTTGCGGCGAACAGCATGCCCGGTATCGCGAGGATCTGCCGCGCGCCGCGCGCCTTGAGCGCGGCGAGGCCCTCCCCGATCGTCGGCCGCGCGAATTCGAGGTAGCCGGTGGCGAAATCGCCCCCCGGCGCGAGGTGTGCCAGGCGCGAGCGCAACGCCGCCGCGGCCGCTTCGAACTCGCCGACCGCCTCGGGATCGCGGCTGCCATGCCCGCACAGCAGCACCGCGGTCTCGCTCATTCGATAACCTCCTGTCGGTTGATTGCGGCGGCGGCGCGGCCGACATTGGCGGCGAAATGACCGTCTCGATTAACCTGCCGGACCTGCACGATCCGCTGCTGTTGCTGCTCGCCGGTCTCTTGATCGATGCGGCGTTTGGCGACATGCCGGCGGTCTTCGCTCACCTGCCGCACCCGATCGTCGTGGCCGGCCGCGCCATCGCGTTCTTCGAGAAGAAGCTCAACCGCCCGACCCGCAGCGAGCGGAGCCGGCGCGAACGCGGCATCGTCACGCTGATTGTGCTGGTCGCCGCGTCGGCCGGGCTCGGCTGGGCGCTGCATCGGCTCTGCCGGGGCAGTCTTGCCGGCGCCGCCGTCGAGGCGCTGGCGATCGGCGTCCTTGTCGCCCAGCGCAGCCTGTTCCAGCATGTCGCCGCGGTCGCCGCAGCGCTCCAGCGGGGCGGTTTGGCGGCTGGGAGGGCGGCGGTCAGCCATATCGTCGGCCGCGACCCGATGCGCCTCGATGGCCATGGCGTCGCGCGCGCCGCGATCGAAAGCCTCGCCGAAAACTTCAGCGACGGCGTGGTGGCGCCGGTCTTCTGGTACCTGGTGCTCGGGCTGCCCGGCCTCTTCGCCTACAAGATGGCGAACACGCTCGACAGCATGATCGGGCACCGCTCGGCGCGCTACCGTAGTTTTGGGTGGGGCGCGGCGCGGTTCGACGATCTGTTGAACCTGGTCCCGGCGCCGCTCAGCGGCCTCCTCTTGACCGGCGCGGCGCTGTTCGCCGGCGCGGCGACGGCGGGGCATGCGTTCGCGGTGATGCGGCGCGACGGGAAGAAGCATCATTCGCCGAATGCCGGCTGGCCCGAGGCGGCAATGGCCGGTGCGCTCGGCCTCGCCCTCGCCGGGCCGCGCCATTATGCCGGGGGCGAAATCCGCGACCCGTGGCTCGGCGACGGCACGCCCGACGCGATGCCGGGCGACATTATCAGGGCGTTGCGGCTCTACACGCTTGCCTGCCTGCTGCTGGCGGGCCTCATTCTCGGGGCGTGGCTGATGGCGCATCTCACGCGGCCCGGGTGAGGCGCGGCGGGCGCGCTGCCGCGAGCACTGCCGCCAGATCGAGGTGCTGTTCGAGATGGTCGGCGAGGCCGTCGAGCACCCCCTCGATCATCGCCTCATAAGCGACGGGGGCACCCTTGTTGTCGAGCCGGGCGCCGAGCCGGGCGAGAAACGCGCGGCGGTACGGGTCGCTGGCGAAGAGGCCATGCAGATAACAGCCGGCCACCCTTCCATCGGCGCTGACCGCGCCGTCGCGCCGGCCGCCAAGATCGAGCATCGGCTGGGCGAGCCCGGGGCCGCTCGTCGTGCCGAGGTGCATTTCATAGCCGCGCACCGGCATCCCGGTCGCGATTTCGGTGCCGGCGGTTTCGCCGAGACGCTTATCGCCGCCGAGGATTGTGTCGACTTCCAGGAGCCCGAGCCCCGGCGCCGCGCCCGGCGTACCCTCGCTGCCGTCGGGATCAGCGATATGGCGGCCCAGCATCTGGTATCCGCCGCACAGCCCGATGATGTGCCCGCCCTGGCGGCGATGCGCCAGGATGTCGATGTCCCAGCCGTCGCCCCGCAGAAAAGCGAGATCCGCCAAACTCGCCTTCGATCCCGGCAGGATGATCAGCGCGGCATCGCGCGGCAATGGCTGCCCCGGCCGGACCAGCACCAATTCCACCACGGGCTCGATGCGCAGCGGGTCGAGATCGTCGAAATTGGCGATGCGCGGCAAGAGGGGGACGGCGATCTTGATCTGACCGTGCCGGCCCCTCACCCCAACCCTCTCCCCGCGGCCGCGGGGAGAGGGAGGGACCCGCGCCCCGATGGAGTTCCCTGGCGTGGGAGGGTGAGGGGCCGGCACCGAGAGCGCCATCGAGTCTTCTGCCGGAAGCGCAGCGGCGGCGGGGAAATACGGCACCACGCCGAAACAGCGCAATCCGGTGCGCTCGCCGATCGCGGTGATGCCGCCATCGAACAGGCCAACATCGCCGCGGAACTTGTTGACGATGTAGCCGGCAAGCCGGGCGCGTTCGCTCGGGCCCAGCAGCGCATGGGTGCCGACCAGCTGGGCGATGACGCCGCCGCGCTCGATGTCGCCAACGAGCGCGACCGGTATTTCGGCGGCCTCGGCAAAGCCCATATTGGCGATGTCGCCTTCCCGCAGATTGATTTCGGCCGGGCTCCCGGCGCCTTCGACCAGCACGAGATCGGCCGCAGCGGCGAGACGCTCGAAGGCGGCGAGCACCGGCGGCAGCAGGCTCGGGGCAAGCGCGCGGTAATCGCGCGCCGAAGCCGTCCGATAGACGCGGCCGCCCAGCACGATTTGCGCGGTGCCTTCCGATTGCGGCTTCAACAGCACCGGGTTCATGTCGATGAGGGGCGCGACCCGGCAGGCGCGCGCCTGCAGCGCCTGGGCCCGGCCGATCTCGCCGCCATCGGCGGTGACCGCGGCGTTGTTCGACATGTTCTGCGGCTTGAACGGCCGCACCCTGAGGCCGCGCCGGGTGAAGGCCCGCGCGAGGCCCGCGACCAGCAGCGATTTGCCGACATCGGAACCGGTGCCTTGCAGCATCAAGGCGCGGGTCATCAGAACTCGATTCCCGCCTGCGCCTTGACCCCGGCGCGGAACGGATGCTTGACGAGGGTCATCTCGGTGACGAGGTCGGCGGCCTCGATCAGCTCGGGCGGAGCGTTGCGGCCGGTCACGATGACGTGGAGATCACGCGGCTTCGCCTTGAGCGCGGCGATGATGTCGCCGACCGGCAGATAGCCGTAGCGCAGCACAATGTTCAATTCGTCGAGGAGGACGAGCCGATAGGATGGGTCGGCGAGCATCGCCTGCGCCACATCCCAGGCGGCGCGCGCGGCGGCGATGTCGCGGGCGCGGTCCTTGGTGTCCCAGGTGAAGCCTTCGCCCATCGCCCGGCAGGTGACCAGATCGGGGAATTGGGCGAGCACGGTGCGCTCGCCGGTGCCCCAGGCGCCCTTGACGAACTGCACGATGCCGACCCGCATGCCGTGGCCGATGCAGCGCAAGACCATGCCGAAGGCGGCCGTTGTTTTTCCCTTGCCGGAACCGGTATGGACGACAAGCAAGCCGCGTTCCTCGGTCTTGGTCGCGAGCACGCGGCGGCGCGCCGCCTGGCGGCGCTCCATCTTCTCGCGATGCAGCCGGTTGATCTCCTCTTCGCTGGGCACGGGGTCGCTCATGATTGAGGCCCGTCGATCAGTCCGGCGCGCACGCTGTTGCGGCGTGGGCGCCAGAGGCCGCGCTCGACTGCCTCGCGGAAGCGGCTCCTGGTCTCGGCGAGCGCCGCCGGGTTGTGCGCTGCCATGAAACCCTGCACCGCATCGTCGCCGAGATAGGCGTCGTAAAGCGCCTCGAAATGCGCATCGTCGACGGCGCGGGCGGTGGCGGCGAAGGCGAAGAGATAGTCGACCGTCGCGGCGATCTCGGCGGCGCCCTTGTAGCCGTGCCGCATCACGCCGGCGATCCAGCGCGGGTTGGCGGCGCGGCCGCGCACGACCCGGCCGATCTCCTCGCGAAGCGTGCGGATGCGCGGCCGGTCGGGTTGCGAATGGTCGATGTGGTAGACCGCCGGATCGCGCCCCGAGAGGTGGCGCACGGCAAGCGCGAGGCCGCCCTCGAACTGGTAGTAATCGTCGCTGTCCAAGAGATCATGCTCGCGATTGTCCTGGTTGTGCAGCACGGCGTCGGCCCCGGCGAGGCGGGCTTCGAGGAGCCTGCGTTCGGCGCGGCCCTCGGCGCCGGCGCCATAGGCCCACTGGCTCCAGCCGAGATAGGCATCGGCCAGATCGCCATCCTCCTGCCAGATCCGCTCGTCGATCAGAGTTTGCAGCCCGGCGCCATAAGCCCCGGGTTTGGAGCCGAAAATCCGGTAGCCGGCGCGCAAAGCGGCCTCGCCCGGGGCGATCCCCTCGGCTTCGAGCGCGCACCGGTCGGCGGCGACCCGCGCGGCAAGGGGATTGGTCTCGGGCGTCTCGTCGAGCGCGGCGACGGCGCGCACCGCGCTGTCGAACAGGTCGATAAGGCCGGGAAACGCGTCGCGGAAGAACCCGGAAATGCGCAGCGTCACGTCGACCCGGGGCCGGTCGAGCACCGAGGCGGGCAGGATCTCGAACCCGGTGACCCGCCCGCTTGCCCCTTCCCAGACCGGCCGCACGCCGATCAGCGCCAGGGCCTGGGCGATGTCGTCGCCGCCGGTGCGCATGTTCGCGGTGCCCCAGGCCGACAGCGCGAGTCGCGCCGGGTAGCTTCCCTGCTCCTGGGCGTGGCGCTCGACCAGCAAGCCCGCCGAATGCCAGCCGAGCTGCCAGGCTGCCGGGGTCGGTACCGCGCGGGTATCGACCGAATAGAAATTGCGCCCGGTCGGCAGCACCTCGGGCCGGCCGCGGCTCGGCGCGCCGCTCGGTCCGGGCGCGACGGCCCTGCCGTCGAGCGCGGCCAGCACGCCGGCGATTTCCGCCGCGCCACACGCCGTAACGGCCGGGCGCAACATAAGCTCGACCCAGCCGAGCACGGCACGGGTGGCGGACCATTCCGGCTCGGGCTGGGCCACACCGGAAACCAGGCGCAACGCCAGGTTTTCGAGGCGCTCGACGGTGTCGCCTGCCGTGCGCCAGGATGCGCCTACTCCGTCGGCTTTGCTTTTCTCGTCATGGCCGGGCTTGACCCGTGGGCCTTCAGCCCACGGACTTGATCCGTGGGCATCCACGTGGATCCCCGGGTCAAGCCCGGGGATGACGTTCAGAATATCCGGCCGCGGCCCGGCCCACGGTTCGGCGAGGTCGAGCATCAGCGGGTCGGCGCCTAGGGCGAGATCGGCGGCGAGCGCGCGCAGCAGCGATTCGGCGGTGTCGCCGACGCCACGCCGCGCCCGGGCGAAGGCGAGCAGCAGCGCGTCGAGCCGCTCGCCCTCGGGGCTCTGCCCGAAGACATGCAGCCCGTCGCGGATCTGCAACTCCTTCAGCTCGCACAAGAACCCGTCCAGCTTTTGCAACGCGCTCGGGGTTGCCTCCGCCGCGGCGATGCCGCAATCGCGGTCGATCCCGGCGGCCCGGGCGCGCTCCAAGATCTCGGCGGCGAGCGGCGCGACACGGCGCGGGTCGCCGCGCGCTGCGTCGTAATATTCGTCGATCAGGCGCTCCAACTCGGCCTGCGGGCCATAGCTGCCGGCGCGCGTCAAGGGCGGGGTCAGATGGTCGATGATGACCGCCTGCGAGCGCCGCTTGGCCTGGCTGCCCTCGCCGGGATCGTTGACGATGAACGGGTAGAGGTGCGGCAGCGGCCCGAGCACCGCTTCGGGCAAGCATTCCGACGACAGCGCCAGCGCCTTGCCGGGGAGCCATTCCAGGGTGCCGTGCTTGCCGAGGTCAACGACCGCGTCGGCGCGGAAGCTGTCGGCGAGCCAGGCATAGGCCGCGAAGTATGAATGCGGCGGCACCAGCGCCGGATCGTGGTAGGTCGCTTTCGGGTCGAGATTGTAGCCGCGCGCCGGCTGGATCAGCACCGCGACATTGCCGCAGCGGAAGCCGGGGATCGCGAAACGCTCGCAACCCTGCCGGCCCGGGCGGAAGAACGGGTCGCGCTCGGCCGAACCCCAGCGCGCCTCGACACGTTGCCGCACCGATGATGGCAGGCTGTCGAAAAACGCCGAGTATTCGGGGAAGGGCAGGTCTTCTTTCGCCGGCGCCTGAGGCCGGGCATTGCTCGGCCCGGCGAGGAGGCGCGCCATCAGCGAGGCTGAATCCTGCGGCATGTCGCCGGTGCGGTAGCCCGCCTCGCTGAGCGCGCGCAGGATCGCGACCGCCGATTGCGGCGTATCGAGCCCGACCCCGTTGCCGATCCGGCCGTCGCGGTTCGGATAATTGGCGAGGATGATGGCAACCCGCCGCTCGGATGGTGGCTTCTCGCGCAGCCGCGCCCAGTTGCGCGCGAGGTCGGCGACGAAGGCGACCCGGTCGGCGACCGGCCGGTAGCCGACGAGATCGGCCTCGGTCTCGGGATCGCGGCCATCTGGAAGTCCAGCGGGCGGCGCCTTGAACGAAACCGCGCGCGTGAGGATGCGGCCGTCGATCTCGGGCAGGGCCACATTCATCGCCAGGTCGCGTGGGCCGAGGCCACGCGTGCCCTCGCGCCACGACTCCTCGTCGCCACCGGAGAAAACGACCTGCAAGACCGGGCAACCGGCCTGCAGCGGGTCGCGCCCGCCCGCCGCCGCGACCGAAAACCCGGTTGCATTGAGGATGATCGCCGGCGGATGGGCATCAAAGGCTTGCGCCAGCAGCGCAGCGGCTTCCGGCTCCCTCAGGCTGTGGACAAAGACCGGCAAGGGCCGCAGCCGCCGCGAACGCAGCGCCTGCACCAGCGCATCGACCGGCGCCGTGTTGCCGGATTGGACCAATGCCCGATAGAAGACGATCGGCGCCACACCGCAATCGGCGGTCCAGTTTGCGCCCCGCCACTCGGCGGCGATGTCGTCGAGGCTCGGCAGGGCGCGGCCCGGCCAATACAGCCCGGCCCGCAGCAGCGGCGCCGGCTCGGCCCAGTCAACCCCAGCCGGCCCCTCACCCTCCCGCGCCTGCGGCGCGGGTCCCTCCCTCTCCCCGCAAGCGGGGCGAGGGTTTAGGTCCCGGCGCGGCAAACGCACCAATGACCCCCTCTCCCCGCCCGCGGGGAGAGGGCGGGGGTGAGGGGCAGCGGCGATCAACGTCGCGGCATAGCGCAGGAAATTGTCGGCGTTGCCGGGCCCGCCTTCGGCGAGATAGCGCCAGAGGCGCCGACCGGCGGCGGCCGGCACGGTCGAGAGCCGCGCCAGTTCGGCATCGGGCTTGTCGTCGCCCGGCAGCAGCGCCAGCTTGATGCCACGCTCGCGGCAGGTTTCGACGAGCCGCTCGACCCCGTAGGGCCAATAGGCGCTGCCGCCCAGCAGGCGCGCGACGACCAGCCGCGCCTGGGCGACCAGCTCCATGTAGAGGTCGACCGAGAAATTATGGCCGAGACGAAGCACCGGCGCGAGCCGCAGGGTCGGCGCCGCGGGGTTTTCAATCCGCCGGCGCGCCTGCGCCGCCGCGAGCAGCGCGATTTCGGTGTCGGCGCTCGCCAGCACGATGATGTCGCCGGGGGTCTGGGCGAGATCGACCGCTGCCGACCCGTCGGCGATGATCCCCGGCTCGGTGGCGAGCAGGTGCATTCAGCTCACCTCCCCGAGTGCAGAGCGGATCGCGGCGCGGTCGATACCCTTTCTGCCGATCACGACGAGCCGGCTCAGCCGGCTTTCGCCCGGCAGCCACGCCCGGTCGAAATGCTGTTCGATGCGGTCGCCGACCGCCTGCACGACCTGCCTTCGGTCGCGGCCGGGCACCTCGAGGAAGCCCTTGACCCGCAGCACGTCGTGGGCGCGGATCAGCGCCGCGAGCCGGGCGCGGAACGCGGCATCATCGGCCACCGGCCCGCGCTCGACGACAAAGCTGTCGAAATCGTCGTGGTCATGCTCGGCGTCGAAATCGTGGCATGAGGGTCGCGCGGCGAGGTCGTCTTCGGCGGACGCGGCAAGGCCGAGCGCAATCGCCGGCGCGACCCGCCCCTGCTCGGCATCAACCAGCTTCACGCCGGGCCGCAACCGCGCTTCGATATCGCGGCGCAGCGCGAAAAGCCGGTCGGGTTCGACGAGATCGGTCTTGTTGAGGATCACCAGATCGGCGCAGGCGAGCTGATCGCCGAACACCTCTTCGAGCGGGTTGTCATGGTCGATCGCCGGGTCGGCGGCGCGTTGCCGGGCGACCGCCTCGGGGTCGGTCGCGAAGCGGCCCGCTTCCGCCGCGGCGGCGTCGATCACGGTCACCACCCCGTCGACCGTCAGGCGGGTGCGGATCTCGGGCCAGGCAAACGCCTGCACCAGCGGCTTCGGCAGCGCGAGGCCCGAGGTTTCGACGAGGATGTGGTCGGGCGGCGCGGGCCGGTCGATCAGCTGGGTCAGGGTCGGCAGGAAATCGTCGGCAATCGTGCAGCACAGGCAGCCATTCGCCAGCTCGACGATATCCTCGTCCTGGCACGCCGCGTCGCCGCAGCCGAGCAGCAGCTCGCGGTCGATGCCGAGCTCGCCGAACTCGTTGACGATGATCGCGAGGCGGTGGCCGGAAGCCGCGCCGAGCAGATGGCGCACGAGGCTGGTTTTGCCGGCGCCCAAAAACCCGGTGACGATCGTCGCGGGGATGCGGCGCATCGCTCAGTTTCCCTTCAGCACCAGCGGCAGCCCCGCGGCGATAAAGACGACGCGGTCGGCGAGCGCGGCGATTTCCTGGTTGAGATGACCGGCGGCGTCGCGGAAACGGCGGCCGAGCGGGGTTTGCGGCACGAGGCCGAGCCCGACCTCGTTGGCGACCAGCACAATGGGGCCCGCCGCGTCGCGCAGGGCCGCGCGCAAGGTCGCGAACTCCTGGTCGATCGGCGCCCCGGCCTGCATCAGGTTCGACAGCCACAAGGTCAGGCAATCGATCAGCAATGGCCGCGCGGGGGTCGCTTCGGCGGCGATGACGCCCGCCACGGCGAGCGGCGCCTCGATCGTGCGCCAGAACGCGCCGCGGCGGGACCGGTGCGCGGCGATGCGCGCTCTCATCTCGTCGTCGCCCGCCTCGGCGGTCGCGCAATAGGTGCCGCAGCTAGCGGCGCCTTCGACGAGGGCTTCGGCAAAGCGGCTCTTGCCCGAGCGCGCGCCGCCCAGGACCAGAATCAGCGGGGGCAGATTCCCCGCTTGGGGTGACGACAAAGGCTCCTCCTCCGCCCGAGGAATCGTGCCGGTTCCGGGGCGATGCGGAGGTCTCCTGGCTCGGGGTCATCGCCCGGCGGCGCCTTCCCAACCCCCAGGGAGAGGGGCCAGTGGCGGTTGCCGCGGGCTCGCCGCTAACAGTTGCGGGGGCAGCGCCGGTCTTGCACCGGACTTCCCTGTCGCATCGCTGGCGCGACGCTAGCATGCCGGGACGAGGCCGTCACCCGTCGCTTGCAAGCCGCCATCGGGGCTGCGATACACCGTTCGATGCGCAAGCTATTCGCCTTGCTGGTGCTGGTCGCCGCTGTCGCCGCGCCAGCGGTCGCTGCCGACAAACCGGCGAAGATCGGCTTCCTGAGCTGGTATTCGCCGGCGATGAAGTGGCACGTCGATCATTTTCGCGAGGGGATGCAGCAACTCGGCTATGTCGAGGGCAAGAGCCACGTCATCGAGGTCCATTACACCGACGGCAACCGCGAGCTGACGCAGCAGATCGCGCGCAAGCTCGTCGAGGCGCCGGTCGACATCCTGGTTGTCGAGTCGACAGCGGCGATCCGGATCGCCAAAGAGGCTACGCGGACGATTCCGATCGTGATGGCATCGAGCGCCAACCCGCTCGCTGCCGGTGTGGTGAAGAGTCTGTCCCGCCCCGGCGGCAACATCACCGGGGTATCGGGACAAGTGACCGATTTGGCCGGCAAGCTGCTGGGTTTGCTCCACGAAATCCGGCCGTCTTTGAACACCCTCGCTTTCCTCGGCTCGAACCGGACACCCAACGCAGCGACGTTCCTGCGGGAAACGCGGGGGGCCGCCGATCGTCTCGGCGTCACGGTGCTGGAACGCATCGTCGACGGGCCGGAGGCGATCGACCAGGCGCTGTTCGACGCGATAAAGCGCGACGCGGCCGAGGCCGTCATCGTCCAGCCGATTTTCCGAGGCCATCACCAAAAGATCGCCGGGTTGGCGAGGGCAGTCGGATTGCCGCTGATCTCCTACCACGCGGTGTTTGCCGAGGCGGGGGCGCTGATCACCTACGGTCCCGATGAAGCGGCACTGGCGCGGCGGGCCGCCTATTACGTCGACCGGATCTTGAAAGGGGCGAAACCCGCCGATCTGCCGATTGAGCAGCCGACCGCGTTCCAGCTCATTATCAACGCCCGCACCGCCAAGGATTTCGGCTGGACAATACCGCACATTGTGTTGATGCAGGCCGATCGCGTCATCGAGTGACCCTCGGCTGGATCGGCGCCGTACGTCCTTCGAGACGCCCGCGTTGCGGGCTCCTCAGGATGAGGTTTTTTCTTAATGCCATCATAGACTTATCCTCATCCTGAGGAGGCGCGAAGCGCCGTCTCGAAGGACGC
>CAYMRQ010000133.1:0-2988 GCA_964392845.1 uncultured Rhizobium sp.
CGCTCGTTCCGCTTCATCCCCGGCCCGGTGTTCTGCCAGCTGTTGATGGCCGACGAGATCAACCGCGCCAGCCCGCGCACCCAATCGGCCCTCTTACAGGCGATGCAGGAGGGCAGGGTGTCGATCGCCGGCCAGTACCATCCGCTGCCGCGGCCGTTTCATGTGCTGGCGACCCAGAACCCGCTGGAGCAGGAAGGGACCTATCCGCTGCCCGAAGCGCAGCTCGACCGCTTCCTGTTGCAAATCGATGTCGATTATCCCGACCGCGACGCCGAACGGCGCATGCTGATCGCCACGACCGGCCTCGCCGAGCAGCCGCCGCGGCAGGCGATGACCGCTGACGAGCTGCTCGCCGCGCAACGCCTGGTACGGCGGATACCGGTCGGCGACAGCGTCGTCGACGCGATCCTCAGCCTGGTCGGGTCCGGCCGGCCGGACCCCGCCGCCGAGGGGCCGAGGCGCTTCGTCGCCTGGGGACCGGGGCCGCGCGCCAGCCAGGCGCTGATGCTCGCCTGTCGCGCCCGGGCGCTGATCGACGGGCGCTACGCGCCCTCGGTCGACGACGTGCTGGCGCTCGCGCCGCCGGTGCTGCGCCATCGCATGGCGGTCAGCTTTGCCGGTCGCGCCGAGGGGGTCGGCGTCGCCCAGGTGATCGATCAGATGGCGATGCCGCTGCGGTGATCTCCGAACGCGCCCAAAGTGTGTTGTCGCCGCGCCGGGCAGCAGCACCGCCGCTGCGCGGCCGGGCGGAGCAGATTGCCGCCACGCTGCCGCCGCTCCTGGTCGCAGCCGAACGGGTCGCCGTCACCGTGGCCCAAGGCGTGCACGGACGGCGCCGCGTCGGCCAGGGCGAGACCTTCTGGCAATTCCGCCAGTATCAGCCGGGCGACCCGGCGTCTCGCATCGATTGGCGCGAGAGCGCCAAATCGCAGCGGCTTTATGTCCGCGAGACCGAGTGGGAGGCGGCGCAGAGCGTGTGGCTGTGGCGCGATGCGTCCGCGTCGATGGACTACACCTCCGCCTTCTATATCGCCGGCGCGCAGTGGCCGACCAAGCGCGACCGCGCCGAGCTGATCCTCGTCGCACTGGCGAGCCTCCTGGTGCGCGGCGGCGAGCGGCTGACCCTGCTCGGCAGCGCGGTCGCGCCGATGACCGGAAGGGTGGCGCTGACCCGGCTGGTTCAGCTGATCGAGCGCGCGCCGGGCGCCGGCTCGGCAACCCTTGCCGCCGCAACCCTCGGCCTGCCGGTTTTCGAGCCGCTGCCGCGCGCCGGGCAGCTGGTCCTGATCGGCGATTTTCTGGCGCCGCTCGACGCGATCAACGCCGCTGTCACCCGGTTTGCCGGGGCCGGGCTCAAGGGGCATCTGCTGCACATCGCCGATCCGGCCGAGGAGGAGCTGCCCTTTGCCGGCCGGATCCGTTTCGCTGGGGTCGAGGAGCAGGACGAGATCGTGATCAGCCGGGTCGAAACCGTGCGCGAGGATTATGCGCTGCGCTTTCGGCGCCATCGCGAAGGCCTGGCCGACATTGCCCGCGCGGTCGGCTGGACGCTCGGCTATCACCGCACCGACCGCCCGCCGCATCTGGCGCTGCTCGCGCTGCACGCGGCGCTGGCGGCGGACCGCCGGCGATGAGCGGCATTCCGCAACCGGCTGCACGGGCGCCGTGCGTCCTTCGGGACGCACCCCTTCGGGGCGCTCCTCAGGATGAGGTAAACTTGTTTGTGGCATCAAAGATTTACCTCATCCTGAGGAGGCCGCAAAGCGGCCGTCTCGAAGGACGCTTTGATCACCGTCCGAGGCTGCCCTCCAGGAGCGCGCGGGGGAGGGTCGGAGTGGGGGCTGCCTACAAACGCTTAGTCCCACGGCCTCGAATTGCCCCGTGATGCTCGCGCTCGGTTCGCTCGCTTTCGCATCGCCCTGGCTCCTGGCGGCGCTGGCTGCCCTGCCGCTGATCTGGTGGTTGCTGCGGGTGACCCCGCCGGCGCCGCGCCACATCGCCTTTCCGGCGATCCGGCTGCTGCTCGGGCTGACCCCGCGCGAGGAGACGCCGGCGCGCACGCCGTGGTGGCTGATTCTGTTGCGCACCCTGATCGCGGCACTGATCATCATCGCGCTCGCCCATCCGCTGCTCAATCCTCAGGCGCGGCTCGCCGGCGCCGGGCCGGTGGCGCTGGTCATCGATGATGGCTGGGCCGCAGCGCGCGATTGGGGCCGGCGCCAGGCGGCGGCGCTCGACATCCTGGCCGCAGCCGAGCGCGAGGACCGGCAGATCGTGCTGGTGACGACCGCGCCCTTTGCCTCCGACGAGCCGGCGCCGTCGCTTGCGCCGATCCGTGCCGCGGATGCGCGCGCCGCGGTTGAGGCGCTGCGGCCGAAGCCGTGGCCCGGCGACCGGCAGGCGGCGCTTCACCGGCTCGAGGCGATGCCGTTGCCGCAGGGCAGCATGGTGGTGTGGCTCAGCGACGGCGTGGCCGACGCCGCTGCTGCGGCGCTCGCCGATTATCTCGCCGGGCGCGGCGTTTTGCGCTACATCGCGGCGGCGCCGGCCGATGCGCCGCGCCTCATTGCGGCCGACGCGGCCCCGAATGAGCTGGCGGGGAAGGATCTCGGGGTCGTCGTGCGCTCGCTGCCGGCAGCGCTGCCGCGCCCGATCGCGGTGCGCGCGAGCGGCGAAGACGGCGCCTTGCTGGCGCGCGAGGGCGCGACCATCGCGCCCGACGACAGCAGCGTCGCAATCAGGCTGCCATTGCCGACCGAGCTGCGCAATCGGGTCACCCGGATCGAGGTCGAAGGCGAGGAATCTGCGGGAGCGGTGCTGCTCGTCGACGAGCGCTGGCGGCGCCGGCCGGTCGGCCTCGCCGCTTCCCCGAACACCGCGGGCCAACCGCTGCTCAGCGAGAACTTTTATCTCGAACGCGCGCTCGGCCCGTTCAGCGAAATCCGCCGCGGCCGCGCGATCGACCTGCTGAAGCGCGAAATCGCGGTG
>CAYMRQ010000133.1:2998-4765 GCA_964392845.1 uncultured Rhizobium sp.
TTCGTCGAGCTGATCGGCGAATCGGTCCAATCTCCCGCGAGTCCCAACTGGCCCCAGCGAGATATGTCGGCTTTGCCACCCAATTTTCGGGACGAGGAAAAGATCGCATCGACCTGCTGAAGCGCGAAATCGCGGTGCTGATCTATTCGGATGCCGGCCCGGGTTCGCCGGCAGAGGAAGAGAGCGTGCGCAAATGGATCGAAGCCGGCGGTATCCTGCTGCGCTTCGCCGGGGCGCGCCTGGCCGAGCAGAGCGACCATCTGCTGCCGGTCCGCCTGCGCCGCGGCGGGCGCACGATCGGCGGCGCGCTGTCCTGGGAGAAGCCGGCAAAGCTCGCGCCATTTGCCGCCGACAGCCCGTTCGCTGGGCTCGCGATACCGGCCGACGTCACGGTGTCGCGACAGGTTCTCGCCGAGCCCGACCTCGACCTCGCCGGCAAGAGCTGGGCGCGGCTCGCTGACGGGACCCCGCTGGTGACCGCCGAAAAGTTGGGCCAGGGCTGGACCATCCTGGTGCACACCACCGCCAATGCCGAATGGTCCGATCTGGCGCTGTCCGGGCTGTTCGTCCAGATGCTGCGACGGCTCGCGGCGATGAGCCAGGGGGTTGCGGCGGCGAGCGATGGCGCGCTGCCGCCGGTGGAGACGCTGGACGGCTTCGGCCGTCTGCAGCATCCACCGCCGAATGCCCGGCCGATTTCCGGCGCAGAGATCGCGACGGCGACGCCGTCGCCGCGCCATCCGCCCGGCTTTTACGGCACTGCCGACGCAAGGCGCGCGCTCAACCTGTCGACCGCGATCAACCGGCTCGATCCGATCGGCGATTTGCCGGCGGGAGTGGCGCGCGACAGCTTCGCAAAGAGCGCCGAGATCGATGTCCGTCCACCGCTGTTGACCGCCGCCTTCCTCCTCGCTCTCTTCGATCTCGTGATCGCCTATGCGCTGCGCGGCCTGTTGCGGCCGCGGCCGGCCCGAGTCGTCGTCGGGGCGCTGCTCGCGATGATCCTGCTGCCGCAGGCTGCCGCCCGGGCCGATGACGCCTTCGTCGTGCGTGCGACCTCCGAGCTGCGCCTGGCCTACATCCAGACCGGCGATGATGCCATCGATGCGGTCAGCCGCGCCGGTCTTCGCGGTCTGATCGCGATGCTCAACCGGCGCACCGCGGTCGAAACCGCGGAGCCGCTGGCGGTCGATATCGAAAGCCACGAGCTGATCTTTTTTCCGCTGCTCTACTGGCCGGTGACGGCCGAGCAGGCCCCGCCCTCGCCGCGTGCGGCCGAGCGCATCAACCGGTATCTCGAGACCGGCGGCACGATCCTGTTCGATACCCGCGACGCCGGCGAGGCGACCCCGGGAGCCTTTGGCAGCGCCGCGTCCTCGCAGGCCCGGCTGCGCCGCCTCGTCGCCGGGGTCAAGATCCCGCCGCTGGTGCCGGTGCCGCCTGACCAGGTGCTGACCAGATCGTTTTACCTGCTGCATGAATTCCCCGGCCGCTGGAATGGCGGCCAGATCTGGATCGAGCCGGTCGAAGACCGCGTCAACGACGGGGTGGCGAGCGTCATCGTCGGCGGCAACGACTGGGCCGGCGCCTGGGCGATCGACGACCAGGGCCGGCCGGCTTTCCCCTGCGTTCCCGGTGGCGAACCGCAGCGCGAGATGGCGATGCGTTTCGGGGTCAACCTCGTCATGTACGTGCTGACCGGCAACTACAAGACCGACCAGGTGCACGTGCCGGTGATCCTGGAGCGGCTCGGTCAATGATCGCGGC
>CAYMRQ010000133.1:4775-6506 GCA_964392845.1 uncultured Rhizobium sp.
CGCTTGCGATGGCGCCGCTGATGCCGTGGTGGGCGCTCGCGGCGCTCGCCGGCGCCGCCGCGCTGGTGCTCGCGCCCGGGATCTGGCGCCGCGCGCGCGGCATCGCCTGGCGCGGGGCGGCGGTGGCGATGCTGCTGGCGATCCTGGTCAACCCGTCGCTCGTCGAGGAACAGCGGTCGGCGCTGCGCGATGTCGCGGTCATCGTCGTTGACGAGTCGCCGAGCCAGCGGATCGGCAACCGCCAAGCGGCCAGCGAGGCGGCGCTAGCGGCCCTGACCGAGCGGCTCGGGCACGAACGCGACCTCGACCTGCGGGTGATCCGCACCGGCAAGCCGCAGCCCGGCAGCGGCGACGACGGCACCAAGCTGTTCACCGCGTTGAGCCGCACGATGTCCGACATCCCGCGGCAACGGCTCGCCGCAATCATCATGATCACCGACGGGCAGGTCCACGACGTTCCCGCCATCGAGCCGGCGGCGACCGCCCAGGAGCTCGGCGCGCCATTGCACGCGCTGCTTTCCGGGCACCCGGACGAGCGCGATCGGCGCCTCGTGGTCGACCAGGCGCCGAGCTTTGGCCTGGTTGGCAAGGAGACGCCGCTGACGATCCGCGTCGAGGATCTCCCCGAGCCGAAGGCAGGCGCCAAGGGTGCGCCCGAGCGTCAGGCGCGGGTGACCTGGCGCAAGGATGGCGGGGCGTCGCATTCGCTGATGGTGCCAGTCGGGCGCGACGTGAAGCTGGCGATCCCGATCGATCATGGCGGGCCCAACGTGCTCGAATTCGACGTCGAGCCGGGGCCGCAGGAGCTGACCCTGGCCAACAACCGCGCCGTGGTCGTGATCAACGGCGTGCGCGACCGGTTGCGGGTGCTCCTGGTGTCGGGCGAACCGCATGCCGGCGAGCGGGTGTGGCGCAACATCCTCAAATCCGACCCGTCGGTCGACCTGGTGCATTTCA
This sequence comes from uncultured Rhizobium sp., assembly GCA_964392845.1. Classification (GTDB taxonomy): domain Bacteria; phylum Pseudomonadota; class Alphaproteobacteria; order ATCC43930; family CGMCC-115725; genus DATARH01. The sequence goes on from CAYMRQ010000133.1 coordinate 5,733, forward strand.
CGATCCTGCGTCCGCCCGAAAAACAGGACGGCACGCCGATCCGCGAATTGTCGCTGATCGCCTTTCCGATCCGCGAGCTGTTCGACGTGAAGCTCGATGATTTCGACCTGATCATCTTCGACCGCTACAGCCGGCGCGGCATCATCCCGCAGGCCTATATCGAGAATGTCGTGCGCTATGTGCGCAAGGGCGGCGCCTTTCTCGAAGCCGCCGGCCCCAGCTTCGGCACGCCGATGAGCCTGTTCCGCACGCCGGTGGGCGAGATCCTGCCGACCGAGCCGACCGGCAATGTCGATGAGGCGGGCTTCAAGCCGCAGCTGACCGCGCCCGGCCGGCGCCACCCGGTGACCGAGGATCTGCCGGGCGCCGGCAAGCCGGGCGAGACGCCGGGCTGGGGCCGCTGGTTCCGCCAGGTCGAGGCGCGCGTGCATCACGGCGCCACGATCATGAGCGGCAACCACGGCGCGCCGCTGCTCGTCCTCGACCGGGTCGGCAAAGGCCGGGTGGCGCAGCTCCTCTCCGATCAGATGTGGCTGTGGGCGCGCGGCTTCGAAGGCGGCGGGCCGCAGGGCGAGCTGTTGCGCCGGCTTGCCTATTGGCTGATGAAGGAGCCCGATCTCGAGGAGAACGATTTGCGCGCGGCGATCGACGGCGACCGGCTCGTCGTCACCCGCCAATCGCTCGAACCGGACGACCGCCCGGTCACGGTGACCGCGCCCGACGGGACCAGCGCGAGCCTCGCCTTGACGCCCGACAGCGGCGGGCGCAGCACCG
>CAYMRQ010000133.1:6516-12735 GCA_964392845.1 uncultured Rhizobium sp.
GCCGCTTTGCCGCCACGGCCGGTGTCCACGACCGCATCGAAATCGATCCCAAGTTAATCGACGCAGTGAGAGCCACGGTTACCCAACTCGGTCTGTCGGGCTTGATTTGCGTCGGTGGAGATGGCTCGCTGGCGATTGCCCAGATGGGGCTCTACCGCGTGAGCGACGGCACCCATACCGCACTCGCCGCGGCCGGCCCGCTCAATCCGGTCGAGTTCGCCGATGTCCGGACCACCGCCGACAAGCTCGGTCCGGGTGTGCGGGCGAGCGGCGGCGGGGTATTCTGGGTCGGCGACGGCACGATGCCGGACATTCGCCGGGTGTCGCCAGGCCGCGCCGCATCGGGCCATACCTGGATGGGGCTGCGCCAAAACGGCGATTATCTGGTCAGCGGCTTCCGTGAAATTCCGCTGTTTCCCGCCCTCTCCGCGGTGCTGCTGGCGATCGGCCTGCTGCTCGCGGCGTGGCGCCGCGAGGGGCGGTGAGGCTGCCCTATTTACCCTCTCCCGAATCCACCCCCGCCCCTCCCTCCCCCGCTTGCGTCCGCTTGCGGGGGAGGGAGGGACCCGCGCCCCAATGGAGCTGTCTGGCGCGGGAGGGTTGGGGCTATCAGGCGCGGTAATAGGCGAAGACGACCGGCGAGACGAAGGCCCAGGTTTCGATGAAGGTGGCCTTGTCGGGCTTGCGGCCGAGCGCCTCCATCGCGCCCAACAGGCAGAACCAGTTCAGCACCTCGTGCTCGCCGCTGTCTTCGATCTGGTCGGTCGTATAGCGGTGCCAGGCCGCGTAATCGCCCTTTTCCAAGGCGTCGTAGAGGCTGCGGTCAGCGGCGACGTCGGGCCACAGCTGATAGTTTTTTTCGGTCAGGAACGAATGCGACCAGGAGGACGAGGCGACAAAGGCGACGCGCCACGGGCTCTGCGCCATGACCCGCGCCGCGGCGGCGCCCACTTCCATGCAGCGATGCGGGTTGGGCCCGGGCGGATCGAGGTTCTTGATCTCGCCGCGCATCGCCAGCGGCAGGCGCAGCCCGCGCGCGGCATTGACCCGCCTTCCGTAGCAATTGACGCTGAACTGAACGAGCGGATAGTCGAAACCGCGGCGCTCGTCGTCGAGCAGCTGCACCGTGTTCTCGAAGGCGTGGCCCATCGGGTGGTGCAGCGGCTTATAGGCATAGCCGACATCGATGCCGGCCTCGATCAGCCCGGAGGCGAGGTATTTTCCAGCCTCCTTGTGGCCCTTCACCCGGAATGTCGTGTCGGCCGGCTCGTTCCACGGGTTCCACGGCGAGCGGCGATGCTTCCACGGCTGCCGTTCCTGGTCCTCATAGGCCAGGACCGCGAAGGGCGGGACGATGTCTTCCTTGAAATTCTCGTACTGGTCGTCGCCCCACATCACGACGAGGTCGGGCTGGAATTCGTCGATCTCGCGGCGCGCCTCGGCGAAATGGGCGCGGTAGACCTCGCGCGCCCGCCCCGCCGACGCGGTCCCCCAATCATTGCCAAGCTCGGCGCGCAGCGGCGCCGGCCAGCACGCCGGGTCCTTCATCTCCTCGGGCATCCCCGGATCGTCGAGCGCGGCCCGCATCATGAAGGTCCAGTCTTCGTCGGGGCGCAGCATCAACGGGCGATGCGTGCAGCCCACACCCAGGATCTCGGCCATCGCGTCCTCCTGTCCCTTTCCGTCGTCATGGCCGGGCTTGACCCGGCCATCCACGAAAGAAACACGTGGATCACCGGTCAAGCCCGGTGATGACGGTTGATTTATGTTGCGGCCAATTTTACGCCCGCTGGGCGGTCGGCAGCAGGCCCTCGCTGTATTTCGGGCGCAGAATGCTGAGCTTCATGGGCACTGGCGTGCCGATCCACAGCGCATTCTTGCTGTGGTCGTCGTAGGAACTCTCGGTCAGCGGATGGACCAGAACGTCGAGCCCCTCGCGGTTCAGCATCAGCCACGGCACGATGTTCTGGAACTCCGGTGTCTCGAAGATGACGTTGAACTGCGAGATCGGGTGCGGGCCGCGCGGCTCGTCGCTGAAGGCGCCGGGCTCGACCTTGAACTTGCCGATGATCGTGTCGCGCAGCTTTGCGGCGACCGGCTTGGTGCTGGCGTCGTAATAGACGTGGGCGTGATAGCCTTTGAGTTCGGTCATTGGGGAGTCCTCCTGCTGGTGTTCGAGTAAGTAAGACGGATGGGTTGAGCGGAGCGAAACCATCAACCCTTTGCAGCTGTCAAACCTGATGGGTTTCGCGTTGCTCAACCCATCCTACAGATCCCTTGGTGCCTGCGTGGTTACGATTGTGGAATCTCGATGTTCAACAGCCGGGCGGCGTTGCGCCCGAGGATCGCGCGGCGCTCGGCATCGTCGAGCCCGCCCGCCCGCTCGATAAAGCCGATCGGGTCGATTTCGCCCATATCGGCCGGGTAGTCGGTGCCGACCAGCACATGGTCGGCGCCATAGAGATCGACAAGATATTGCAGCTGGTGATCGGTAAAAACCAGCGCGTCGAAATAGAGCCGCTTCAGATACGTCGTCGGCATGTGGCGCAGATGCTCGCAGGTGTCCGGCCGGGCCGAGGCACCGTGATCGATCCGCCCGGAATAGGCCGGCAGATAGCCGCCGCCATGCGCCAGCACCAGCTTCAAGTTCGGGTGCTGGTGCAAGACGCCGCCGAAGATCAGGTGATGCACCGCGACGGTCGTGTCGAGCGGGTTGCCGATGACGTTGGTCAGATAATGGTCGCGGAAGCGGCTCGCCTCGGGAAACCCGGTCGGGTGCATGAAGAGGGTGAGGCCAAGCTGCTCGGCGCGCGCGAAGATCGGACGGAACCGCTCCTCGGAGAGGTCCGCGCCGGCGACGTTGGTGGCGATCTCGATGCCGCGCAGCCCCAGGGATTTGTGCAGTCTTTCAAGCTCGGCGACGGCCAGCTCGGGGGCCTGGAACGGCACCGTGCCGAGCCCGACGAAGCGGTCGGGATGCTTGGCGCAAATCTCGGCGAGGTTGTCGTTGATGACCCGCGCGGTGGCGAGCCCGAGGTCCGGCTCGGCGCTGTAATAGGTCTGCGCCGGCGACGGGGTGATCGCCTGGATGTCGATCCCCATGCGGTCCATATCGGCGAGGCGCTTCTCGACCGAACTGAATTGTACGCGGTTGCGCTCGGCCTGCTCGCGGTTGACCTGGCGGGTGTGCTCGTTGGCGAAGACCATGCGCGGCTGCCAGTCGGTGAGGCCGGCGCCCTTGACCATCTCCTCGGCCTGCGGGGTCAGGACGTGGCAATGGATGTCGATTGTGAACCATTTGCCGCGGGCGTGCATCGGCCCGGGAAACCGGCCCGGGATCTGCGCTCCTTCCGGCAGGCAGGTGAACAGCATCGGCGCGCTCTTCCTCGGTTTTTCTGCCCTCTCTTGCTGATTGTACCCGAGATTGCGTCGCGGCGCGCGCAATGACAATGATGCGGCATCACGAATCGGGGAGAATGCCGCGATGGCGAAAGGGCGCAGCGCCTTCATCTCGGGCGCAGGCAGGAATATTGGCCGGGCGATCGCGCTCGAACTGGCGCGGCGTGGCTCTAACGTCATCATCAACGGCGCGCGCAACCGGGCGATCTGCGACGCGGTCGCGGCCGAAGCCTCGACCCACGGGGTCGAGGCGGTGGTGCTGATGGGCGACGTTGGCAAGGCGGCCGAGGCGAGGGGCCTCGCCGAGGCGGCGCTGGCGCGGTTCGGCACGATCGATATCCTGGTCAACAATGCCGCGATCCGCCCGCATCAGGGGTTTCTCGAAATCAGCGAGGCTGATTGGCACCGCGTCATCGACATCGACCTCAACGCGGCGATGCATTTCGCCCGGGCGTTTCTGCCGGGGATGATCGCGCAGGGCTGGGGCCGCATCGTCAACATCACCGGGATGAACGCGATCGTGGGCAACCCGGCCGGCGCGCATATCTCGGCGGCAAAACATGGAATCTGGGGGCTGACCAAGGCGCTGGCCCGCGAGTTCGGGCCCAAGGGCGTCACGGTTAACGCGATCTCGCCCGGGCCGATCGCCGCCGACGGCGAGGATCTCAAGAGCCCGCGCCGCGCCGCCGCGATCGCCCGGATCCCGCTCGGCCGGATGGGAAGGAACGAGGAGATCGCCGCACTGTGCGGCCTCTTGTGCGCCGAGGAGGGCGGCTATATCTCGGGCCAGATGATTGCCGTCAACGGCGGCGGGGCCACATAACTGCGATGAGTTGTGTTGCCGACCCACGCGCGGCCGGAGTGCCGGAGAAATGACCGCCCGGTTTCTGGAAATTTCCCATTCGGCGCACCATTTCCGGCAAGCAGGCAGAGGCCGGGCAGGCGGCCGGCGCTGCAAGCGGTCTGGACCGGCGACGGGGTGATTCGCCTGGATGGCGTGGGCGAGCGTTGCGGCCGATCCAGCCATGCTTCAGAACCAAGCATCGCATACGGGATCCAAGGCATTCTCCACGATCTTTCTTGCGTCGCCCGACGGCGATCCGATACGCTTCGCAGGCATGAAGTCGGGAACATGAGGTGGCGTCCGATCTGGAGTTGTCACGTAGGGGTATGTGAATGAGAGCTTCAGGGATGAGTTCGTTCGAGTGGATGGAGCTGCAGACCCTCACCAACGATATCGAACTCTCGCGATCACGTCTGACTGAGGCGAGAAGCCACGGAGACCAGGGTCGCGTCCGCGCGCTGGAGTTGGAGATCGCCCGGGCAGAAAAGACCCGCTTGCAGCTGCTTACTCATATCTCGACCACTATAGCCAGTGCCGCTGACCCCAAGGCGAAAGCGAGCGCTGACACCGGAGAGGCTGCCGCTCCTGCCGCAGAAGCCGTGCCGGACGAGGCCACCGCAGAACCGCCGCCCGCTGAACCTGCCCCGCTTGCCAAGGCGAGAGAGCGCGCCGGCGCCCGTCAGGCTTCGGCCCCTGTCGCAGAACCCGTGCCGGACGAAGCCACCGCAGAACCGCCGGCCTCCGAACCCGTCAGCGCCGCTGAACCAGCCGCGCGCTCCAAGGCGAGAGACGGCGCCGGCTCCCGTCAGGCGTCGGTTCCTGTCGCAGAAGCCGTGCCGGCCGAGGCCACCGTGGAACCGCCGCCCCCCGAACCTGCCAGCGCCCCAGAACCTGCTCCGGATCCGAAGGCGATGGAGGAAGCCGGCTCCCGAGGGGCTTCGGCCCCGGTCGCGGAAGCGGTGCCGGTCGAGGCCGTCGCAGAACCGCTCCCCGAACCTGTCGGGGCCGCTGAACCTGCTCCGAATTCGAACGCGATAGAGGGCGCTCTCTCCCGAGAGGCTTCCGCCCCTGTTGCAGAAGCCGTGCCGGCCGAGGCCACTGCGGAACCGCCGCCCCCCGAACCTGTCGATCGGATCGTTGCGAGTGGCGCCGCTTCACCCAACTCTGCTCAGAAGGCTGACGGCGCAAAAGGAGGCAACACTGTGTGGGATCAACTGACACCGAGCGATATGGAGCGCGCGAAGAATGACCTTGGCGTGCGGCGTGAAGAGGTGCTGGCCAGGCATGCCGAGGAGCTGAAGGGGTTGGACGCCGAACAAAGCCAACTCGATACCCTGGAGCAGGCGATCGATATGTTCCTCAAGAAGATCAAGCAGCCGGCCGCGGCGAGCACGGTCGTAGAGCTCCGGCAGCAGGGCAACGACTGAGTTCGGTTCGCACCGGAACTCTATTCCCTCAGCTTGCGGCATGCCCGGCTGAGCCGGCCGGCTTGGGGATTGCGGAAAGGATTATGCCAAGAGCCGCCCTAAGCCGGGCAGGCGGTCGGCGCTCTTAAGCCGGCGAAGCACCGCCCATAGCGCGGCCTGGTTGGTGGTGACGACCGGCTTATTGAACTCGCGCTCCCAGCCGGGAATCGAGGCCATCGTCGGGAAATTGCCGCCCGGCACGATGAAGGCCTCGATCTCGGGGCGGTCGATGCGGGCGAAGGCGTCGCGCGCGTTTTCCGGTCCGAGCTGGCCGATCGCATAGGAATCGGTCGCGGTAAAGCCTTAGAGCGCGACCACCGACAGACCGTACTTGCCCTCGTAATAGCGCTTGGCGCTGGCGTTGACCGGCACGGAATAGGGCGAAACGAGCGCAACGCGCTTGGCGCCGAGCGCCCCCATCGCCTCGCCGATCGCCATCGCCGAGGTGCAGGCCGGCACCCCGGCGGCGGCGCTGATGCGCCGGCTCACATCGGCGCAGTAATCGTCGGC
>CAYMRQ010000134.1:0-2640 GCA_964392845.1 uncultured Rhizobium sp.
CCGGCCGAGCACCAGCGTGTCGGCGTGGATGAAGGCCAGGTATTGCCCCTGCTTGGGCGTGAAGCCGGGTTCGGAAGCGGGGAGACATGGCCCAGGCATCTGATTGATCTGTTGTGCCCTCAACCATGGGGGGGCCGATGAATGTACGTTACCGAGTGGCGTTGAGCCAAGACGAGCGCGACCAACTCGCCGCTCTGCTGAGTGGCGGCAAGCATGCCGCGCGCAGGCTCAAGCGGGCGCAGATCCTCTTGGCGGCCGATGCCGGCGCCAGCGACGAAGACATCGCCCTCAGCGTTGCCGTCGGCGGATCGACGGTGTACCGGACCAAGCGCCGCTTCGTCGAAGATAGCCTGGAAGCCGCACTCGGCGAAGAGCCACGCCCCGTGGGCCTCAGCCCACGGGCTTGACCCGTGGGGCGGAAGGCAAGCTCACCGGCAAGGCGGAGGCGCTGCTGGTGGCGACCGCCTGCTCCAACCCGCCGGCGGGCCGCGCGCGCTGGACGCTGGAACTGCTGGCTGGCGCGATGGTCGAGCTCACCGGGCATGAGGAGCTGTCACGCGAGACGGTGCGGCGGCGCCTGGCCGAGAACCACCTCAAGCCGTGGCGCAAGCAGATGTGGTGTATTTCCAAGGTCAGAGCCTGCCCCGGCGCAGGCCTGGCGAAAGCCGGGACCCACCAACCAGCGGCCGGGGACGGCCGAAGAAAGGATCCCGGCCTTCGCCGGGATGACGATCAATAGGCGAGCCGGGCCTCGGCCCAGGCGGCGGCGTCGAACAGCGCCTCGTCGCGGAAGCGCGGGCCGACCAGCTGCAGGCCGAGCGGCAGGCCTTGCGGGCCATTACCGGCCGGCAACGTCACGCACGGGGTCCAGGCCAGGGTCCAGATCGAGTTGAAACTCGGGTCGCCGGTCGAGCCGAGCCCCGCGGGCGCTTCGCCGGCGGCGCTCGGGGTCAGCAGCACATCGACATCGGCGAAGATGTCGTCGAGGTGGTGGCGGAACGCCTCGGCGGTCTCGATCGCCTCGACATAGGCGGCGAGCGGCAATTCGCGGCCGGGGGTCAGCACCGTATCGCGCAGCACCTGGCTAACCAGTTCATTGTGCTGTTCGTATTCGAAGGCGTAATTGCGCGCCGCCTCGAAATTGAAGATGCGGCGGTGGTGTTCGAGAATGTTGGCGAAGGGTGGCGCGAAATTCACCTCCGTGACCCGCGCGCCGGCGGCGGCAAGCCGAGCCGCGCTGCGCTCAACGAGCACGTGGGTCGCCGGCTCGGCCCGCTCCCAGGCCGGCGTGCGGCAGATGCCGATGCGCGGCGCCGCGGCCGCGCGATCGATCTTGCGTATCGGCCCGGCGACCAGCGCCGCGCGCAGCGGCGGCAGATCATCGAGGCTGCGGCAGATGATGCCGAGCGTATCGAGGTTGTGGCATTGCAATTTGATGCCGCCACGGCTGAATTCGCCAAAGCTCGGCTTGTAGCCGACGACCCCGCAGAACGCCGAGGGCCGGATCACCGACCCGCCGGTCTGGGTGCCGAGCGCGGCCGGCACCTGGAAGTCGGCGACCGCGGCGGCCGAACCGCTCGACGAGCCGCCCGGCGTGTGCGCCGGGTTGTGCGGGTTGACCGTCGCGCCGGGAAAGCGGTTGGCGAATTCGGTTGTCACCGTCTTGCCCATGATCGTGCCGCCCGCCATGCGTAAGAGGGCGATGCACGCCGCGTCGGCAAACGGGCGGTTGCCGCGATAGATCGGCGAGCCGTGCCCGGTCGGCATGTCTGATGTGTCGATGATGTCCTTGGCCCCGATCGGCAACCCGGCGAGGAGGCCGGGCCGGCCGGCGCGGTCGGCGGCGCGCGCCTGCGCCAGCGCCTGCTCGGGATCGAGCCAGATCCAGGCCTTGACCGCCTTGCGCTCCTCGGCGCGGTCGAGGCAGGCGCGGGCGAGCGCCTCGGCGGTCAATGCCCCGGAGCCGAGCTGCGCGACGGCCTCGGCGGCGGAAAGGCGGTTCGCCGCGGTCATTGCCGCGCTCCCAGCTGACGCTCGACCCAGAGCCCGATATCAATGAGCCGGCGATCGTCATGGCGGCTTCCGACCAGCTGGATGCCGACCGGCAGCCCGTCGGGCCCCTCGCCGGCAGGCAAGGTAAGACAAGGCATATAGAGCATGGTCCACAACCCGTTGAAGATCGCATCGCCGGTCGAGGCGAGCGTTTTGGGCGCCTGGCCGGGGGCCGGCAGGGTCAGGATGGCGTCGAAATCGCAGACCCATCGCGTTGCCGATGCGCGTGCCTGCTCGGCGCGCCGCCAGTCGGTGCGGAAATCGTCGAGGCTGAGCTGGCGGCCGGCGGCGATGCGGCCGTTCGCGAGCAGGTCGTCGCTGAGCAGCGCCGCGTGGCGATGCAGCTCCGGGGCATGGTTGCGCGGCGCCTCATAGGCGCTGTGGCGGCGCTGGATTTCCGAGATGTCGGCGCAATCTTCCGGCAGCTCGCTGTCGACGATCTGCGCCCCGGCGGCGGCGAGCCTAGCCGCTGCCGTTTCGAGCGCCGCCTTGCCTTCGGGTTGCGCCCGCTCCCAATGCATCGTGCGGCAGAGGGCCAGGCGCGGCGGCCGCTGCTTGAGATCGCCGAGGCGGCGTTCCGGGCGGGGT
>CAYMRQ010000134.1:2650-3124 GCA_964392845.1 uncultured Rhizobium sp.
CGCTGCGGCATGACCGGCTTCTCGTAGGGGATCGCCATCAGCGCGGCGCGGAACAGCGCGATGTCTTCGACCGAGCGGGCCATCGCGCCGACCGTGTCGAGGCTGTCGGTGTTCATGTGCATGCCGGCCGGCGGGAAGAGGCCATAGCTCGGCTTGAACCCGACGACGCCGCAATAGGCCGCCGGGCGGATGACCGACCCGCCGGTCTGCGTGCCGAGCGCCAGCGGCACCATGAAATCGGCGACCGCCGCGGCCGAGCCGCTCGACGATCCGCCCGGGGTATGCGCCGGGTTGTGCGGATTGCCGGTGGGACCGGGATGGCGGTTGGCGAACTCGGTCGTCACCGTCTTGCCTAAGAGGATCGCGCCGGCCGCGCGCGGCAGCGACACCGCGCTGGCGTCAAAGCTCGGCCGGCAGCCGGTATAGATCGGCGAGCCGTAGCCGCTCGGCATGTCCGCGGTATCGAAGATGTCC
>CAYMRQ010000134.1:3134-12714 GCA_964392845.1 uncultured Rhizobium sp.
GGCGGCGCAGGCGGCGATCGCCAGCAAAGCCGACCCGCAGCACGCCATGCCCGCCTTGGGTTGCGCCCTGGTCGCAGGCGCGCGCCGCGGCGAGCGCCGCAGCGTCGGCAAGATGCGCCCAGGCCCGCACGACCGGCTCGCGCTCCCTGATCCGCTCCAGGCAGCTTTGCACGACGGCCTCGGCGGTCAGCTCGCCGCTGTCGACCAGGCGGGCGAGCGTCGTGGCGGGGAGACGATGCGGTTCGGTATTCGGCATCGATAAGCCTCCGTGGGGCCGCGGAGCCGCTATCTAAGCAGGCTCGGCGGCCGAGTGCCAGCCACTCTTCGGCGTTGTATGGGCCGCCCTGGATGCGCCTTCCGCCGGTATGACAAAGCGGACGGGGCGGGCCCCCGCGCCTATAGCGGCCCGCATCACATCATTGTGCGATGCGTGACCCAGTCGAAATAGGGGTTCTTCCACAGGTTGAAGTCCATTACCTGGGGTTCAAGCCGAAACTGCTGGAGAAGCACCGGCAACGACAACTGGTCCATCATTCCGTAACGCAGGTTCTGATCCCACCAGCTGTCCCAGCAGCGCGCAATCAGATCATTGTTTTCAATGAGCCAAATCGTGCCGCACCATAAGCGTGCCTCGAGGTTCCAGCCACGGCCGGCAAAGAAGTCCATTTGCTCGGTCATTTTTTCCTGAGCATAGCGCAACCGGTGATATTCGCTCCCGACCTCGATCTTGCGGCAGATGTATTGGTATTCTTCGCGAACCGTGCGGCGGTCGGGATGGGGTACGAGCGCGACCCGCTGATGCGGCGGCAGGGTCGCGAGCCTGTTTGCCTCGCGTAGCAGGAAAGAGGGGTCGCGAAACTGCAGAGACGCATCCGCCCAGGCGAGCCAGCGATAACCCTCGGCCTCTGGAAGCCGATGTATCTGATGCTTGAAATAGCGGCCCCGCAGCCGCGGACCGAAGTCATGCCTCGGGTAGTCTGGGATAATCACCCGGGTCCAGGACGCCGCCGCCGCGGGGTCGGCATCGGCAAGAGTGTCCGCCTGGGTATAATAAAAGCTGTCAACGCCTGCCATTACCGGAAACGGCTTGATCGTGTCGATTCCGCCAAAATTCGCGGACACCAGCATTAGGCCGGTTGTTTCGCGGCCGTGGCCCGTCTGGCGGAGCTCAGCGGCCGGGAGCGGCTGTGCACCCAGCTTTCCACGCCGCTCCACAGCGGAGCCGGTTTCGTCCGCGTCGCGCTCGAACACACCCAAGCGCAGCCGCTGCAACAGCTTGTACATGATCGCAGACCCGGCGGCGGCCAGCGCGACTGGTTGTCGCTTCATCGCTTGCCGTCTCGATTGATACGCGGTAGCCGATTCGTCCGGCGGATCATCACAGTTCGGCAGGTTGAGCGGTTAGGCCGGACGGCGTACCCGGCTGAAGGACAGCTCGATGCAATCCGAGGCGCATTAGACCACCGCTTTGTCCGCCTCCCTGAGCCCGACGCACCAATGGATCCGGTCTTCCGCATGACAAACGCGTCTACATCGGGTCAATCTGGGGCGTGCAGGCAATTGACCTAAAATGCTGGCCGTCCTCACCTGATATTGCTAAAAAGATTGGGCTTAGGCCAGATTTTTTGAGCGGCGATCGATGCGACCACACCCTCTCGTCTCACTTGGGAGCGGTAAGATTTCGAAGGGAGGTCACGGTCACCCACAACTCGGCGATGGTACGATGAACGGTGGTTCTGAAAGCTCTCCCCCGCTGATGGGTAAACATGCAATTTCTGGCGTGACCGAGATCGAGCTTGCGAGGTCCAACCCGTCGTATCCGTATTTTTTGACGCCTGCCTCGTTCTGGAGCCCTGATCAGGTGCTCCCATCGGCTTGGATCGAGCATGCACCGTTTGCGTTCTGGATCATCGGAGCCGCGCGCCCGGGGGTTCTCGTTGAATTGGGAACCCACGCCGGTTATTCGTATCTCGTTTTCTGTCAGGCAGTGCAGCGCCTGCAACTCGCGACCAAATGCTACGCAGTCGACACCTGGAAAGGAGACGATCACGCCGGCTTCTATGGCGAAGAGGTATTTGACCGCCTCAAAGAGCTTCACGATCCCCGTTACTCCGGATTTTCACGGCTGATCCGTTCGACGTTCGACGAAGCGATGCCCCATTTTGGGGACGGCACCATCGACCTGCTGCATATCGATGGGCGGCACGGATACGACGATGTGGCGCATGATCTCGAAACCTGGCTGCCAAAGCTATCCGAACGCGCGATTGTTCTTTTCCACGATATCAATGTCCGTGAGCGCGGCTTTGGCGTTTGGAAACTATGGAGCGAGCTCAAGGGCCGCTATCCTTCCTTCGAATTTATTCATGGTCACGGCCTGGGCGTTCTGCATGTAGGTCCCGTCATCGGCGAAGCGGTGCGTCCGTTGTTTGAAGGCGGCGATCGGGAGCGGCGCGCGATCTCCGACATCTATTCGCAGCTTGGCCGGGTTGCCACCAAACCGTACGAACTCGAGCGGATGCGTGCCGACGCCGCCGAGCGCGAGCGGGCTTTGGCTCAGCAGCACGCCGCAGCTACCGAGGCATTGGCCCGCGCGGAAGCGGGAGCGGCGGAGCTGCGCAACGCCCTCGGCGAACGTGACGCCGCATTGCAGCGCGCCGAAGCGGACGCGGCAGACTTGCGGGCGGCATTGCGACAGGCGGGACCGCAAATCAGCGAGCGGGACGCCGCTATCGCAATCCTGCAGAACGAGCTTGCTGCGGTGCGCGCGTCCGTGGCACGGGCCGAGGATCAAGTCGACCAACGGGAAGCGGAGATCGACGGACTGAGGCGCCGCGTGGCGTCGCTGGAACACGAAGCCGCGGCAATGCAGGCCATACGCGATCAACTTGCTGCCGCCCGACAGGTCGGCCGGTCCTTGTTGGCCGCCCTGAGGACGGGTCCTGTCCTGGCGCCGGTGACCGACCAACTGTTCACCCAACCGCAAGGAATTTTCCGCCTGATCAGGCGGCTTGGTCATGCGTGGCGTTGAGCCGGGTGGTGGGGGGTTGCCTCGGCATGGCGCAGTATCCGCTACCCATGCCTGGTGCCGGAGTTTCCTGGTAGAGCCGTGCCCATTTGGGCCGCCATGTCAGGGGAGCGCGCAGCGCACGCCGATCCCCGGCAACCGTAAAGAGTCCAGTCATGTGGCGATTCATTAGAGCCTCCGCGCGACCGCACCCGATAGTCCTTGCTGACCGTGCCCGTGACGCGAAGCAGTGGGACGCCGCCGCCCAGTACTACCAAACTGCGCTCGCCCGAAATCCCTACGACCCGCCGATCTGGGTGCAGTATGGGCACGCGCTGAAGGAAGGCGGCAGCCACAGGGCGGCCGAAGCCGCCTATCGCCGCGCAATCGCCGACGATCCCGCGGCCGCTGATTCCCATCTTCAGCTTGGCCACGTGTTGAAGCTGCAGGGCAGGACCGAAGAGGCGAAGGCCGCGTATTTGCGAGCGTTCTCGATCGACCGCTCGCTGCGCGATGCGGCTGGCGAACTGGCGGCGCTCGGTTGTTCGGCGGAGGATTTGCCGCAATTGCTGCGCGCCATCCCAGCGCCGGTTGCGGCGGACAAGATCAATGGGCGGGCCGCGGGGTCGCGGCGCCAGCGCTGGAAGGAGAGCATCATCACGCGTGCCGACCGCGCCCGAGATCTCGGGCAATGGGAAATCGCGGCGCGCCTTTACCGTCGAGCCCTGGATCGGAACCCCGGCAGATCGGAGATCTGGGTCCAATATGGGCATGTGCTGAAGGAGGCTGGGCAGCGCGATGCCGAACTGGCATACCGGCGAGCGCTCGCCGATGAGCCGAGAGTAGGGGACATTCACCTGCAGCTCGGGCACGCGCTGAAGCTGCAGGGCAAGACCGAGGCGGCCCAGGCCGCCTATCTGTGCGCCTTCGCGCTCGATCCCTCGCGGTCCACCTCGCTGGGCGAATTGGCCGGGCTCGGTTGGGATAAGGCGCAGGTGAACGAGCTGAAGGGGTTGCTCGAGGTCGACGCGCCTCACCCAGGCGATCCATCATCGGCGCGTCGCGGGGAGGCGGATGCGCGGCAGCGATCGGGCAACGGGTCGGGCTCCCAAGCGACCCCGGCTGACGAGCGCCGCGGCATGTCAGCCGAGATGTACGGGGTCAGCGAGACAAAGACGTTAAAGTCTATCGCATACATCACCAATCGACCCGATACGGCAACCATGAAGTATCGCGTTTACAACTATGCCGGGGCTTTTAGAAGGGCGGGGATCGCCATTACCACAGTCGATTTCGAAGATGTGTCATTCACCGATGTAGAGAATGCCGACATTGTGGTGTTCTGCCGCGTCCCGGAAACCCCAGTCCTTTGTGAAATCGTTGCTAAATGCCGGTCGAGAGGCCAACAAGTTATTTATGATGTCGACGATTTGATTTTCGATCCTGATCGAATTGAATATCTACGAGCTGCGAAAAGGCCGGAGAACCGGGATTCGTATATTCCGCTGCTGACCAACACGCTGGCGATGATGCGGCATTTCGACCTGGTTACGGTCCCGACCTTTGCATTAAAGCTGGAGGTGGAGCGGCTCGGGAAGGCCGCGCATGTGATCCCCAATACGCTCGCACCGGCCGAGGTGAGACTTGGCGATGCCCTTGCACCCGCGATTCCGTCGCGCGGCGGACGGCTGCGGATCATCTATCTCAGCGGGACGGCTACACATGAAGACGATTTTGCCGTCTGCAAATCGGCGCTGATGCGGATGATGACGGAGTGCGACGATGCCGAGCTCCTGATTGTCGGCCATCTCGCCACGGCAAGCGAGTTCGAAAGCTTTGGCGACCGCCTGATCAGGCTGCCTTACGTTCCCCACGAGACCATGCTCGACTACCTCCAAACCGCCGACATCAACCTGGCACCGCTGGAACCGGGGAATCCTCTGACCAATTGCAAAAGCGAACCGAAAATTTTTGAGGCAGCATTCTACGGGATCCCGACAATTGCTTCGCCGGTGTCGGGGTACGGCAGCGTAATCGTGCACGGCATGAATGGTTTACTGGCGGTATCGACCGAGGATTGGTACGAATGTTTGGCGATGCTGAGGGCGAACCCCGAGCGCCGCGCGGCGATTGGCCGGGAAGCAAAACGATCGATCGCTCCGCGGTTCCTCGTATCCGAGACCGTCCACGAGGCGATGGCGGTCTACTCCTTGGCGCTCGGTCGGCGATACCGCAAGCCGCTTACGCCGGTCGTGTCGGATGACGAACTTCCGACCATCACCGTGGTGGCTCCGCTGTTTAACAAGCAGGCCGAGGTCACCTTCTTTCTCGAGAGCCTGCGCCGGCAGTCGTACGCAGGCCGGTACGAGGTCGTCCTGGTCGACGACTGCACCCCGGATGCATCAGTCAGCGTCGTTGAGAATTTTCGGCGATATCAGATGACCGCGTGCGACACCAATCCGAACATGCGGATTCGGATAATTTCCTCAGCCAGCAACGCGGGCAACTGCGCCAGTCGAAACATCGGCATCCGCGAATCCGACGGCGACATCGTCGTCGTCGTCGATGCCGACTGCATGTTCAATCGTGATTTTCTTGCTTTGCACGCGCGGGCCTACGGACATGGCGACTGTGACGTCGCGATAGGACCGATCAACATTGAAACGAACGGAAAACCGCCTCTGGCCGTGCTCAATGCCTACGAGATCGACCCCAACCTCGCCGATAACCGTTCTGATCCCCAGGATCCGACGGTCCGCGACAGCTTCGTAAACTGCATCACCCGGAATTTTTCGATCCGACGCTCCTTTCTCGCCGATATCCCCGGACCTCAATTATTCGACGAGGAATTTGGCTACAGCGCGGATCCGCGGTCCGGCTTCGGCTGGGAAGATGTGGAGATGGGATACCGCCTGTATGTGGCCCGGGCACGGATCAAATACATCGCGGCGACTGCCTCCATTCATGTCTCGCATCCCTCGTCGGCCAACAGCCGGGAAAAATCGCTGCGGTCATTGCGCAATTTTCGACGCCTTCACGACCGCCACGCCGATCTTATTCTTACCGCGCGCCAGTGGAGCATCCGGACCTACGATGCGATCGTCAACTGGGCGCGGTCGGATGGAGTGTCACTGGCGGAGAATGACGACTACAATGCTCTCGAACCGCGGTTCCGGCGTTACGCGCGCTCGCCGGTCGTGATCAATCGGTCACGACCATTGAGAATTCTGACGTATCGCTGGCACCCCTCACATCAATACGAGCTCTATCGGCTTGGCCACGACATAACCCTCGCCCATGGCGGCGGCGCTCTATTTAGCGACAGTTGGGGGTGGGATAAACGCCCTCTGCCAAAAAATGCCAGATTCCGGGCCGCCAGTGACATCAATCCACGAGATTTCGATGTCGCAATCTTACATTTCGACGAGAATGCGCTGCATCCGGAGCTGTCCGAGGGTGTGTTACCCGCTGATTGGGGAGCGAGCTTTCGGCGAGGACTGGCCGAATGGGACATACCGAAGGTGGCTATCTGCCATGGTACGCCGCAATTTCATGGTCAATATAATGCCTCCTACAGCGAACCAGATCTCGGGCAGGTCATCGACGAGAGCCGCCGGGAAATGGTCGATGCGCTCGCCGGTGTCCCGGTGGTTTGCAATTCGGTTCAAGCGGAGCATGAATGGGGCTTCCGAAACAGCGTGACGATTTGGCATGGCTTCTCGCCGCATGAATATCCGGTGGGTCGACACGATCGGGGAATTTTGTCGATGAACCGAATCGCCCTGATCCATCGCCCGCATTACAACGGATTGTTCGTCCACGATTTCGTCCGTGACCTGCTCGGCGACGATACACCAGTCTCACATCTGCTCGTACCGGATCCCAATTCCGCGTACCAGCCGGCTTCGCAGGACTGGGCCGTCGCCAAGTTTCAGAACTATGTTGCGGCGCTGGGAGAATATTCGATCTACTTCAACCCCACGATCCGCTCACCGATGCCGCGCACGCGCGGCGAAGCGATGATGAGCGGCCTGGTTTCGGTCAGTTTGCACAATTATGACGTCGATCAATTCATCGCCAACGGCGTAAACGGCTTTTACGCCGACACGGCAGAAGAGCTTGCCGAATACCTGAAATATCTGACGCGGAACCCGTGGTCGCGGCAGCGGATGGGGCTGGTGTCGCGCCGCACTGCGCTTGACCTGTTCAACCTCGATCGGTATCTGGCGAGTTGGTCGACGCTGTTGGCGCAAGTCGCCCGCTGATCCGGATCGGAGGTCGTCGATGTGTGGGCTGGCGGCGCTGATCTGGAAATCGGGCTACACGCCCGAAAACGTCGGCTCGCTTCTCGGACAGCTCGAACGGGGGCTCGTCCATCGCGGGCCGGATGAGGCGGGATCTGTCGTCGGGAAGGGCTTTGCGGTCGTGCATCGCCGCCTGGCTATCGTCGATATCGCCGACGGCCAGCAACCGATGCTCGCCAGCGACGGCAGGGTCGGGCTCGTCTACAATGGCGAAATTTACAATTACCTCAAGATAAGAGCCGAGCTTGAGGCGCGCGGCCATACCTTCAAGACCCGTTGCGACACCGAGGTCGTACTGAAAGCATATCTCGAATATGGCAGTGCTTCTTTCAGTCGCTTCGATGGCATGTTCGCGATATTCTTATGGGACTTGCGGAACGCTGAGGCCGGCGAATTTCACTTGGCCCGGGATCACATGGGAACCAAGCCCTTGTACGTTTACGAGGACGCAACCCGATTCATCGTCAGCAGCGAATTGCGGCCAATAGTCGCCATCGGCGAGATCGATTGCACGCTCAACCCGGCGGGGATCCACGCCTATCTGAGTTTTCGCTACACGCCGTCGCAATGCTCGATCTTTCGCAACATCAAGCGCGTCGAGGCGGGCACGCGCTGGCATATCCGAAACGGCCGGGCGACGCAGTGGCGCTACTGGGATCTTCCCGGCGCGGCCTCGAACCCGGTCAAATCGCTGGATGAAGCCGCCGAGACGCTCACCTCGTTGCTCATTGAAAGCGTCCGTGATCAGCAGATGGGCGAGGTCCCGATCGCGCTGTTGTTGAGCGGCGGTCTTGATTCGAGTGCGATTGCCTATGCCTGCCATCGACTCGGGGCGAATTATCACACCTTCAACATCGGGTTTCCGACAGTAAACGAGTTCGAATATTCCCATGCGGTTGCCGCACGTTTCGGGCAGAAGCATACGACCATGGAGATCACGCCGGAGGAGATCGTCTCGCTATTTCCGACGGTGGTCGATGCGATGGACGAACCGATGGCCGACCCGGCCTGTTTTCCGCTGTTTGCGTTGTGCAGGGAAATCCACCGGCATGCCACCGTAGTACTCTCCGGCGAAGGCAGCGACGAGCTGCTGGCGGGCTACCCGCAATATTCGCGCTTGCTCAATGCACCGCCGCAATCCGTGGAAGCGCAGTTTATCGCGTTTCTCGACGCCAGTTTGTATTTCCGCGGGGCCAACGTTCCGGTGCGCGGCGGGTTCGACCCGTCCAACATCCGGCGACACTTCGGCTATTTTGCGGAGCGGCCGCTGCTCGATGGGATGCTGGCGTTCGATCTGAAGACGTGGCTGCCTGAGAATCTGCTGATGAAGGCGGACAAAATCTTGATGTCGCAATCTCTGGAAGGGCGCTTTCCGTTTCTGTCGCGCAAGATCGTCGAGTTTGCGATGGCGCTTCCCGAGGCGCTGAAATGGAACGATGTCGGTAAGGTCGTGCTTCGGACGGCGATGCAGGATGCGCTCCCCGAGGCGGTGCTGACGCGTCCCAAGATGGGATTTTCGGTGCCGGTGTCGGACCTCTTGCGCATGTTGAGGCCCCGCTTCATGGCGCTATTGACGGTCCATGAGCGGCGCGATATCGCCGAGATCATCGATGTCCCAGCCATTCGCCGCATCGCCGATGCGCATTTCTCCGGCGGCCCGGACCAGTCTCTGCTCCTGTGGAACCTCCTGGTGCTTTTTCAATGGCTGGATATGCAGCTTGCGGCCCGCAGCGCTGTTTCGCGGATGGCGGCTTAATATTAGCGGTGCGCGCCTCTCGCGGCCGCGCTCACTGGCGCGGGGCCCGGCAAGATTGTTCCCGTTAGAGCAAACAATTCGGCAAGGGTGATGATCTGGATTTTGGGCACCTTTTCGTATGGCGTCTCGTAAAGGCCGGCCGCGGAGGCCTCCCGCTCCATAACCCTGGTCGGCAGCGCCAAACTGATCAGCACGCCGATCGCAGCTTTCTCGCGTTCGACGACGGCAATCAGGTCGCGGACCAGTCGCCGTAGTGCGGGGCGTTCGGCATGGCTCCCCCGTGCTGCCCGGGCAGCATCCGTTGCTTCTTACACGGCTGGTGCGGCCGAAGCGAAGGAGAAAGCCCCTCACCCTGTCCCTCTCCCCCGTAAACGGGCTAGCCCGGATCATTCATCGGTCTGCGTAAAGAGGGCGACGGGAGCGACATAGACCGTTGGATTCGCGTATGATTTGGTTGCTGGAGCTGGATTGCGGCGCGTCAATCTGGATGAGGGGCGCGCGTCAATCTGGATG
>CAYMRQ010000135.1:0-12619 GCA_964392845.1 uncultured Rhizobium sp.
CGCGTGCCGGCGAGCAACGCCCCCATGTCTAGCGCGTAGATCGTCGCGTTGAGCAGCACCTCGGGCACCTCGCGCTGCACGATCCGGCGGGCGAGTCCTTCGGCGATCGCCGTCTTGCCGACCCCCGGATCGCCGACATAGAGCGGGTTGTTTTTCGCGCGCCGGCAGAGGATCTGGATCGTCCGATCGACCTCGGCCTCGCGCCCGATCAGCGGGTCGATCTTGCCGCCTTTCGCCTTCTTGTTGAGGTTGACGCAATAGGCATCGAGCGCATCGTGGCTGCGTTTCTGACCCTTCTCGCCGCGCTCTTCCTCTTCGGCGCCCTGGACGCGGCGCGTCTCCGAGCGGCCGGGCGCCTTGGCGATGCCGTGCGAGATGTAGTTGACCGCGTCGTAGCGGGTCATGTCCTGCTCCTGCAGGAAGTAGACCGCGTGGCTCTCGCGCTCGGCGAACATCGCGACCAGCACATTGGCGCCGGTCACCTCCTCGCGACCCGAGGACTGGACGTGGATCGCGGCGCGTTGCAGCACGCGCTGGAAGCTCGCGGTCGGCTTGGCGTCCTCGCTGTGGTTCGAGACCAGGTTGGTCAACTCGTTATCGACATAGGTGAGGACCTCGCGGCGCAGCCGGTCGAGATCGACGCTGCACGCGCGCAGCACCGCGACCGCATCCTGATCCTCGGTCAGCGCCAGGAGCAGGTGCTCGAGGGTGGCATATTCGTGCCGCCGCTCGTTTGCATGGGCGAGCGCCCGGTGCAGGGATTTCTCGAGGTTGCGTGACAGCACGGTTGCTCCGTTCCTGGCGATGAGAGCCTAGTCTTTTTCCAAGGTGCATTGCAGCGGATGTTGGTGCTTCCGGGCGAAATCCATTACCTGCGTCACTTTTGTCTCGGCGACCTCGTAGGTGAAAACGCCGCAGATGCCGACGCCGCGCCGATGCACGTGCAGCATGATGCGGGTCGCTTCCTGGCGGCTCTTGCTGAAAAACCGTTCGAGAATGTGCACGACAAACTCCATCGGCGTGTAGTCGTCGTTCAGCATCAACACCTTATACATCGACGGCTTTTTCGTCTTCGGCTTGGCCTTGACGATAACGCCGGTCCCGGGTCCTTCCTCGCCGCGTTTTCCGTTGTCGCTCATATCGATCCGAGCTGATGGCGATGCTCGCCCCGCATGATATTGGCTTTGTCCCCCTTGGGGAAAGCCCCTTCCTGGCGATTTGCGCTGCCGTCCGGCATGTCCCTCGCGCATGCGCTCATTCGCTGCGATAGGGCCGGCTCAACAGGCCGTCGATCATCATATCAATTGCCATCCCGCGATGCAGCACGCCATCGACCGCCGCGGTGATCGGCAGCTCGATCCCCAGCCGCGCGGCCAGAGACGCAACCGAAGCGGCCGTCGCGATTCCTTCGACGACCGAGCGCTGCCGGGCGAGCGCCTCGACCAGGCTGGCGCCGCCACCGATTGCCAGCCCCAGCGCGTAATTGCGCGACTGCCGGGCGGTGCAGGTGAGCACCAGATCGCCGAGCCCCGACAGGCCGCGGAAGGTTTCCGCCTCGGCGCCCTTGGCAAGCCCGAGGCGGATCATCTCGGCGAGGCCGCGGGTGATCAGCGCGGCTCGCGCGTTGTCGCCCAAACCGCGCCCCTCGATGATCCCGCAGGCGATCGCCAGCACGTTCTTGACCGCGCCGCCGATCTCGGCGCCGATCGGGTCGCGCGACAAATAGGGCCGGAAGCGCGCGGTGCCGAGCGCTGCCACAAAGGCACGGGCGAGGGCGGGGTCGCGGCTGGCGATTGTCACCGCGGTCGGCAGACCGCGCGCCACTTCGGCCGCAAAGCTCGGACCCGAGAGGATGGCGACCGGAGAATCGGGGACGATCTCGCCGGCGATTTCCGACATCGTCTTCAACGATCCGGTCTCGATCCCCTTGGCGCAGAGCAAGAGCGGCAAGCCGGACGGTATCAGCGGCGCCAACATGGCGAGGGCGCCGCGCAGGAATTGTGCCGGAACGACAATCAGCGCGGCATCGACGCCGGCAATCGCGGCGGCGGCATCCGTGGTCGCGGCGATCGCCGGGTCGAGCGCGATCCCCGGCAAGAACAGCGGGTTTTCGTGAAGCTGGTTGATCGCGGCGACGACATTGGGGTCGCGTGCCCACAACACGACCCCGGCTCCGGCGCGGGCGGCAACCAAAGCCAGCGCGCTGCCCCAGGCGCCGCCGCCGATGATCGCCAACCGCCTCACGGCAGCGCTGCACCCGCGTTCGCCACACCGGCGGCGCCCCCGGCCGCATCGTCGAGCGGCCAGCGCGGGCGTACCGGGGCATTGAGCCCGTCGACCAGACCGAGGCGCAGCCGTTCCAGCCCGGCCCAGGCGATCATCGCGCCGTTGTCGGTACAGAGCGCCACGGGCGGCGCAACAAAGGCAAGGCCCGCCGACGCCGCCAACGCCGCAAGGCGGGTCCGCAGCCGCAGATTGGCGGCGACCCCGCCGGCGGCGACCAGGCTGGTGCCTTCGCGATGGTGGCGGCGAAACCAGGCAAGCGCGTTCGCGGTGCGATCGACCAGCGTGTCGCAGATCGCCAATTCGATCGAAGCCGCCAGGTCGGCGATATCCTGAGGGCCGAGCGGACCCGCCCGCGCATCCATATCGGCGACGGTCTGGCGCACCGCCGTTTTCAGCCCGGAGAACGAGAAATCGCAGCCCTCTCGCCCCTTGAGCGGCCGCGGCAGCGCAAACCGGCCGGGGTTGCCGTGGCGCGCGGCGCGCTCGATCGCCGGCCCGCCGGGGTAGTCGAGCCCCAGGAGCTTGGCGGTCTTGTCGAAGGCCTCACCGGCGGCATCGTCGCGGCTGGTGCCGAGTTGGCGATAGCGGCCGACCCCGCGGCACACCAGCAGCTGGGTGTGGCCGCCGGAAACCAGCAGCAGGAGATAGGGAAACTCGACATCGTGCGCGAGCCGGACGGCGAGCGCATGGGCTTCCAGGTGATTGACCGCGATGTAGGGTTTTTGCGCCGCCCAGGCGAGGCCCTTTGCCGCCATCGAGCCGACAATCAGCCCACCGATCAACCCGGGCCCGGCGGCGGCCGCCACGCCATCGAGCTGATCGACGCTGGTGTCGGCTTCGGTGAGCGCGCGCTCGACAAGTCCGGCGATATGGTCGAGATGCGCCCGCGCGGCGACCTCCGGAACCACGCCGCCAAAGGGCGCATGCTCGGCCAGCTGGGAGTGGATCAAATTGGCCCGGATCAGCGGACGAGGGTAGTCGCCAACCACCGCGACCGCAGTCTCGTCGCAGCTCGTCTCGATGCCGAGAACAATCATCAAGCCCAGATGGCGCCGGTCAGGGTCGTGCACAAGCTGGACCGCGGGCGTCCCGCCCGCATCGGACGCATGCGGGCGGGACGCCCGCGGTCCTCAAATTGGGGCGGCTACTTCCCCTCGGCGGCGGATTCGTACGTCTTCAGCGTCTTGTCGGTGGCTGCCTCGATTTCGAGGAGCTTGACCGAATAGCCCCACAGCACGGCGGCATAGCGCAGCACCGAGCGGCAGGTCTTTTCCTCGAGCAGCACGCCGTCATGGACGTAATGGGCAAGGATGAGACAACGGTCGCCGGTCAGATCGACATCGATGACCTGGACATCGGGCTCGCGCCGCGACAAATCGTATTGCCGCGACAGCGCGCTGCGGATGCGGCGGTAGCCGACGTCGTCATGGATCGCATCGACCCTGAGCGAGGGTTTGCTGCTGTCGTCGGCGATCTGGAACAGGCGGAATTTGCGGATCACCGCCGGGCTCAGATATTGCAGGATGAAGCTCTCGTCGCGGTAATTAGCCCAGGCATGGCGCAGCACCCCAAACGGGTCGCCGCACCCGGCGATCTCCGGGAAGAACTCGCGGTCCTCCTCCTTCGGCTCCTCGCAGATGCGCTTGATATCGCTCATCATCGCAAAGCCGAGGGCGTAGGGGTTGAGGCCGCTGAAGCGCGGGTCGTCGAACCCCGGCTGGAACACGACGCTCGAATGCGAGTGGAGGAATTCGAGCATCGATCCTTCGGTGATCAGGCCCTTGTCGTGCAGCCGGTTCATGATCTCGTAATGGACGAAGGTGGCGCAGCCTTCATTCATCATCTGCAGCTGCTTCTGCGGATAGAAGTACTGCGCGACGTGCCGCACGATGCGGATCAGCTCGCGTTGCCAGTCCTCCAGCCGCGGTGCGCGTTTTTCGATGAAATAGAGCAGGTTCTCCTCGGGCAGACCGAGCTTCCCGCGCATATCCTCCTGCTGCTTCCCGGTTTCCGCCGCTTCGTCGTCTGCCTTGTCGAGGGTCGGAACCGTGCGCCACAAATCGTTAAAGGTCGCCTCTTCATGGGCGCGACGGTCCTCGGCCCGCTGGCGCTCTTCGGCGAGATTGGGCTTTGAGCGATGGGCATAACGATTGACGCCGTGCTCCTTCAAGGCATGCGCGGCATCGAGCACGCGCTCGACCGCGTCCAGCCCGTACTTCTCTTCGCATTTCGCCACATAGTCGCGGGCGAAGCTGAGATAATCGAGGATCCCGCCGGCATCCGTCCACTGCCGGAACAGGTAGTTGTTCTTGAAGAAATGGTTGTGGCCGACCGCGGCATGCGCCATGACGAGGGTCTGCATCGTCATGGAATTCTCTTCCATGATGTAGCAGATCACCGGGTTCGAGTTGATGACGATCTCGTAGGCGAGGCCGGCCAACCCCTTGCGGTAGAGCGTCTCGTGATAGGCGAAGCGCTTGCCGAAGCTCCAGTGGCGGTACATCAGCGGCAAGCCGACCGAGGCATAGGAATCGAGCATCTGCTCGGAGGTGATCACCTCGATCTGCACCGGATAGATGTCGAGCCCGAGGTCGTCGAAGGCGATCCGCTCGATCGCCTCATACACTCGGCGCAACGACCCGAAATCCCAATTGGGTCCGGTGAACAGCGGCATGTCGGCTCTGAGCTGGGCGGCGTCCATACGCGTGTTAAGCACGGACGCCCCCTTTTGCAAACAATTCGTGAAATACCGAGAAAATCTGTGCCGGATCGCCGACCCGCCGCATCGCGAAATGCGGGTGTGCCGGCGCCACCTCGCTGTAGGCTCGCCACAAATCGCTGTCGCGCGACAGCCCGGTGAGACTGCCGCCCATGCCGTCGCCGACCTCGACATAGGCGAAATACTGGCACAGCGGCAGCACCTCGCCGCCGAGCAGCGAGACGCAACGGCTGCTGTCGGCGCCGTAATTGTCGCCGTCGGAGGCCTGCGCCCCATAAATATTCCAGCGGTCGGTCGAATAGCGGGCGCGGGCGATCTCCAGCATCTTTTCGAGCGCGGTCGACACCACCGTGCCGCCGGTTTCGCGGCTGTAGAAGAACGTCTCCTCGTCGACCTCCTCGGCCGTGCTGGTATGGCGGATGAACACGACGTCGACGTGGCGGTAGCGTCGGGTCAGAAAAACGTGGAGCAGCATGAAGAACCGTTTGGCGAGGTCCTTCATCGCTTCGGTCATCGATCCCGATACATCCATCAGGCAGAACATCACCGCCTCGGTGTTGGGTCGCGGCACGCGCTCGAAGCGGCGGTAGCGGACATCGATCGGGTCGATGTAGGGGATGATCTTGCTGCGCCGCTCGTGATGTTCGAGCTGGCGGGCGAGACGCTGGGCTTCCTCTTCATCGCCGCGGGCGCGCGCCTCTTCGACCGCCTCGCGCAAGGCTTCGATCTCGGACAGCTTGGGCCGGCGCAGCGAGATGCGGCGCGCCATGCTCATCCGCAACGTGCGCGGGATGCTGAGATTGGCCGGAGAGCCGGTGACGGTATAGCCGGCGCGCTGCAGATCGACGGCGGTGGTATCCTTGAGGCTCTTTTTGA
Source organism: uncultured Rhizobium sp. (assembly GCA_964392845.1). Taxonomy (GTDB): domain Bacteria; phylum Pseudomonadota; class Alphaproteobacteria; order ATCC43930; family CGMCC-115725; genus DATARH01. Next base: position 5,882 of record CAYMRQ010000135.1, read on the forward strand.
CCAGATCGGGGAGTTCGAGATCCTCGAAGAACATGTCGAGGAACTCGTCCCGGGACAACGTGAACTCGAAGGCGTCTTCGCCGCTGCCGTCCGGGCTGCCTTCGGAGCCGCCGCGGCCCTCCCCGCCGGTCGGCCGCGGGATCTCGTCGCCGCGGACATATTCCTTGTTACCGGGAACGACGTGATCGGTGCGGCCGGTGCGCCGGTTGTGATGGAAGATCGGCTCGGTGATCCCGCGCGTCGGGATCGCGACCTTTTCGCCGTGCCCGACATCGGCGACCTTGCGTTTGCGCAGCGCCTCCTGCACCGCCGATTTGATCTCCACGCGGGCGCGCGCGAGGAACCGCTGCCGGTTGCTGAGGCTTTTGCCTTTCGGGTTGGGCCGGCGATCGACAATGTTCATCGAACTACCTCCGACCGGCTAGGGAGCCCTAACCGGCCTTGTTCACCCGCATGTACCATTCGACCAGCCGACGCACCTGCCGCTCGGTATAGCCGCGCTCGACCATCCGCTCGACGAAATCGGTGTGCTTCTTTTCGGTCTCCGAATCCTTTTTGCTGCCAAAGCTGATCACCGGCAAGAGATCCTCGACCTGCGTGAACATCCGCCGCTCGATGACCTCGCGCAATTTCTCGTAGGAGGTCCAGGACGGGTTGCGCCCGCTCGCGGCGCGCGCGCGCAGCGCGAACTTGACCACTTCGTTGCGGAAATCCTTGGGATTAGCGATGCCCGCCGGCTTCTCGATCTTCGACAGCTCCTGGTTCAACAGCTCGCGGTTCATCAGCTGGCCGGTATCGGCATCCTTGTAGTCCTGGTCCTCGATCCACGCATCGGCATAGGCGACATAGCGATCGAACAAATTCTGCCCGTAATCCGAGTAGGATTCCAGATAGGCCTTCTGGATTTCGTGGCCGATGAATTCGGCATAGCGCGGCGCCAGCTCGGCCTTGATGAAGTTGAGATATTTCTTCTCGGTGTCCTCGGCGAACTGCTCGCGCCAGATCGACTGTTCCAGCACGTACATCATATGAACCGGGTCGGCCGCGATCTCGTGCGTGTCAAAGTTGAAGGTCCCGGAGAGCACCTTGAAGGCGAATCGGGTCGAGATCCCGTCCATTCCCTCATCGACCCCGGCCGCGTCGCGGTATTCCTGCGCCGATTTGGCGCGCGGATCGGTGTCCTTGAGGCTCTCGCCGTCGTAGACCCGCATCTTCGAGTGCAGATTCGAGTTCTCATGCGCTTTCAGCCGCGACAGCACGCAAAAGCGCGCCAGGATATCCAGCGTCGACGGCGCGCAGGACGCATTCGCCAGCTCGCTGTTTTGCAGCAGCTTCTCGTAAATTTTGCGTTCCTCAAGCGCACGCAGGCAATACGGCACCTTGATCACGGAAATCCGGTCGATGAAGGCTTCGTTGTTCTTGTTGTTCTTGAAGCTTTGCCACTCGGACTCGTTGGAATGCGCGAGGATGATGCCCTGATAGGGAACGCCGCCGATATTCTCGGTTCCGGCGTAATTGCCCTCCTGCGTCGCGGTCAAGAGCGGATGCAGCATCTTGATCGGCGCCTTGAACATCTCGACGAATTCCATCAGGCCCTGGGTCGTCCGGTTGAGCCCGCCGGAGAAAGAATAGGCGTCGGGATCGTTCTGGCTGAACATCTCCAGCTTGCGGATGTCGACCTTGCCGACAAGGCTGGATACATCCTGGTTGTTCTCGTCGCCGGGCTCGGTCTTGGCGACGCAGACCTGCTTCAAGCGCGAGGGCTGCAGCCGGATTACCGAGAACTTGGTGATATCCCCGCCAAATTCCTCGAGCCGCTTGACCGCCCAGGGCGAGATCGTCCCGGTCAGCCGGCGCTGCGGGATGCCGTAGCGCTGTTCGAGCTCGGCGCCCAACGTGACCGGATCGAACAGGCCGAGGGGGCTCTCGAACACCGGGCTGACCGTGTCCCCGGCCCTGAGCACGTAGATCGGCTCCTTCTCCATCAACATCTTGAGCCGCTCGGCCAGGGAGGACTTGCCGCCGCCGACCGGGCCGAGCAGATAGAGCACCTGCTTGCGTTCTTCGAGGCCCTGCGCGGCGTGACGGAAGAACCCGACGATGCGCTCGATCGTCTCCTCCATGCCGTAGAAATCCTCGAAGGCGGGGTAGACCTTGATGGTCCGGTTCATGAAAATGCGGCCGAGGCGCGGATCCTGGCTGGTGTCGACCATGATCGGCTCGCCGATAGCCTTCAACAGCCGCTCGGCGGCACCCGCATAAAACGACGGGTCGTCGGAACAGGCTCGCAGATAGTCCTCTAGCGAGTATTCCACCTCGCGCCGGTTTTCGTAGATGCGCGCGTAAAGTCCGAAGATGCCTTCGTCAAATCGCATTTGCTCACCTCAATCGACCGCTCTGTCGACCGCTACAGTTTCGACCGTTCGCTCAGATAACGAGCCTGCACGACGAAAATTCGGGCCGCTGATCACGGACCGGATTCGCCCGTGACATTTTCGCCGAGCGCATCCGCCTCCGTGCCCCGGTACAACCAGCCCCAGGGGTGAAGATGCTCGAGCGGCGAATACGCAATCACCATGCCAAAACTTTGTGGCAACTCTAGGGTCGGTGTGTCGAACCGCAACCCGATCCAACCGTGCTCGCGCCGCGGTTGCCGAGGCCCCATCGTCTGGCTTCGAAAAACGGGAAACCAACAACATCTTGTGGCCCCCTCTTATGCGCCGTCAGCATATATGAGGCCGGCGCGAATCCCAACCCTATTCTGTCGTGGCCCGGGGACATCGCTTGCGCCCCGCCCGAAGGCACACCTTGCGCTCAAATGGTTAACGCGTCCTTTCGTCGCAGCAACCCGGATCAATTGGCGATGCGCGGATCGCCCGTCTTTTGCCGCCGCCAGGGCCGGCAGGCCCGAGACGCACGGGTGCACTCGCCCCATGGCGCGGCACCGGCGGGCGGCGCGGAGACAGGTTCCGGTCCGGCCAATCCGGCGAACCGCGCGGCCGACGGGCGCTGCGCCGGGCGCTGCTGCGACCGCCAATTCCCGGCGAGGGCCTCGGCAAGATTGGCCGCGAGACAGAAATAGCCGCGGTCGGTCATGTGCAACCCGTCCGGGCCGATCATCTTCGGGGCGTCGGCCGGCTGCGCAGCCTGCCAGTGCAGCATCATCTCGAAACGGCGAAACAGGCCGACCCGGTCGCTCTTTGCCACGTTTGCGATCAGCTGCTCCATCTCCGCATAAGCCGGCCGCGCGATGACCCGCGGGGCGTATTGCAGGTCCATCAGCACGACATCGCTGCCGCTCTGTTTGAGCTGCGCGAGGCCGCGCTCGATCAGCGCCCTGTCGGCGGCCAGATCGTCGCGGCGCAGCACCGTGTTCGTGCCGATTTGCCAGATCACCAGATCGGGGCGCTCGGCGATCACGTCGCGGTCCAGCCGGGCCAGCTCCTCCAAGACGTCCTCACCGCCTTTGCCGCGATTGATCACCCGGATGCCGATCAACGGGAACCGGTCTTTGAGCTCGGCCGCGAGCCGGCTTGGATAGCTCAAGCCCGGGGCGCTCGCGCCGACCCCCTGGGTCGAGGACGAGCCGACGGCAACGATGGTCAGCGGTTCGCGTTGGTCGATGCGGGCCGCGATGCGCGCCTGGGCCGGCTCGATGACCATCAGGGCCGGCGGCACGGCGCAGCTCCCAGGCACGCGCTGGGCTCCGGTTTCGCCCGCGACCATGTCGGCGGCGTGCGCGGTACCCGCGGCAAGCGCGAGCACGGCGGCGAGCGCGAGGCGGGTCATCGGACCGCCGTGTGGATGATGTGCGCGAGCTTGCGGCCGATGCATTCATAGACTTTCGCGGCCAGCCGTGTGCGCTCCTCCTCGGCAACCTGGTCGAAGTTGAACATGTTCTGCTCGCTCCAGTAGCGCATCATGGCGAACCGCGGGAAAACGTACACCTCATTCAGGTCGCCGACGCGATGCAGCGCGTTGAGATACTGCTCGAAGTCGATCACCGTCGACGTTCTGCGGGAGAATTGCATATCGACCAGCAGGATGTCGATTGCCCGGTTTTTCACCTCCTCGATGCCGGCCTGCAGGGCGGCGACGAAATCGTCGATCTCGATGCCGCGCACGGCATCGCTGATGCCGGCCTCCCACACCACCAGGATCGGGTCTTCGGCGATCACGTCGGTGGGAAACCGTTCCACCATCTGCTGCGTCGATTGGCGCGGCACGCCTTTGTTGACCACGCTGATCGACACCTCGGGGTAGAACGCCGCAAGCGCCAACTGCAGGCGATGCGGATAGGCGAGATCGGGCGCGCCGGCGGCGGCACCCCTGGTCGAGGCGCCGCCGATCACCACGATATTCACCGCCTGCCGCGCGCCCAGCCGCTCGGCCAGATGAGGTAGCTTCAGCTTGACCGAGATTCCCGACAGCTCGGGCGGGACCGCGCACTCCGGCGGTTCGGCACGCCCTGGCGCCGGCATGGCGAGGTTCAGCGCCGCGGCGCTGGCGAGCCACAGCAGCGACCGGCGCTTCATCATGCCTCCCCATCGCCGCGGCTTCGCGGCACGGCCGGCTGTGGTATCGGCATTCGATCCATCGCCTTGTACCAGTCGATCATTTTGGCGGTCAGCAGCATCACCGCAATCCCCGCGGCGTTGACAGCAAGCTGCATGGCGATGGCGGAATCATATTCCGCAAGGACGAAATGCCCGAGCGCCGAAAGGAGAATTCCGAGACAGAAGATCTCGAGCGACTGCTGCCCGCACAGCACCAGCGGCCGCGCCGCCGCGCTGCCGAGAAAGCGAGCCTGTCGGGGGACCAGGTTCGCGACCAGCAGCACCAGCGCGAAGAACGTGACGAGGCGAAGCGGCGACAAATTGTTCTTGTTCACCGGCCACAGCTCCCTGAGGAGCAGCCCCGGGACCGGCTCCCACACGCCGTGGAGCGTCCAGCTCACCTTGACCGCGAGCGCGGCCGCGAAAACCACGGCGGCCACCGGGTAGGCCAGCCTCAAGAGGGCGGCAAAGCTCTCGCCCTGGGCTGTGCGGTGGCCGAGCACCGCCCCGGCGACGAACAGAAATTGCCAGGCGAGCGGGTTGAAATACCAGACATGGCCCTCCGGATAGGCGGGAACCGAAATGTCGAAAATCTGGACGACCAGGTAGACGATCGCCGAGGGCACCAGCACCAACAGCCGGTGGCGCTGCATACCAAGCAAAATCGCCGGGAAGATCACCAGCATCACGATATACAGAGGCAGAATGTCGAGGAAGGTTGGCTGGAAGTCGAGCAGCAACGCCCTGATCACGGCGATATGGGGCTCGTCGAGAAAATCGGCGACGCGCATCTCTTCATTGTACATCGGGTTCTTGAAGGTGGTCGCCGTATAGGACACCTCGGCGACGAACAGGACAAACAGGAAGATGTGCGCGACATAAAGCTGCCAGGCCCGCCGCAGCACCTGCGCCGTGGCATAGAGCGCGCCTTTGCTGGCGAGGCGGCGGCCATAGACCAAGGCTGCGGTAAACCCGGAGATGAAGATGAAGACTTCCGCAGCGTCGAAGAAGGCAACCGCCTGCAGCGTCGAATAGCTCAGGATGTTCTCGGGAATGTGGTCGATGAAAATGAATATCAACGACACGCCGCGAAAGAAATCGAGGCGAAGGTCGCGTGGCGTGGACGGCTCGGGCAAGGCCGACTAAGCTCCTAAAGCGGGTCGTGCCGGGCACCATGGTCCGGGCAGCATGGGGTGGTCGCCAGTCGGGCCGAGCTTAGCAAAGCCGGGCCGCACTCGTCGATGCGCCAGCTGGGGCGCCAGCTTGGGCGCCAGCACGGCAGGCTCGCGGCGGGCGAGGCGAGGGAGGCACGTCATGCAGCAGCGCAGCATCCGCCGTGTGGCGGTGGTCGGGACCGGCACGATCGGCATGAGCTGGGCCGCCACGTTTCTGTCGCGCGGCCTGGAGGTCACGGCGAGCGACCCGGCGCCCGAGGCGGAAGCCAAATTGCGCCATTTCATCGATGCCGCCTGGCCGGTGCTGGCCCGGCTCGGGCCGATCGCCGCGACGCCCCCGCATCATTTGCTGATTTTTTGTGCAGATGCGGAATCCGCTGTCGCAGGGGCCGATTTCGTCCAGGAGAATGCCCCCGAGCGCGCGGCGATCAAGCAGGAGCTCCTCGCCCGGATCGACGCGGTGCTGGCGCCGGAGGTTGTGATCGCCTCCAGTTCGTCGGGGCTGTTGATGAGCCGCCTGCAGGAATCCTGCCGCCATCCCGGGCGCTGCGTGATCGGGCACCCGTTCAACCCGCCGCACCTGATCCCGCTGGTCGAAATCGTTGGCGGCGCGCGGACGGCGCCTGCAACGATCGAGCGGTCGATGGCGTTTTATACGGCAATCGGCAAACGCCCGATCCACATCCGCCGCGAGGTCGCCGGGCATGTCGCCAACCGCTTGCAGGCCGCGTTGTGGCGCGAGGCGGTTCATCTGGTTGCTGCCGGGGTCGCCAGCGTCGTCGATGTCGATACCGCGATCAGCGAGGGGCCGGGACTGCGCTGGGCGCTGATGGGACCGCATCTGACCTTTCATCTCGCCGGCGGGGAGGGAGGGATGGCGCATTTTCTCGAGCAGCTCGGGCCGCCCTTGGAAAGCTGGTGGGACGATCTGGGCAGCCCGCGCCTGACCCCGGACGTGCGCACGGCGCTCGCCGAGGGCGTCGCGGCCGAGGCGGGGACGCGCGACA
>CAYMRQ010000136.1:0-3593 GCA_964392845.1 uncultured Rhizobium sp.
CTTGGGATGGTGGTGGCGGTCTTTGCCGTCCTCGTTGTCATCGCCGGGTTGGCGTGGGCCCTGCGCTCGTGGCGGCTCGCCCGGGCCGGCGTGCGGCGGGCGCCGGTATGGGGTTGCGGCTATCCGCGAGGGACGCCCAGGATGCAATACACGGCATCGTCGTTCGCCCAGCCGCTGACGACGCAGTTTCGCCTGTTCGTCAGAAATCGCGAAACCCTGGTCCCGCCGAGCGGCTACTTTCCCGCTGCGTCCTCCTATGCGAGCGACAGTGGCGACCCGTTTCTGCGGCTCTTGTTTGTCCCGAGTTTTCGCTGGTTCAGCCGTGCGGTCAGCCGGATGAATGTCGTCCAGCAGGGGCACACCCACGTTTACGTCCTCTATGTCGCGGCCACGCTGATCGCGCTTCTGATCTGGGGCAGCTTCTGAGCCATGCCGCACGCCCATTGGTTTTTCTCGCCGCTCTGCGCCCTGCTGCTGGCCCCGCTGCTGTTGGGGATCATCAACCGCACCAAGGCCATTGTCGCCGGACGGCGCGGCCCGCCGCTGATCCAGCCCTATCGGGATGTTGCCAAATGCCTGCGCCGCGGGGCGGTTTACGGCGAGGTGACGAGCTGGCTGTTTCGCCTGGGGCCGGTGGTGAATTTGGCGACTCTGGCGGCCGGCCTTCTGATCCTGCCGTTTGGCAGCGCCGGGGCGGTGGTGAATTTTTCCGGCGATCTGATCGTGCTCGCCGGGCTTTTTGCGCTCGGCCGGTTCGTCACCGTGCTGGCGGCGCTCGATACCGGATCCAGCTTTGAAGGAATGGGCGCGAGCCGGGAAGTTCACTTCGCGGCGTTGGCAGAACCGGCCCTGTTGGTGGCGCTGGCAACGCTCGTCCGGGTTACCGGCGCCTTGTCGCTGACCGAGATCTACGGCGCGATCACCCTCGCTACCTGGGCTCGGGCCCTCCCGGCGCTCGCTCTGGTCGCGATGACCCTCGTCGTCCTGGAACTTGTTGAAAACACGCGGATTCCGGTCGATGACCCGAACACGCATCTCGAACTTACGATGATCCACGAGGTCATGGTGCTCGACCATAGCGGTCCGGATCTTGGCTATATCCAGTACGCCGCCGCGCTCAAACTCTGGAGCCTCGGCGCGCTTTTTGTCGGCCTGGTCGTACCGCTGCGCAGCGGCAGCCTGTGGCTCGATGGCGGGATGGCCCTCCTCGGCATGGCGGGCCTCGCGGTCGTCATCGGCATGGTCGAATCGGCGATGGCGCGCTATCGCCTCGTTCGCGTGCCGCAATTCATCGTCGGCGCCGCAACGCTCTCGGTTGTCGCCTTTATCGTGCTCCTGGTCTGAGCGCATGCCCGCCCTTCTCGACACCATCCACGCGCTCGGCCTGGTGAGCTGTTTCGCCCTCCTCGGAACCAGCCGCATCGGTGCCTGCATCCGCTGGCTGTCGCTCCAGGGCATCCTCTTCGGCCTCGTACCGCTGCTCGCCCACGACGACGGGCTCGGCCTGCGGGTGCTGGCGCTGGCCGGCGGCAACATCGCGTTGAAGGGGATCATTTTCCCGTGTGTGCTGTTGCGGCTGCGGGCGCGCACCGCCTATCCCCGCGAGGTCGAGCCGTTTGTCGGATTTGTCGCCTCGATCCTATTTGGCATTGTGGCGCTGGGATTGTCGGTCTGGCTCGCGCTCGAGCTGAAGCCGGCGTTGCGGCACGCGCCCTTTCTGATGCTCGAGACGGCGATCTTCGTGATTTCCATCGGCCTCTTCATGATCATCAGCCGACGCAGCGCGCTGATGCAGGTCATCGGCTATCTGATGCTCGAAAATGGCATCTTTGTCTTTAGCGTGATTACGGTTGTTGGAACACCCCTTCTGGTGGAATTGGGGGTGTTGCTGGATGCCTTCGTCGCGGTTTTTGTCATGGGGATAGCAATATTCCACATCAACCGGGAATTCGGGTCGATGGATGTCGATCAGCTCAATGCGCTGAGGGGCTGACCGGGTGTTCTCGGATTATTCGATATTCGCGATGCTCGGTGTGGCGGTGCTGGGGGCATTGACCTGCCTGGCGCTGCCGCGGCCGCTTCATGTTCTCAGGCTGATCGTCGCGGTATCGGCGATCGAGCTCGTGCTCGCGGCCGATGTATGGGCGATCGTCCTCGGCAACGGCTTTGTGACCGCGGCCGATCAGTGGTTTTACATCGATGCCTTTTCCGCCTTCCACGTGATCGTCCTGGTTCTGGTCTTTCTGCTCAGCTCAGCCTTCGCCGGCGTGTATTTCGCGCATGAAACGGCCGAGAATGCCTTCTCTCTCCCGGTTGCGCGCCGCTTTGGCGCCCTCTGGCTCGGTTCGCTCTCGGCGATGATGCTGGTCCTGGTGTCCAATAATCTCGGCATCATGTGGGTCGGGATGGAGGCGACCACGCTGTTGAGCGCCTTCCTGATATCGTTGCATCCGAGCCGCCTGTCGCTCGAGGCGATGTGGAAATACCTGATCATCTGCTCGGTCGGGATTGCCTTCGCCTTCATCGGAACGATCTTCGCTGCGGCGTCGGTTCAATCCGCGGGCCAATCCGCCGGCGGCGTCCCGGCCGATGCCTTGTTCTGGACCAAGCTGGCCTCCGCCGACGTCGAGCTCGATCCGACGCTGATGAAATTCGCGTTCATCTTCATTCTGGTCGGCTATGGCACGAAGACCGGGCTCGCGCCGATCCACTCCTGGCTGCCCGATGCGCACAGCCAGGCGCCGACCCCGGTATCGGCGATGTTCTCCGGTTTTTTGCTGAACACCGCGCTCTACTGCATCATGCGCTTTGTCCCGCCGGCCCGGCATGCCCTGGGAGCCGATTTCGCCGACGGGCTGCTGATCTTCTTCGGGACGCTGTCGATCCTGGTGGCGGCCGGCTTCATCGTCTTTCAGCGCGATGCCAAGCGCCTGCTCGCCTATCACAGCGTCGAGCATTTGGGCATCATCGCTCTCGGGTACGGCCTCGGGCCGCTTGGCACCTTTGCCGCGCTGTTCCACACGCTCAATCACTCGGTGTGCAAATCGCTCGCATTCTTCGCGGTCGGGCGTCTCGGGCAGCAATTCGGCAGCCACGAGATGCATATGCTGTCCGGCGCCCTGCGTGCCGACCGGCTATGGGGGATCGCCTTGCTCGGCAGCGTCCTGGCGCTGATCGGCGTCGCGCCATTTTCGGTCTTCATGAGCGAATATCAGCTGTTGCGCGCGGCGGCGGCAGATGGCGCCTGGCTGGTGCTGGTGCTGTTTCTCGCCGCCAGCGGCGTCGTCTTTCTGTCGGCATTGCGGCACCTGATCGACATGGCGTTCGGCGATCCGAAATCGTCTGTGCCGGCTGTGCCCCCGGCTGCTCGCGATAGCACGGCGGGAATCCTGATCGTCGTGTCGGCAATCGGCCTCTTGTTGCTGCTGGGGCTGTGGATGCCGGTGTGGTTCTCCGGCGCGCTCGGGAGCGCCGCCGCGGTGCTGGGGGCCCGGGTGTGACGGGCTTCATCAAGACCGGCAACGCGGTGCCGGTGGCGACCGCGGCAATCCCCGTCGCCGACGGCGATGCGTTCCGCCGGGAAATCCTGTCCG